>JAQUEZ010000521.1 GCA_028684915.1 Desulfobulbus sp.
CGTCCTTGTCCTCGCCCAAAAGGCGATCCAGGTCAGGCTTACGAAATAGAATCTTGCCTTTCTGCTGCCCTGAAGGTCGGGCAAAAGGGATCAAATGCTGCTCGACCGCCAGTCTTCTGAAATGATCCGGGGAGTAGCCGGCATACCTGGCCGCCTCCTTGAGGGTCATGGTCTTCCCCATTGCCACCTCTTTGTTGACGAGCAGATTGAGAATCTGGTTTTGCTTTTCTTCAATGGCGGCAAGCCTGGCCTCAATATCCACCCTGACCTCCCTGGCGCTTCATGAACCGTTCGAGAGCCTCCCGTATTTCAAAGGGGCTTCCCCATACCCAGGTCACCTTGCTGATGCCGGTGACCATTTCGAGACGAACTGCCACCGCTTTCGGGCATGGCCGTCTGCCATGAACGATATGGCTGAGGAAGTCGGGCGAGATTTCTGCCTGAAGAGCAATTTGTTTTTTGGTGACCCGTCGGCTCGTTGCACTCATAGTCAACTATTTGGTGAATAATCAGAGTGTCGTCAAGAAAATTATATAGACAATATATTGTTTTTATTCAATAAATTGAGCAATTGCTCAAGTCATGAGCATATGCTCAATTATTACCGCATGACTACCACGCAATCAGAGTCCCGAAGAGGGCCGCTAGAAGAGTGGCTCTTGATGTGAAAAGTTGTGATTATGGAGAACCGCAGTGTGGAGTTCTAACCGGACCGTTGTTCTTCAGGCAATCGTAGGCAACTGTGGCGACATTGCCTATAATGTCGTCTTTTGCTTGATCGTAACCGGCTGAAATGGGGAGAAGAATAGCCTGGATAGCGTCCATCTTGACGTTTTGGCCATCAATCGGAATGAGGATGTATTTCCCCGGAAGTATGGAGAAATCTTTGGGCAACCCGTCCATCTTTGCAGCGGGCGGATCAGGTGGTGGTGGCGAGCCATTTTTCCTTTTCCGGTATTCTCGCCAGTACTCAGGATGTCGCTCCCGCCACCGTTTCTGACAATCGATCTGGTTTTGTCGGTAATCAGGATCAGTGGCTCTTTTTTTCCGCTGCCATTCTCTTTTTCGCGCCCGTTGGCAGTCGGCACGGCTGCAATATTTTTGATCGGGGTTCCTTGAATTGATGGGGTGGATTCGTCGACAAGCCTTGCATTTGAAGGTCTTCATGGCAACGGACTCCAAAAAACGCGATCGCGTTACAGGATTGGAATAACGAGCAAAAATAGCTCGCGCCATGAAGGTTAAACCAAATAATTATATTGAATAATGCGCAACCAACTTTACTTTTTCACTGTACAACTATACAATTTTGCCACATAGATACTTTCCTCTTTTGCTTATTGATCAGATGATCTGTTTTAGCGATGATGATCAATATCCCTGCCGAACAATTTAGTGTTTCCTTCGCCTGTCCACTTGTTTTGCCAGAAAGGGGGCGCAGAGGTCTATCGTGCCATGGCAAATAATTGTCAAAGGCCGTAAACCAACGGCGGAAGAAATCAGGTCAATATTGCCGAGCATCTCGGGATAGCGCATGAGGAAATACTGATCCTCGGTCGGCAGATTCAAGAAGGAGGTACACCGACACCAGCATGCACTAGCGAAGCTGTGTTTCCGGATCAAAAAAAGTGAACCTGTGCAGGGGCCAAGGGACAACAAAAAAAGGGATATCGCGGAAACCATTCAGGTGGCGCGCGAACTCCTTAACAAGGGAAGGCCAGAGAGATGTCCTCACCGTCGTGATTGCAGCCTTGCTGCACCGGGCAATGAAGGTGAGAAGGAACAAATGGGCAACTCAACTGAGCATCGGTGGGTACCTACCTGACAATTTTCTCGGACTAGCACTACAAGTGCCAGTGGAACAAAAATGGAACATTTTAAATTATTTCGAATAAAAAATGTAATTTTTACATAAATTTAAGCAATAAAATTCAACACACTTAAAATCCCTCGGCCTTTGGCTGTACGAGTTCGATTCTCGTTCCGGGTACCAAGTAATTACGGCCACTTAGCTGACACTAGCTGAGTGGCCGTTCATTTTTAAACTTGCATCAACTTGCACGTTCAAATGACAGGGTATTTTTCCCTTTCACCTCTCAAGTAATTCCCCATTGCCTCACCTGTCCCCTGAGCCCTCAGCTATTCTTTTTTTGCCAACTAAGCAGTGGAGTGCATATATACTGCTCAAGGAGCCAAAACATTACGAGGTGAGACATGACAAGCAGGATGAAAAACAAACTGATTATAGCGCTGGCGACGATGGGCCTTTGTTCTATGCTCACCGGTTGCGTGGTTGCACCTGACCCTTATTATGGATATGGCCCCGAGTACGCGCCGCCGTTGCCAGATGTCGTGGAACTGTATGGACGGCCAACGTACTACCATCACGGTTATCATTACCTCTACGACAACGACCGCTGGTACTACAACAGAAACACGCAAGACCACTGGAAACAGCTGCCCCGGTCACACTGGCCGAAAGACACCCGATACAACAGGGCCACCCCTCGCCAGGAAAACTGGAACAGGAATCAAAACAGGAATCAAGACTGGAATAAAAATCGCTACAAAGACAGAGGCGACAGGGAGAGAAACCGAGACGATCACATCCGGCATGACCGATGGTGAACAAGACAGCCGGATTGATGCAAGATAAAAGCGGGACACCAAGAGGTATCCCGCTAAAATTATATCCTATCGTAATTGATAGTTAGAATTGTTCTCCTTCGACATTCTTCCTGAGTTGAGCAATTTCAAGGCCA
>JAQUEZ010000522.1 GCA_028684915.1 Desulfobulbus sp.
GCCGCCTTGCGCAGCTCCCGAAAATTCTCCAGCGAGGCGTGCCTGAAATAATCCTGGGCCCGATAGGCGGCAACCAGGTCGTCCCGCTTGTCGGCCGCCGCCATTTCCCGCAGCCGCTTCTGCAGGCTGGCGGCGATGCCGGGCGACTCTTTCAGGGTGCGACCAAACCCCTGAACGCACCATTGCCGGGCCGCTTCTTTGTTGCCGCCTTCCAGCAACCGGACCACCAATTGTTCGTAATTCTGACAAGCGTCGGCCTCCGACTCCAGCAGCGGCAGAATTTTTTCCGGTTCGCCGCCCTTCTTGTAGGCGTCAATCAGCCGGTTGACCAGCCGCGTCCGCCTGTAGGCGTCGGAAAAATTGGCGCCGCGCGGTTTTGCCGCCACGCTCAGCCGATGCTCGAGCGCAACCGCCGCCTCGCGCCAGTCGGCCGGGGTGTACACGGCGTTGTCGAGCACCGCGTCCCCGGATTCCAGCAGGGAAAATTCATCTTCCAGCAGGTGGTCGATCACCCACAGCAACTGCTGCGAACGAGGCCACGACGACTGCGCCACCGCCTGCAGCACGATCTCCATGCACTCGCTCAACGCGCCCATGGTCTGCCCCTCGTCGTCCGACTGCTCCACCTGATCCGTGCCCAGTCGCCACAGTTCGTCGCCCAGCTCCAGCAGCCGGTCGGCGTGGCCTTTGTCGAGCAGGGCCTCAAGCTGCCGCTGCACATGGGAATAATCGGGAACGCTGCCCTCGTTGTTCCAATGACTGTACCAGGCGGGCTCGGCGGTCAGTTTTTTGATCTCCTTGCGCAATGAGCGGACCAGCGGCTCAATCTGGCCGCTGCGCAGTTGCTCGGCCTCCTGCACGCGGCGCTCGATTTCGGGATATTCCTTGGCCAGGGCAACCAGCAGGTCGAGCAGTTCCTCCCGGCTTTTGTCGCCCAGGAGTTTGCGCACCTTGGAGACGCCGGTCTTTTTGGCCTTGCCTGGAACAGAGACCGGATCGGCCTCGGCGTTGTCGACGGCGTCGACCTCCTCGCCGTCCTCCCAATCCACCTCGTCGTCGGGCTCGCCAAAGAGCATCAGATGGAGGTCGTCGTCCTCGGCGAGCACCGGAATTTGCCGCTGCTGCTTGACCTCCTCCGCCGCCGCCAGAATCACGGCCACCGCATGCTTGCACGGGCCGGCTTCATAGGGGCAGGTGCAGAACCAGCTGTGCTGACCGGCAGGATCGAGGCGCACCAGGGTCGCGTAGTCCTCGGTCCCCGCAACCCAGGCGACCAGGTCGTCTTCATGGGTGCATTGCAGCCCGTCCACCCGCTTGACATAGGACTGGCCCCTGGCCCGGATCTTCTCCCCGGCCCATTGGTCCAGGTCGGCAAAGGTCAGCTGACTGAGGATGGCGTTGATGGTTTCCATGGTGTTCTCCTCCGGTTGTTTCAACCGTTCTCCCGGCCGCGCCGCAGCCACACACGCCCTTTTTCGGTCAAGCGATAGCGTTGGCTGGGGCTGCGGGCTGGGTGCGCTCAATCCAGCCGCCCGACAAAGCCGGGTCCAGATAATGGATGTCATTTTCAGAAGTCGAGTGCACCGGCTTGTTGTGTTAGGGAAACATGCGAGTAAAAAGTGGAGCGCTCTCTACCAATTCATTTGAATAAGAAGAAAAGATGACTGGCCTCCTCTTATGCACTTCCTTCCACAGGTATCTCGCGCAATTTCTTGATATCACGTACCGGTGGCGCGCCGAATAATCGACGATATTCCCGGTTGAATTGTGATACGCTTTCGTAACCGACATGAAAGGCCACTGTCGATGCATCTGCAGGTTCGGTCAGCATTATTCGGCGAGCTTCGTTCAACCGCAACATTTTCTGGAACTGCAACGGCGTCATTGCCGTGAGTGACTTGAAATGATGGTGAAAGGAGGAGGTGCTCATGCTGGCCTGCTTTGCCAGATCTTCGATGCGCAGCGAGGCAGTATAGTTGTCTTTGAGCCAATCGATTATTCGCGCTATCTGATGCCCTTGACTAAAAACAGAAGCTATCTGCCGTAAACGTTCCCCCTGATCACCGATCAACAGGCGATAGGTGATCTCCCGTATGGTTCCAGGTGCTAGAATCGGAACATCCGCCTCTTCTTCGAGCAGATCAAGCAAGTGTTGAAAACAAGAGAGCAGCGGCAAGGTTACCTTCCCTGTTGCCATGCCCCTGGGTGATTGTTGTACACGCGGAGGCGGGAGTTGACTGTCTGCCATCAGTTGCGCAATTTGCTGGAGGTCGAACTTCAGCCTGAGTCCGAGATAGGGCTTGGTTTCGCTGGCAGCAATAACTTCGGCAATGGTGGGGAGGTGCACAGCGGTGATGAGGTAATGGTTCGCGTCGTACACATAGGTATCATCGCCGAGTAGTACGCGTTTTGCCCCTTGCACAATCATGCAGATGCTTGGTTCATACATGCCGCCCATGGGTTCGGTCGGTTGCTTGCGCTTAAATAGTGACAATCCTGGAATGGATGTGTCCACCCTTTCCTCGTTCTCCGTCCATCGGGAAATGCTTTTCCCCAAGGAGATCAAAATATTTTCCAGATTTTCCTGCTCGCTTTCCTTGTTCATCTCCACCACCTGATCGTGCCCCCTGGTTTTTAAAATAATCCTGAGGAATTATCGGGTTGCAATACTCATTCTTCCCGGAACTCAAAGGTCTTTTTGAAGCGGCCCGGCCGTAATGTGAGAACGACAACTCTATTTAGACCTCAAGTT
>JAQUEZ010000523.1 GCA_028684915.1 Desulfobulbus sp.
TGAAACAAAATGCTTGAAAGTATTGAATGATTTGCGAGGTCATTGCAACTTGTCATCAGTGTTTGATGTATACGAAATGTCCAAAATGCTTACTGGCGCCAAAATGCCAAGAAGTTGTAAACGTGCACTTGTCGTAAACGAAATCACTGCTAATTTTCAGTTTATGGAAGATACTCAAGTGAACGCTGGGTACATGGTCAAGTTGTTCACCGATCCCGAATCAGCTCTCGAATGGTTGATGAAAGATTGATTTTACTCGATAGATTGGATTTTTTTTGTAAATCTCGGGGACAGGATAGGGAACGCAGAATTAAGACAAGCTTGGCGGGTGGCGGATTTGGTGGTGGTTCTTCTTCCGTTGAAACGCTTTTTAGCGCAAACGCCGCAAAAGTTGTGTTGCGACTTCAATAAGATCGAGCAATTTTTCCCGGCTCGGCGGCCTTTGGAGCAGGGAGTTCCGATAATTTTCTAGAAATTTAACCACACATTCAACATACTCAGATTGGAATCCTCACTATGGCAGATAATCAAAGCAAATGGCTTTCTGAAGAACTTGCAAAACTTTTTTCTGATGGTGTCAGAGGGCTTATTCCTACAGCAAGTCTTCAGCTCCAAATCATAAACGAATTATTAAGTGCATGGGGAGGCGAGCCTAAAAAGATACTCGATTTAGGTTGCGGGGATGGAATTTTAGGGAGAATGCTTTTAGACCGCTTTCCGAGCGCTTTAGTAACCTTTGTTGATTTTTCCGAGCCAATGTTGGCAAAAGTGATTGAAAAAACGGGGAAGAGCGAGAATATCCAGGTGATTAAAGCTGATTTTACAACGTCATCCTGGATGCAACATCTCGAAGAGAATAATTTGTTTGATCTTATTGTTTCAGGTTTCGCAATTCACCATCAGGTTGATGAGAGGAAAAAAGAAATCTATACCGAAATTTTTAATTTACTGGAAACAAACGGCGTCTTTTTGAACCTTGATCAGGTGAAATCCGGAACTGATTCGATAGGTAAGATTTTTGATAACTACTTCCTTGCTCATGTACGCAACTCGTTATCCGAATTGGAGCAACATAACATGATGGAGCAAATCGTAAAATCATATTACGAGGATAAAAAGGAAAATAAACCGGCCATGGTTGAGGATCAATGCCAATGGCTCAGAGATATTGGTTTTCAGGAGGTGGATTGCTTTTTCAAGACTTTTGAAATGGCGATATTTGGAGGTAAGAAATTTTAGTCAGGATCAGAGAGCGAAAATTATATAGTGGTATCCCACATGTGAACCCTTTGGGGTCAGGTCTTGAATATTGAATTGTTCAGGGATCTCGGAAACAGGATGGGGAATACAAATTTTTTCCGGCGCGGCGGCCCTGGGAGCAGGGGGCTTTCGACTTCATACAGCTATCGTGAAATAAAAAAGGCAGAACCGTTTTGGCTCTGCCTTTTCACTAAAATAATGGAATGAAATTATTTTTTCCGGCGAACTGCCCCTGCAAGTCCTATCAATCCTGTCCCTAAAAGAAGCATAGTTGTTGGTTCTGGTACGGCATTCACTGTAAGGGTTCGTGATTCAACTTCACCTTGCCAGAGATTGCCGTAAGGTTGGAAGTATGACTCATAAGTAGCTAAGCTGACTCCCCACTGATAACCCCATTCTCGATTAATGCCTGCCGCTTTTAACAGCGATTCGGAACAGGTTACTCTTACTAGAAGATCGATGTCGCCAAGGTTTGAACCTGTAAGAGTAAACCCAGAGCTAATAAATTCGTAATGCTCGTCCACATTCGTACCCGCACCGGTATTGGTGACAGGATCATCCCATACAATGTGGGAAAAGAAAAGGCTTTCACTCTCTTCAAATTGGTTGTCTTGGTCCCAGTCTATCCATGCTTTTAAAAGATCGGCATAATGCCTGCCTTCATAATCTTTGTGCATGTCAAATTTAAAATAAACTGTTTGACCGACAGTGAGATCTTCGTTTCCCCACGTAGTAAGGTCTGTGCTCCATGTAATGTCAGAAATGTCTTGCCATTGAGGAGTCTCGTGAGTGGGGGCGGAGGGGATTGGAGCGGCCTGTGCTTGCTGTGATAGAAATAATATTCCCGAGAACGCCAATAAAAAAAATAATGATTTTTTCAAAAATGTGGTCATGGTCTCTCCCCTTTTTGTGATGATTCTAGCTTGTTGTTACTATTACAGCAAATTATATTCCCGAACAGGATCTCGGCTGGAATAAGGTGCTACTGGTTAATATTCCATGAAAAATATAGCAAAAATATTTGGCTGTTTTTTTTCGTCTACATTTATCAATGGGTTTTTCGAATTTTCGGAATATTTCCTCCTGAAAGTCGGAAATCGTGTCCCTGCCTCTCGCGCCGACAACATAACCCTTTGGGGTCAGATCTTGAATGTTGAATTGTTCAGAAATAACGGGAACAAGATAGGAAATAAATTAAGGGGAGTGACCACGTATCCCCCTTGTATCCCGGCACACTCGCGAACGGCCTTCAATCCATGGTGACCGCGGGTTCAACTCCCGGTATCACGTAGGTATCACAGGGCTATTTTTAATTCTTTTAATTCAGCTGGTTAAGCAAACAAGTGCGGGTTCGAATCCCGCCTCGTTCACCAACATATAAGCCACTTAGCTAGCATCTAGCCAAGTGGCTTTTTTCATTTTGTGCCCCTATTGTGCCCAATGTTAATAATCAAGCTATCTGCTGGGTATCCAGCGGAATTATTTAG
>JAQUEZ010000195.1 GCA_028684915.1 Desulfobulbus sp.
GTTGCGACCATGATTTGCTCTGGTCCGGCGATAAGGAAAACTTTATGCGCCTGGCCCAGCTCAACGTCGATAAACTCAATGAACTCGGCATTGAGACGGTGATCACCACCTGTCCTGAATGCTATATGACTCTGCATACCACCTATGCCGAGCAAGGATTGAAACCCAAGTTCAAGGTCGTGCATCTCTACGATTTTCTTGAGGAGCAACTCGACAAGGGTGCGGTCGGCTTTGATGAATTTGATCATGCCATCACTTTTCAGGATTCCTGCCGACTGGGCCGGCTCGAGGGGAGGGTGGATCTGCCGCGTAAGCTGCTCAAGCGGCTTAAGCCCAAACAGTTCGTGGAGATGAAAGAGTCCGGAAACGCCTCGGTCTGTTGCGGCAACTGCGCCTGGACGGGTTGCGATTCCTACTCCAAGGCAATGCAGGTCAAGCGGCTTGAACAGGCCCATGCCACCGGCAGCGATCTGGTTGTGACCGCCTGTCCCAAATGCCAGATTCATCTTAAATGCGCCATGGAAGATCCGTTCCGCCGCGAACAGCTCAGCATTGAATTGATGGATCTGACCAGTGTGATTGCCCAGACCATCCGCTGGGAATGAAAAAAGGTTACAGGCCTGTTGCGGGTTTATTTTCGAGATGAACAACGCGATTGGCTCAAGAAGTACAGACTGAACACCTCATAGACTGATTAGCTTACCAGCTATATTTTTTTGGAGAACTCCCATGTCAAAACCAACCAGCACTAAACCTGCGGTTTCCGGTGACCAGGATCCACGCATAGGCGTCTATGTTTGCCACTGCGGCCTGAACATCGCCCAATCCGTTGATTGCAAGCGTGTCGCCGAGAGTGTGGTGAACGAGGACGGTGTCGTCGTTTCCAAGGATATCGTGTACGCCTGTTCCGAACCCGGCCAGCAGCAGATCAAGCAGGACATCGTGGATAACGGTCTGGATCGGGTCGTTATCGCTTCCTGTTCACCGCGTCTGCACGAGGCCACCTTTAAAAAGATGATTGATTCGGTGGGCCTCAACGCCTACATGCTCGACATGGCCAACCTCCGCGAGCAGTGCTCTTGGGTGCACATGAACGACAAGGAAGGCGCCACACTCAAGGCGGAAACCTTGGTCAATATGGCCATTTCCCGGGTACGTCACCTTGAGCCGCTCCATGAGGAGACCTTGCCGTTGACCCCGAAGACCTTGGTCATCGGGGGCGGCATTGCCGGTATTCAGGCAGCCCTTGATCTGGCCGACAGCGGCTATGACGTTACTCTGGTGGAAAAGAATCCCTCCATCGGCGGCGTCATGGCCCAGATCGATAAAACCTTCCCCACGATGGACTGCTCTATTTGAATCTTAGGTCCTAAGATGACGGATGTCGGTCGACATCCCCGGATAAAGCTGTTGACGTTGAGTGAAGTTGTTGATGTAAAAGGGTACGTTGGGAATTTTAAAGTAAAAATTCGCAAAAAAGCCCGTTACGTCGATGAAACGAGTTGTACCGCCTGTGGCGAATGTTCCACTGTTTGCCCTGTTGTACGGCCCGATGAATTTAACATGGGTCTTGGATCGCGTAAGGCGATCTACAGCCCCTTTCCCCAGGCAGTGCCCTCCTCGTATTTGATCAATTCCAAGGAGTGCCTGGGCCATAATCCTGCGGTCTGCTCGAAGTGCGTGGACGTCTGCGCCAAGGGCTGCATCGATTTTCATATGTCGGATGAGGAAATCATTGAGGAGGTAGGCACCATTATTGTGGCCACCGGCCTCACGCCCTACGATCCGACCGAGATGGATGAGTACGGTTACACCCGTTTTGAAAACGTGTTAACCAGCCTTGAGTTCGAGCGACTGGTAAATGCCAGTGGTCCGACCAAGGGCTCGCTGATCCGGCCTTCGGATCGAAAACACCCGAAATCGGTTGGTTTCATCCAGTGCGTCGGTTCGCGTTCTGCCAAAAAAGGCGGCCAGTACTGCTCCAACATTTGTTGTATGAACACCATTAAATCGTCCTTTATCATCAAGGAGCATTATCCTGATGTCGAGGTCAAGGTGTTCTACATTGATATCCGTGCATTCGGTAAAGGGTTTGAAGATCTCTATACCCGCAGTCGGCGCATGGGCACCCAGTATATCCGCGGTTTACCCGGATCGGTCGAGGAGACAGAAGATGGCAGCATGCGCGTGGCGGTGGAGAATGCTGCCACCGGCAAGCTCGAGTTCCACGATCTCGACATGCTGGTCTTGGCCCAAGGGATTAAACCTGCGCCTTCGACCCAGCGTTTACAGGAGATCATGGGACTTCAGCTGACCTCGGATGGGTTCTACCTGGAAGCCCATCCCAAGCTACAACCGGTGGATGCCGCCACCCGCGGTATCTTCTTTGCCGGTTGCGCCGAAGGGCCCAAGGATATCAAGGACAGCGTCACTCAGGCGTCGGCCGCTGCAATGCGGGCGATTCGGATCATGCACAAGGGTGAAATCACCACCGAACCGATCACTTCGACTATCATTGTTGAAAAATGTAAGTCGTGCGGCAAGTGCGCTGATGTCTGCCCGTATGGCGCCATCACCGTGGATGTGAAGAACAAAAAACCGGCGGTGGTCAACTCTGCGGCCTGTGCCGGCTGCGGCACCTGTTCGGCTGAGTGTCGGTTTGATGCCATCAGCATGAACCACTTCACCGATACCCAGATTATGGGCCAGGTGGACACGCTGCTCGATGAAAAGCCGGAAGCGAAGATTCTCGCCTTTGCCTGTAACTGGTGCTCCTACGCCGGTGCCGACTATGCCGGTGTATCGCGATTACAGTATCCTTCCAACGTGCATCTGATCCGTGTTATGTGTTCAGGCCGTGTGGATGAAAAGTTCATCTGGGAAGGCTTCCGCAAGGGGGCACCGGTGGTTTTGGTCAGTGGTTGTCACATCGGTGATTGCCACTATATCGACGCCAACCATTGGACCGAGAAACGTGTGACCCGCATCCACAAGAAGATGGAGAAGATCGGTATCCGACCGGAACGACTCCAACTCGAGTGGATCAGTGCTGCCGAAGGTATCCGTTTTGCCGATACCATGAAACTGATGGAAAAGATTAGAAAGAGCGTTACCCCCGAGGAGATTGCGGAAACGCAGAATATTCTCAGCAAGTTTTAACGTTTTCCATTATCCAGTGGAGAAAAAAGGCCAGCCCCGATTGGGACCGGCCTTTTTTATTCGAAGTGTAGAAAACCTGGTCCTTAGGGCCAGGTCAGAGTTCAACGGCTATGCCGGTTGAACAGAAACGACTCAAAAGCTACTTCATAGCTCACGTTGTCCCCACAACTGAGAGCAAAGGAGTAGCAGATGAGCCGATTAAGAAAATTATCACATACAGTTTGGCATTGCCAGTACCACATAGTTTGGACGCCAAAGTATCGCCTGAAGATCCTTGAAGGGGCAGTGGCTACGGAAGTTTCCAACTGTATCAGGATGTTCAGTGAGCAAAAATCTTGTGAAGTCATTGAACTGAATGTGCAAGTAGATCATGTGCATCTGATTGTGATGATCCCACCCAAAATCTCAATTTCTGACTATGTGGGTATAGTCAAGGGGCGGACAGCGATACGTGTTTTCAATCGATTTCGCAAGTTGAAGCAAAAAACCTATTGGGGCAATCATTTTTGGGCCCGAGGGTATTGCGTTGATACTGTCGGTCTTGATGCCGATAAAATACGAAAATTTGTCAAGTATCAAGAAGCCCAAGAACGAAAGGCTGAGAATTAAATACCAACCAAATTGGGGACAATGATCCTTGCCTCCTCAGGAGGCAAGAGGCAGGCTAACCCCCTTTTAGGGGTAAACTCAAAACCACCCCCTCAGGGGGTGGATTCTTTATTTGCGCCGAAAATCAATGTGGGGCAGTGATCATACGATGTGCTTTATCTCCAAATGGTGATTTCTCAAAAAAATCTGGTTTGCGGCATACTCTGAAGCAATGTCATAAGGACAATGGCTTCGTGATATCCGGTGACGGAATTCTTGAAAACATTTGCGAAATCGGGGAGGTATAGGTAATACAGATGAAGATATTTACCGGGAAGAGTTGAAAAAGAGGTTTTTCGGCCACCGATTATATTCTACCATTTGTTTCTTTCCGGTGGTGGGGAAGGGTGGTCAATATTTATTGGAAAAGTGTTGACCATCGGTACATTACCTTTTTCGCGATATTTTATACCTGGCTACACCTCAGGTAGACTTAACGGCATGATATCCAGTTACCCAATACTCCCAAACGCTGGTTTTCTGACAGCCTGGCTGGGGATAGTGAGTGATAAACAGAAATCGGATAATAACTTGTTAAGTGTAAAATATACATGCCGCAAATTCCTATAATCCCAGATCATCTTCAAGGGCGAATGCGCCAATATCGTCGCTTACTGCTGTCATACGGCGATTTCAAACATGCAAAGCTCGTGGCCGAGTACATATTGTCGAATCATCTCCACGATCAATATCCAGGGGCGGCCCACATTATTCTTCCCGCCC
The DNA here is from genome assembly GCA_028684915.1 of Desulfobulbus sp. Next base: position 4,531 of record JAQUEZ010000195.1, read on the forward strand.
TGAATTGCTCAATGGTGATCGCATATTCACGCCCGTTCTCTGGAAATTCTGGGCATGGACCACTTGCAGCCCCAGATTTGCCAGGCCGATATGTCCGTCTTCTCTCCCCTGAAGAACGTCTCATCCATCACATTGTTATCAATGACAGAAACAAATATTTGGCACATACGGATGCAGTTGCGGCGGCGTTAGAACCAGTTCGACTTCAGGTCTCCAACGAAATAGAATCTATTGTTCCGCTTGTCGCTGACAGGATGGCGCCGCTCGATGAAGAACCTACAAAGCTGCTGCTTTCCGCAGCTTCGAAACTTCTTGATGCGACCATACGTGATAGTTTCGAGATGGAGCCTTTCTTAAAACCGTACTTTCGCATTGCAACAACAGAAACACTGTATGATGATCAAAACCATCAATTAACCAGTCAATAAACCAGGCAGGAAATAGCCGCGTTCTTAAAATGTGGGCAGTATCTCGATCGGCAGGTCATTTCACCGTTCGGCAACAAAAAGGATAGATATGAGTAAATTATCTGGAGATTGGACCTGAAAAATTCTAGGCACTAATAATGCTGATATTTTTGTAGAAATCAAGGATGATGATGGGGTTTTGTCAGGAACAGTTCGAATAAATGACCCTATATATGGTACATCTGTTTACACATATCGTGGAAAAAAAGATGGCTTGTCATTGAATTTTGAAATGGATCCAACACCAAATAGTGTTCAGCAAAATAAAATACACACAGTTATCGTTGACGGGCGTCCTGTTAAGGTACAAACAAACGGTGTGAATCTTGGTCATGTCACAGTAGATGGTGCTGTTATCGAAAGTAACAGAATAGAGGGAAAATGGGTGTCAAGTATCGGAACCGCTGGAACTTTCTGGATAGTTAATGCAACTGGCAACGTTGAGACAGCATCTAAATATCCTGGCAATCAATTGGATAATGTAGCATTCATAATGATGAGCATTTCTTCAGAAAACCCAGAACTGGAAGACTCCCTTAATGCAATAAAGAGAGCAACATCTCAACATGGTATCGAAGGTGTTCGAGTTGATGAAATTGAACATTCAAAAAAAATCACTGACGTCATTCTCGAAAAAATAAAAAGATCAAGGTTTTTAGTGTGCGATATAACAACTGAGCGTCCTAACGTATACTATGAGCTTGGGTATGCACATGGTATTGGGAAAGATGTCATCCTTGTGGCAAAAGAAGGATCAACCCTTCATTTCGACATAAAGGACTATAATGTTATTTTTTATAAAAGCTATTCGGAGCTTGAAATTCGGGTTTCCAAACGCATTGGAGAAGCAATTGGTGCCCAATAAAAAGCTTAAGCCGACGCAATAAAATCAGCGCGGCTGAGCAAGTAGGAGTTCATATATCTCCTGTAGGTCGTGACTGATTGGAAATAGTTTAACTTTCCAAGCTAAGGAGAACGGCTACGGGATACCTGAAAACAGGTTAATAACTTGTTGTGCTTTTCCACTTCGTTCGGCACAAACTGCGCCAACCCCGTTTCACAAGCTAAACAAATGCCCGGCTAAGAGAGGGTAGAGAAAAAACACCATGTATTCTGATTTCAATGTCATTTCATCTTATTATGACGCGCTGTATGTAAACGAGGAGGAATACTCGCTGGAAGCCGCCAAGGTGAAAGAACTTCTGACTAAACATGGCACCCCCTTACAGGCCGATCTACTTATTCTGGCCTGTGGTACGGGAGGACATGTTCCTTACTTCATGGACGATTACCATGTTTCCGGCCTGGATCTCAGTGAGGACATGCTTGCTTTGGCCAGAAAAAAGTTCCCCGAGCTCAAGTTCCACTTGGGGAACCTGGTAAATTTTGAATTAGAGACGGATTTTGACGCCATGATATGCATGTACGGTTCCATAGGATTCGTCAAAACCGTAGATAATTTGCGTTCATCGATGAAACATATTGCCACCCAATTGCGGCCTAATGGACTAGCCTTGATAACCCCTTGGAGCACGGTGGAGGATTTCAAGGATATTATAGTGGTCGACGCCGCAGACAAACTGGATTTACAAATCGCTCGTATGGAACAGGTGCGCCTCAAGGAACCAAAAGTAGTAGAAGTCACGTTCCACCACTTACTCGGGAAAAACAATGAGGTGGCCTACCATAAACAATCCATAGAAATCGGTCTTTTCTCCCGGCAAGAGTACCGATCCGCCATGACTGATGCCGGATTGAAAGTCGTGGAAGAATATAGAGGGACCGAGGTGCGGGGCGGTGCCTATATCGGCAAACGTGTGCGTTAAAAAGGGACTAATCCGGGACAGGCCACGGTTTTAAAATTATCCAACAAAATAATACACCGGGTGAACCGGTGGTCATCGCGTTATACATCAAGGACTTACTGATGACATTCACCACTATCTGTCTTTACATTGTCACATGTTTTACGGTCACGGTGACCCCTGGCCCGACCATGTTGTTGGCACTCGCAAACGGGACATCTCGCAGTTGGCGAATAGCCGGTATGGGTATTCTCGGAGCTGCCCTTTCTGACCTTCTGCTAATCGGTGCGGTTTCGGTAGGGTTGGGCGCATTACTAGCTACATCTGAAGCCTTATTTTCTACCGTCAAATGGGTTGGAGTTGTCTACCTCGTGTGGCTTGCGATTCAGTTGTGGTTCCATCAGCCTGCCGCACTGGGGGCGAACATCGGCAGTTCAAGCTCAACGGCAACAAAAGCATTTTCCCGAAGTCTATTGGTGGCGCTCTCGAATCCAAAAGGCTTGTTATTTTTTTCTGCTTTTCTTCCTCAATTTATAAACACTGCGGAACCCCAAGCTTTTCAATATCTCATTCTTGCGCTACTCACAGCCGCGTTGGATATCGTCGTTATGGCCTGCTACGCCGCAGGTGGTGCCCAGGCAGCCCGATTTCTTACCATGAAAGGTTTACGTAGATTGAATCGGGCATGTGCGTCTGCATTGCTCTCACTTGCTCTATTTTTGGCGCTTTATCGCAGATCAAATGCCTAACAAATGGGACAGGGGAAATCTTCGAGCCTTCGAATAAATCAATTACCTGACAAATCAGTGGTTGTCAGCAAGCTCGTTCCCTGAACACACAAAGGATGCAGGGCATGAATGTAGAAGTGGCTACCATAGAGGATTCGGCGTCTATTCTTGCTTTGCAAAAGCTGGCCTATCTGAGCGAGGCCGAGATCTACAACGATTTTGAGATTGATCCCTTGACCCAGACTCTGGATGCTTTGCATCGTGACTTCGAAAAGCAGGTGTTTTTGAAAGCGTCGGTGAGCGGTAGAATCGTCGGCTCTGTGCGGGGATGCCTTGATCATGGTACCTGCCTTATAGGAAGGCTCATTGTTCATCCTGACTTCCAGGGTCAAGGGATAGGAACGCAGTTGATGAGCTCGATAGAGTCGTATTTCAAGACCGCAAAAAGGTACGAGCTGTTTACTGGTCACAGAAGCGAGCGTAATCTCACTCTCTATCAGAAACTTGGATATAGCACGTACACGATTGAGCCAGTGCACGAGAATCTTGCACTTGTTTTTTTAGAAAAACATCGAAAGGACAGCTGACGAAGCATTCAGCCAGATCCGCGGCCACATAGTTCAATCAACGCAATTCTGCTCAATCGTCGCTCGGTGTTCTTCCACGCAGGTTGGTTAGCTTCACGTTCATCTTATTTGGAAATAAGGATCATGAAAGTTGGTATTGTACTCTTTCCAGAAGTCGAAGAGCTTGATTTCGTCGGACCTTGGGAAATGATCAGCATGTGGGGGGCGCATGCCGAAGGACCAGAACAACGCCTTATGGTCGCGCAATCCACTGAACCGGTGACCTGTGCGAAAGGGATGACTGTTGTTCCTGGTGTATCTTTTGCGCAATGCCCTTTACTGGATATCATGGTGGTTCCCGGCGGCCTGGGCACGCGTAAGGAAGTGGACAATGCAGCGCTTATTTCATTTATCGCGCAGCAGGGCAAGCACTGCACGGCTGTCTTGTCTGTGTGCACAGGATCCTTTCTTCTACATCGTGCAGGTCTATTGAGTGGCAAGCGGGCGACAACCCATTGGAATTCCCTCGACAGGTTAAAGGCGCTTGGGGATGTAACCGTTGTCGAGGAACGCTTTGTCGAAGATGGTAATATCTGATCTTCTGCCGGTGTCTCTGCTGGCATCGATATGGTTTTGGCGTTTATCGCCAGCTATGCAGGTGAGGAGGCGGCCTCCAAGACTCAGGCGGCTGCAGAGTACTTTCCAGCGTCAAAAGTCTATGGGGATTTCCACAAGAACCCCAAAGCGCCTCTCTATCTGAAATAATCCCAGCCCTAGTCTCACTCGATGCTGGAAATACCAATTCCTCCATTGTCATCGATGGAGCCCGTCTTCTTTCAATGAATTAGCCCAAGGAATGCAGAAATGATGAGCACCGAATTTTTACTCACTTCGCTGATTGTGGTCCTGATGCCTGGAACAGGCGTTCTTTATACCGTGTCCGCAGGGCTCTTCAAGGGCAGGAGGGCAAGTATAGCGGCTTCATTTGGCTGCACAATGGGTATTGTGCCCCATTTAATGGCAAGTGTTTTTGGTTTGTCGGCGATTCTCCATATGAGTTCGCTCGCCTTCCATGCGGTCAAGTATGCAGGTGTTGTGTATCTTCTGTATCTTGCATGGTCCATGTGGCGGGAAACAGGTGCATTGCAGCTGAGTTCGAAGGATTCAACCCAAAATCTGCGACAAATAGCCGTTCGGGCCTTTTTGATCAACATTCTCAACCCAAAGCTGTCAATATTCTTTTTGGCGTTTCTTCCTCAATTTATCTCGCCGCAAGCGCAGTCGCCGATTCTTCAAATGTTTGTGCTGAGCTCGATTTTCATGGCTATGACATTCGTCATCTTCATCCTCTACGGCCTTTCCGCGAACTATGCGAGAAAATACGTAGTCAATTCGCTAAAAGTGACGACCTGGTTTCAAAGGTCGTTTGCAGCCATGTTTACTCTGCTGGCTGCCAAGCTTGCGGTTACGGAACAATAATAATGAGGGACTGTAGGAAGGGGGTATCGGGGATTTCTGCATCCAGGCTCTCTCATCTACTTTACCCTCAAGGGAATTTTCTGAAATGGACATCCCACGAATATTCAACATCACTGAAAGTGCACATCGTATCCACAACCCAATAACACCGGAAAAGCTTGCCACTCTCGGCGCAGCATTGGGTCTGGAGCCAGGGGCTCGAATACTTGACCTCGGGAGCGGTTCAGGGGAAATGCTGTGCACCTGGGCACGCGATCACGGTATCGTCGGCACCGGTGTCGACATGAGCCAATTGTTCACCCAGCAAGCAAAGCGCCGTGCTGAAGAACTTGGCGTTGCTGATCGAGTCGAGTTCATTCATGGCGATGCTGCAGGGTATGTATCCGCCGAGAGGGTTGATTTGGCTGCTTGTGTCGGAGCCACTTGGATTGGTGGGGGAGTCTCTGGAACAATCGAGCTTCTTTCCCGTAGTCTGCGAGCCGGAGGTATAATGCTCATTGGCGAGCCTTACTGGCGGCAATTACCAACGACGGAAGAGGTTGCCAAGGGGTGTCTTGCCAACTCAATTTCCGACTTTCTTATGCTTCCAGAACTTCTCGTATCATTCGGTCAGCTTGGCTACGACGTGGTTGAAATGGTTTTGGCTGACCAAGACGGTTGGGACAGATACGAGGCAGCCAAATGGCTCACCATGCGACGATGGCTTGAAGCCAATCCTGATAACGAGTTTGCGAAAGTTGTTCGGGCTCAACTGACCTCGGAACCAGAGCGCTACGCCGCTTATACCCGTGAATACCTGGGTTGGGGTGTGCTCGCATTGATGGCTCAGTGATGCGTTGGCACATCGCACGGATTTTCAACGATTGTGTCGCGCAACGGATGGAGCGAGTTCGGGGGACATCCATGATAAGTAAAGTCAAGTGGAAAACGGAGGTTAACGACCGGTCCGAGAATGGGCCCCGATAATGCTCGTCGGAGGACTGGTCGTTTGACCGTAGCGGATCGTAAGGGTTGTTTTATTCGAAGTGTAGAAAACCTGGTCCTTAGGGCCAGGTCAGAGTTCAACGGCTATGCCGGTTGAACAGAAACGACTCAAAAGCTACTTCATAGCTCACGTTGTCCCCACAACTGAGAGCAAAGGAGTAGCAGATGAGCCGATTAAGAAAATTATCACATACAGTTTGGCATTGCCAGTACCACATAGTTTGGACGCCAAAGTATCGCCTGAAGATCCTTGAAGGGGCAGTGGCTACGGAAGTTTCCAACTGTATCAGGATGTTCAGTGAGCAAAAATCTTGTGAAGTCATTGAACTGAATGTGCAAGTAGATCATGTGCATCTGATTGTGATGATCCCACCCAAAATCTCAATTTCTGACTATGTGGGTATAGTCAAGGGGCGGACAGCGATACGTGTTTTCAATCGATTTCGCAAGTTGAAGCAAAAAACCTATTGGGGCAATCATTTTTGGGCCCGAGGGTATTGCGTTGATACTGTCGGTCTTGATGCCGATAAAATACGAAAATATGTCAAGTATCAAGAAGCCCAAGAACGAAAGGCTGAGAATTAAATACCAACCAAATTGGGGACAATGATCCTCGCCTCCTCAGGAGGCAAGAGGCAGGCTAACCCCCTTTTAGGGGTAAACTCAAAACCACCCCCTCAGGGGGTGGATTCTTTATTGTTGCCATAACTGGATTCGTGCTGGTTCGTCAACATGGGTTCTCGGCAACAGTGTCTAAATAGTGACTGAACGAAAACTGAAAAAGAAACGAACAAATAGCAAGATGCCCATCGGTTTCAATGTGAAGATTCTTGCGGTGACCAAGTGGCTTAAGTCATCTTTCAGAAAATTAAGGTGATACTATAG
>JAQUEZ010000524.1 GCA_028684915.1 Desulfobulbus sp.
TGACAAGGCTCAAAGAAATCGTGGCTGCGCTTGCCCCTGAAATTCAAGCTTTTTTGGATATGGGAGTCGGCTACGCTGAAATATCCAAGCAGATCAAATCACAAGGGGTACAGGTCGATAGCGACACCTTGCGAGATTTATACTTCAACCATCGCATACAAGAGCACAAAGATTTTATGGAAGAAAAATTTCGCACCTGGTGTGACTTAAAAATTAAGTTATCGAAGGATGTACAAATTAGATCGGAGGTGGCTAGGGGCGATGCTGAAACACCTAATACCGGACACAAGTCGCTATCCATGCTCAAACGTTACACACATCTTAATCCAACCAATATCACAAAAAAACTGGAGTAAACCTTATCGAATTCGAGGGTGGGTATTTTTCACCCTCGCGTATCCTGTACCGGCACCAACTTAGCCGGTGTATTAATCTCAGGCAGCGAGTTAGTTGCCGATGCGTAATCAGGGCGGGATGTTCGATCCTATGGCAATTTCTTAAGAACATCCCATATTTCTGGAAAAAGGAAGGCGATTAATCCATCTAAGCGTTCTTCACGCCGATACTCGGGATCATTCACCCGCAATTTTTCTTTGTATTCTTCAACTTTTCTAGCCCATTTCTTTTCATGGTCTTGCGATTCCAATAAGCTCCCACGGTTATAAACCCTTAAAGCCACTCTGAAAGCTCGCAGAACCCGTTTGTGCTTACCAGCCACAGTGTGAGCCGCCGAAACGAACTTGGGATGACTCCAGCCTATGACGCGACCTTCACGTGCCGTATAGAGCGCATGGAGCAATCCAAATAGCTCTTTGGGGTATTTTGCAAAGGAGATTCTTCGTTTTTGGAACTCAGCGCTAAATTCTTTCCACACCGGATCATCAGAGGAACGTCTTGCATCATCCCGCCACCAAATAAAGAATCGTTGCTTGAAAGCATCATCACTCGTGCTTTGACCGTTTTTCGCTTTTTCACCTTCACAGTCGTAAAGAAAAATTCGTTGATTCGCTACGTCCTGCGTCAACTCAGAAAAAGGGGCCAACTGTTGTTGCCATATATCCTGAACCTGTCCCTCCTGAGCCACAGAGGAAGTCCAATGGCAGTCCAACATCAACGCAGAATTTTTGATAGAAGCCTTTAAGGTTTCTTCGGATGCAAGAAAGAGATTTCGATTGTTGTTGTGAAATATATCGTCCTGGGTCATTCGAGCTTCTTGCTCATCAAACCGTTTGAATATCCAACACAGCAACGCCCCCTCATTTCGATAGAACAGCCTGCGTTCGGCAATCACATGGAGGAAAGTGGTGGAAAGTTGAATCTCGAACGCAATCCGAGTGGTGCCTTGCCATAGCGCCTGAACATCTGGTTTTCGCCACTTGTTGCGATCCATTCCTCGCCACACTTTTTCAACGGCGATTTCAGAGAAATTAGGATCACTCTCAAGACTCTCTTTCATGATTTCCTTGAGGCGTATATGCGCGCGACTCTCTTTAGCCGCATTGTATTTACGAGCTTGAATTTCTTCCTTGGTAAGTTCCCCGCGAGTAATCGCCGGGCAGTTGCCATTTTCGGTGCGGTGCTTGAAGAAAAAACGCTTCTCATCTTTTCTAACGCAAGACAGATACACCCCCACCATACAAATCGGGCAGGCATATAGGCACTTATTCAAAGCATTAGCCTCAGCCAGCTCCATCCGAAATTGTTCTAGGCGATCATAGTCGGAACCAATGATGGCTTGAACTGGTGAAATATCTCCGCTATCAAGGTTAATGACCTCCTTGATCTCTGGATTATCAACACACAAAGATTGTTGAATACTCATGCCATTAGTACGGGAAAAATGATGAGATAAGCATTTTACTCTGCTAACAAGACAATAATTGCGAGACCTGAGTTAATCAGAAAGCCGGTATGGATTTCTCTATTTCATCTGGCCGCGTAATTCAGCGGCTTCTTCACTAGCCTTCTTCGCATCATGCATGGCTTCTGCTGCCGACTTGTTGGCCGTGGCAACTTGCTCCGTCAATAGAACGATCATCTGCTCCGCTGCATCGAGACGTGACTGACCCGCCTGCACTGACACCCTCGCATCACTTAACTGCTCGGCGCTTGATGTAGCGCGTTTGATGGCTTCCTCACGTTGTTTAACAACTTCAGCCAATTGATTTTCAAACACCTTACGCTGCGCCACTTCAAGCTCAAGCCTCGCGGTCGCGACCGCTGCTGCTTCGTGCTGTTCTGTAGCTTGCTTTTGTGCCAGCAATAGTTCTGCGCGAACGGTTGCAATTTCTGCCTCGATGATAGGCATAACATCCAATCGCAGTTCGGCCTTAGCCAGTGTCATTCTCGTTACTTCTGCGGCAGCACGCTCACGAAGTGTTTCTTCTTCAGCCTTTAGAACAGCGGCGGCGGATCTGGCTTCTGCATTCTTAACTTGCTCGGCGGCGTCTGTTTTCACCTGTTCAGCAGCTGCTTTAAGGTGGTCGATTTGAGCAACCTGGCTTTGGATCTGCGCCTTAGCTAACTCCAATTCGCTCTCAAGAGCCGTTACACGCTCTTCTGCCTCTTTGCCGGCCTTGCTTACGATCTCGGCGTCCTGCTCGGCCTCAAATAGTTGCCCTTCAATATCAGCACGCGAGGTTGTAACGGCTGCGCTGATCTGCTCGGCAATGATCTGGCCAATACGAGGATCAATCTGGATGTCAGTCGCCTTTACTACGGGTCGCCCGGCTTTCCATTGGC
>JAQUEZ010000196.1 GCA_028684915.1 Desulfobulbus sp.
GTCCTACGCTTAAAGCTCCGTGTTACCATGAAGCCTCCAAGGACTCGCTACCCGGTGGTTGGCCAACCTTCCGGGGCGGGATTCACACCCGCTGAAATACACGACCTTGCCCGGCCGCACTCAAGGTGCTTCCAATTTATATGTTCACATTGCCTCGCTTTCGGAGCTTTCCCGCCCGGCCGATTGATACGTCCCCCCCCCGAAGATCGTTTCCCCCCAGCCACTTCTTAAAAGAAGGATTGTCACTGAACAGCTTGAATAGCTCTGTGTGATCGGCCAGAAGTTCGATTATCACCCGCTGTAAGGCTTAGTCATGCTCGATGCGGATATTTTGTTTGTCAGAGTTATTCATCGCGTTCTGGTAGGCGGTGTCAGCGCCAACTTTGCTGGAAATTTTCTCGGCAATGAATTGCATATCTTGTCGCCATCTTTCCATTCAACATTGCCGAGCTGATTGTCAAAGGCCCTGACGATGTGCGGAGCTGATCCACAGGCCAGGTTGAGGCGTTCCTTGATTTCCACCAGAGGCCTGGCCAAGTTGTCCGGTTCTCCCATGACTTTGTGGCTGGATGCCGGTCGGCTATCCCTCCCCCTATCAATTACCCATCAATGAAAACTTCCTGGTTGAATCTGATGCATATCAATGTGTTACCTTGACGTTCCCTTCGACCATGACGGCTTCCATCAATTACCCGTCAAGGAAAATCAGGCCCAGAAAGGAACATACTTCATCATTTTTTTGGGCGCCTCTTCGTCAAAGGGCTTGATTTTCCCATCTTCGACAGCCTCACGGATTTATCGAGAATCGGCGGCCTTGTTTCTTTCTTCAGCCCCAAACCGCTTTCTGAGCGAGGCATTAGTCAAGCAATAGCGCCTTCTTGATATAGAGACTTCCTTGCTGGTCTTGAGCCTTTCAAGCTGAGAATGGTTGAGCATATTTCGATGACACAAACAGGCCCCGTACCCTCGCGGCTGTTGTGTTTGCAGCACCCTGGAATGCGGGGTAAGCTGTCCGGCGGCATCTCATGGTAAAATCGATCACGCCTTCTGATCCTGTCTAATTGTACCCGGCGACCAACGCAATGAAAAAAAAGAACATTTTGAAGTTCCCCGCACAAAACGATCGTTTTACCTTTTTCAAGGAGATCCTGGGAAACGGCTATCACGTTTTCAGCATGGAAAACGCCAAGGTGCCGGATTATTACCCCAACAAATTTCCCGACTACCCAGGCGTTGATCTTCAGCACCTCCATATTGGCGATTTGGTCACCATTCGAGTCTTTTTCCGCATCGGCGCCGGCAAGAATGTCCGCGCCGATGGCGGCTATTTGGACCTAGAGGTGGAGCACATCGAGGGCGAGACGGTGTTTGGCGTGATCCAGACCCAGTTGCCCAAGGAATTCCCGCTGCAGGCAGGAGATTCCCTGGAAATCTATCCCGATGAAATCTTGTATAAAGCTCAAACAACGGAGCATTGACATGGAACTCAACAACAATCAGGCCGCAGTCATCCTCACCGCCTCTGAGGATGGCGAAATCACCATAGATGTCGAGTCCCCGGACATGAACGGACTCGCAAGCGCACTGTGCCACGCCTTGGCGAAAAAATTGATGCGGGATGAGGGGCTTCAGGCGGAGTTGATGGAGATGCTGGAGGGAGAATCAGAAGGAAAGGAAGATTGACGGCGCTGTGGTCCCGTGAAAAGGGATCTGGGAGACTGAACTGTTGTAAGCCGTATTGAGCCTGAATGGATACGCGAAGGGGATGGGACGGTTCACCGCTTCATTTGATAGGATTGGTAATTATCTAACACTTTCACCACATACGCCCTGGTTTCGGGGATATTGGGGATCGCTTGTTTGACATTACCCGGTCCTGCGTTGTAAGCGGCGAGGCTGAGTTCTACATCCCATCTATAACTGTCGAGCAGGAAACGCAGGTATTTGGCTCCGCCGGTGATGTTTTCCTGCGGATCGAAAGGGTTTGAGACCTGAAGATCTTTGGCGGTCGCTGGCATGAGTTGCATCAACCCCTGGGCTCCCTGTGGCGAAACAGCGGTGGGGTCAAAATTCGATTCAGCCTTGATGATGGCCTTGATCAGAAAGGGGTCGACACCGTGTTCGGTGGCGGCTGCGTGGATGAAGGCGTTGATCGTTTGAGAGGAAAAAATTCCCGCTGATCGTGGGACAAGTCGTTTGATGGCGATCTTCTTGTTGGTTCGATTGCTCTTGTCCTGGATGTAATGAAGGTGCCCCTGAACATCCATATAGGCAGCAACGGTTGCCCCGGCGGTAATTGGCGACGAAAAGCTCATCGCGAAGAAGAGCAGTAAACCGGCCAGGAGCGGAAACAATGCAAAGGGCTTTCGTTCTTTTTGATCCACCTCAATCCTCGTATCTGTCAGTTGCAAGGCTATTCCCGATGGTTTGACTTTTTTCGGAAACATGATAAGGGTTAGCTAGAAACGTATTCTCTGCACACGAACCGGTATTGATCATTCCGCAAACAGCACTTCGGAGACCAGCCATGTCTGACCAGAACAATTGGACCACCATCTGTCCCCACTGCGGGTACGAGTCCGAAGACAGCGCGATGTGCCAGTCTTGTGGCCGGTTGATGGATGAGTTGGTTCCGGTGCGTCCTTTCTCAATTTCCGGCATGTCCACATCTTCTTCGACGGCTGGAAAGGAAGCCAACTGGAATAAGTGGAATGGCAATGATGAAATTGACTTTGACGAAAAACTACGTACTCATCCATCCTATGCATTTAACCCCGGTAATATTTTTTATAACGCTGAGGATTGATTAGTTTTTCTTGAAAATTTCCACCACAGTCCCGGGATTGCCTTCACCCGGAGCTAATCTGTTCTCCGGCGGTGCCTGAAAATACCCCTCAGAAGTCGGTCGATTTTCCTGACTGTCCACCACCCCTTTGAACACTTTGCCGATTCCCTCGGTGGCCATACCTTTGGCATCGGTGCGGATTCGACCTTGCCCGGATTCTTCATGTCGATTCACACTCCGCAGGTTATCAGCATCGGTTATGGTTCGCGTCCCGTCCGGTTTTTGTAACGGGAGGGGACTTTCGGGAGGTGGGATGGCTCCCTCGGTGATGCCGGCGGTATTGGAGCGAACTGACCCAGCCGTTTGATCGACAAAGCCTTTCATCAACCCCTGGTCATGGATCCGATTCCGGGTGTTGTGGATGGTTCCTTGCACCTCTGATTGGGTACTACCCCAGCCGTATCCGTGCCCGCTGACAAAGCCACTGACAATATCACGCATATTATTGACGCCGGCGGCACCGTGTTGGGTGACATAACTGTTGAAATCGCTGATGGTTTTACGGATCGTCTCCGGGGTTTCCTCTCCATACCGCTCTCGGGCATAATTCTTCACCAGAGCCGTGGTCAGATCCGCGCCATAGGACTCCTGCGACCTGCTGATTGACCGGGCCTCGTCAATGATTGAGTAGGCTTCGGTGGCGCCAATACGCTTCGCCACATTGGCCAGATAATCCAACCCACGCCCATCGCTAAACGTCTGCGCCACCGCTTCAGAGCGAACTTTAGCCTCGTCTCTTGAAAAGGCTTTGGCTGTATCTTCCGTTACTCTGAAATTGACGACATCACCATTGCTGCCTACGACTGAAAGCTGGCCATTGGCACCGACCGATGCTTGCTTGATACCACCTCCAGCACCCAGCATTCCCTGGATCTGAGTCCTTTGAGTTTCATCCAGCGTGTGGATAAAACTGGACTGATCATTAAAGGCCCGTTTCCAACTGTTGCTGAGAGAGTTATTGAGCGTGTCGGAGTAACTCCTGTTTTCTCCGCCGGAAAGGCTATCCCTCTGCACCTGTTGCCAGAGCAGTCCCCAGTTGCTGTCACTGCCCATGGTCTTGGCGGCGCCGGACACCTTCTGCTGTACCGCCATGGCGCCAACCTTGACCGGATCAAGGCCATGAACCGAGGCTTGGGTAGTAGTTCTGACTCCAAAACCATCCACCGCATAGGAGGCCTTGCCGGCGGCAAGGATGTCGTCCTGGGTACCGGTGCCACCTGGACCAAGGGTGACGACACTGGAAGAACCGTCCGGGTTGACTGATTCAGAGCGCATCCGGGTCGCCGTGCCATCCGGGCTGGTGGAGATGGTCACCGGCCCGGAGGCGGTGCCTACGATCTGATTGGCCGAGGCCATCATCGCGGCAAAGTCGCCCTGTGATGTCATGGACGGAATCTGCCCAGACTGTTGCAGACTCCTGCGAGCGTTCATGGCAGCGGAATGACCACCAACCGACTTATGTAAGCTCCAGGACTCGGCGGTAGCCAGGTTGGCGAACCGATGTTCCGCCATTCCGTCCAATAAACCGGCGGCCTTGGTTTGCTGACGCATGGCCGACGAGAGACCATCCGGAGTGAGCAAAGCACCGGCATGACTGCCGGCTCCCTGGACAAGACTGCTCAAGTTGCCGGCCAGCATGGCCAGGGCATGGCCACCGAAGCGGATCAACATCATCGAGAAGAGACTGGCCAGCATGATCCCGGCGGAGCGGATGACCCCAAACATGGCCAGCATCTTGGTGGAGACCGAAGGTAGGGCTGCCATGGCATAGACGCCGAGACTTGATTGCCGGACCTCCTCGAAGTTGCGGGCAGCATAGTCCATGGCCGCGCCATGGATTACTGCGTCGGTCACCCCCCAGGTGGAGAGGAAGACAAAAAAGCCCAACATCACCGAGGCCGCTTTGCCGACAATCGGGGTTGGGAGAAAGAGTACCAGGAAGGGAATCACGCCGATGGCAATGGCGGTCATCACTGCCCGGATAACCGGTATCCACTCGTTCATGGTCAAACCGATCCCCAACCCGGAGGTGGTAATCTTGCGGTCGCTCTCCATCAGCATTGCAGTCTCGACATCATCCTGGAAATAGAAGTTGTAGAGGATCTCGGCAATCTGGCGCTGCTGGATGATCCGCTCCGGCGTCACTGCTGTGCCGGTGGTGAAGTTGAGGGTGTTTGAAATTTGATTGCGACAGGTGGCCAGCTCGGTGGCACTGCTGGGATCGTAGTAGGATTTGCTACAGACCTTGCGGACCGCCTCACTGTAGTTGGCGGCAGTGGCGTAGATCGGCTGCAGATTGGTCCAGGCCTGGGTGCAGCTCATGGCGGTGCCGGCCGGATTGGTGGCATCGTAATAGACGGTGTACACCGAAGGATTGACCGCTTGGGCGAGATTGACCAGAAAATCGGTGCTGGTGTTGCGCAGGTCGTCCAGGGACAGGGTGGTGCCCGGCCGCATTAGCTCGAAAGTGACGCAGTCCTTGACGTAGCGGATCATGGAGGTGCGGGCATAGTTGTCCTTGGGCGAGGATCCCTTGACCGACTCCAGGGTCTTGAAGCCGATACCGCCGGCAGTCTGAGTATAGGCTGCATCCGGGGCCGCCGAGGTATCAATGATATCCACCAGGCCGCGCTCGATCAGATTGAGGGTGCCGGCGGTGAAGACGATGGCATCCGGAATATCGCCCACTGTCTGGAACCGATTCAAGACCGGGTCATAGACGGTGATATGGCCCTTGGGCACAAAGACAGCGAGATAGACGATGGCCCCGAAGATCACCGGCACGGTCCAGGTAAGTGGGATGATCCGGGCCCCGGTGGTGGCCCGGGCGATCCAGGCCGCTGCCCCGGCCATGATACCGATGACGGTCATCACAAAGATAAGCCCCTGATAACTGGCATCGCTGAATATTAAGGCAATGCGGATGAAGGCCTGGACAATAGGGTTGAAACCCCCGTAGGTGTAATACTCCATGTCCAAGGCCAGGGCTGAGCTGAACGAGAGCAGAATGGTGACCAGCACCAGTGGAATAAACGCCCACATCTTCATCGTGTTTATCCTGCTCATCACAACTGCATCCTTGCGGCCAGATCCTTGCCGTAGCGTCGGGTGATCTCGGCGGCCATCTGGACCTCCATCCGCTGCATGTGGTTGAGATAGGCAACCGTGGTGTTCATCTCATTCGCCGCCGCGACATAGCTGGTCTTGGCGGCCTCCTTGAGCGCACGAATCCGAGCCAACATGGCGGTGATACTCTGGTCGGCATGTTCGGCAAAGAGCACAGCGGCACACTTCTCCGGTCCCTGGCCGGTGGAAGGCCCGGCCTTCTTCTCCAACACCTCCTTGGCTTTGGCGGCAATGGATTCACCCCGGAGGTAGAGGTCAGAGAGCATCTGCAGGCTATAGGCCTTAGCGGTGATGTCGGCCAGGCCGGGGATGATCGTGGCCCGGGTGCTGGTGCCCACGGCTGTCTTGAGGATCGGCAGGGTAGCAAGCGGGTTGGACTCAAGGAAGGTCTGCTCGGCGGTGGTGAGCGTCCCCTTGTTCTCCACCTTATCAGCAATGCTGTTCAGGGTGGTGCTGATATGAGCCACCAGATCCCGGTTGGCATCGCTGATCTGGCTGCAGGCGCCGGTTGTACTCTTGATATAGACCGCCCCTTCGGTGAAGGCCTTAATGTCGTCCGGATTGTTCTGCGGACAGGGCGGGATGGCCGAGATGCAGTAGGCGTTGGCAGAGCCTTCCAGCTGCACATCACCCACCAGTCCACGAATCAGATCGATATGGCTGGCTGGGATACTCATCTTTGATCCGACATTGGCCAGCAGTGAACCGCCAGCGAGAAAGATGTTGGTCGTGTCGGCATTGCAGCCGCTGGTCACAGCCGCCATATCGGCCGATTGGGGCTGATTGTTGTTGGCCCGGTCCTGTTTGGTGAGGATATCCCACATCTCGGCGGTGCCGCTGACCAATTTATTCTCCTTGATGGCGGTGCCGAGCTTCTCCCGCATCACCTCGGAGGAGTGAAAGCCGTTTTCATTGGCCACGATCCCCACCAGTTCCTTGGAGGCGGAGCACTCATCCAACTGCATGGAGTTGAGCTTGTCGGCCAGGGCCTCGAAGTTCTTGATGGTGTTCGAGCATTGCTCACAAAGCGTCTTCAGGGCCAAATCAAAGGCCACCGCCGGGGCTCCCGAGAGGATGGCCTGAAGCTTGTTGACCAGATAATCGGTGTTCATGAAGCTGAAGCCGCCCATGAACACATCGATGCCGCCGCAGCCGCTCTTGATCCGAGGCACCTCCACGGTGACCGGGTATTCGGCGGTGCTGTGCCAACGGCCAGAGAAACTGCCGCCGGAGTAATAGCCGCGCTGCTGGCCGCTGAAGTAGTTGGGGGTACTGCCGGCATGCTGTTGCAGCCAGTCGTCGACCCAGCCGGCCTGCGCCGTTTGGGCGGAGAGGGTCATCGTAACAATAGCGGAAAGGAATGTTGTTCTCATGGTGATGGCCTCGTGGATGGCTTGTTGATTGGACCGTTAGCCTGCCAGGGTGTCTGGATCTTCAGGATCGAGGTCGGGTCCAGGGCGCTGCCTTTTTGAAAATCATAGGTGGTGAATGACTCCATCGAGGTGTCACCGCGCATAGAGCGGATCGCCTGGTAGAGGTTGCGCTCGATCTCCGGTAGGGTGGTCACGCCGGCGGCAATGGGCATGGAGGCAGCCCGGTCCTGCCTGATCAACAGCAAGGTCGGGGTGGTGGTAATGTTGAAGCGCAGGGCAATATTCGGTTCACGTTCCATATCCACCAGCTTGACCTGCCAGCCGTATTTGTCGACAAAGTAGGCCAAGATCTGGGCCTGCTTGTCGCAGAAGCCGCAGCCGGCAGCGGCAAAGAACAGCAGGGCATGATCTTTTCCGGCCTCGCGGATGGTCCCCGCAATCTCCTCCTGTTGCATCTGTACCCGGGCGACCGCTCCAGGACTGGAGGTG
The DNA here is from genome assembly GCA_028684915.1 of Desulfobulbus sp. Next base: position 7,834 of record JAQUEZ010000196.1, read on the forward strand.
GGATAGACCTGATTGATGTTGAACAGGTCGGCCCGCTTCTGGGTGACGTACTGGGTGGCGTTGGCGTAGGCCAGGGCCTTGCGCCTGGCGATGTCCTGGATGGAGAGGTATTCGAGGATGTTCTGCTCGGTTGGGTACTGCACCGCCTTCTTCTGCAAACCGTTCAGCAACTGCTGAAAATCATCCGGATGCATGTTCCACAGGGTCTCCGTGGAATAGTGGGCCAGAGACACATCCCGAGACATGGAGACCGAAGCTTTGGGCTCAGGGGCCGGTTCTTCTCTGTCCTCCTCAACCGGAGCCGGATCCTCGTACCAGAACCAGCCGTGCTTGCTCTCCTGGTAGAAGCTGGTGGTCGCGGGCGGGGCGGTTGCGCAGGCGGGCACCGCCAGCAGCAACAGGCTCAAGCCCACGCTACCAAAGCGGCAGCGCTTGATGGCTGATTTTCTGAACATCAATGAACCCATAGTATTTGCTGTCATAGCTGCGGGGATGGGTGCCGACCATGAACAGCTTGTCCGCCGGAACTGTTCCATTGAAGGAAAACAGAGGTAAGGGGCGACCTTTGCTGTCGGCTTCCAATGCCTGCCCCAGCGGCTGGCCATTGCAGAAAAAGTGTTTTGCGGCATCCATAGTCAGTTGCTCACCAGGAAGACATCCAACCCTCTTGATCATCTGATCATGATCGGCACGGAGTCCCTGCTGCACCTGCGAGAGGCCCTGGTGGCGAAAGACCAGGTAATCGCCCAACTCCACCTTGGTGGGTGCGGGCAGTAGGAAGAAGACCCGATGATCGAGCGAACCACTGGTGGCCACGGTGATGCGTCCGGGCAACCAGGCACCAGCCAGGATGAAAGCGAGGAAGACGATTGCTACAGTCTGTTCCCGCCGGTTCAACCGCCACCATGGTCTACTTGAGCTTGATTTCAGTATCTGGATCATGATGCAGCACCACATCCTTGAGGATGATCAGTTGGCGAGAAGGTTGTTCCCTGAATACCTGCTCCAGAGTGTCGAGATTTCGTTTCCATTGGTCCTCGGTGATGGTCCCAGCAGCGAGCAAGGTCTTCTGTTCCTGCAGGTAGCCTTTCAAATCGGCGACCTTCACCTTGGGGACAAGGAAGCGGTCGTAGGCAAAGAGCAGCCCAAGAACGATGAACAGGACAATACCGATTACCTCCAGGTAGCCGGGGGAGACCGTTGCCCTGCTTTCTTCGTCACGTACTTTTATCGGTTCATTCATTGATTACCTCGCAATCGGGCACTGATGCCGGCAAGCGCGGGGCTGTTCGCCACCTTGCCGACCTTTTTCAACAGGTAAGCCAGTTCAGTATCTCCATGGATCGACCAGGAGTCCTGACCGTTGTCATAGACCAGGGCTGGCACCTCGCTGATGTTGTATCGGGTAAATAACTCCGGGTTGACCTTGAGCGGCACTTCCAACCGGTGGCAAGGGGATTCGGGTGTATCCCGACAGCCCGGATCTGCCTGCATCACCCGGCTGAAATAGTCGGCATTGATGCGTTTGCCTTCCATCCCCTCTGGTAACCCGAACAGGACCGGCACAATCCGTTGTTCGCCGGTTCGGCCAATATCGATTAGGTAGCGATTCACCACCGTCTCAGGCACGGAGCTGGAAAGGAAGAGATAGACCGACTCCTGAGCGGTGAGCGTACTGTTGCCCTGCGTTTTCATCGCTTGTTCCTGTTGCGGACCGCTTTGCTGAATCCTTTCTATCTGGCAACGGAGATTCTGCTGGAACTCAGGCGAGTTGTATTCTTTCGCTGTTTGCTGAGCTGCTTCCTGTCCCTTGTCGTTATGAGCATTCTCTGACAGGTGCATGGTCTCACTGAGTTTACGGGCCTTCTCGACCGCCTTCTCCACCAGTTCTCCGGCTTCCTTACGTTCTTCCGCCAAAACGCCCTGAAAGAGGGCGATTGTCAACACCACCGGAAGTATCCTCCAGTTCACTCGCAGCATGTGCAGCATCGTTGCTTGCGGTAAACCACCCAGAGGAACTCATCATTGGAGCCCAGGGCCCCCATGTAGGGAGGATTAAGTCCGGAATCATAGGTAGAGGTTGCCCGGCCGATGGGATACACATCCCGAATGCCGGGCCGGGCTACGTTCATCTTATAATGGCTCTTGATCCAGACCGGAGTGTACATGCAGCCGCAGAGCGGAAAAGGATCGCAGATCATGCCGATGCGGTTGAGTTTGTAGAGCATTCGGTAAGCAGCGGTGGCATTGGCCTGAACGATGTTGTCGTTATCAACATGGCCGGTCATTGGATAAGCCGAACCACCGCTACCAACACACCAGGGCATGGCATCCAGCGGCCAGCCGGCATTTGCGGCGGTGGCATCGGCCATGCACCCCATCACCATGGCCTTGTTGGCAAAGAGGGAGACCTCGGGAGTGAGTAAGGCTGCCAGTTCGTCGTTCTGCCACATGGCGTCATACTCGCTCCACCAGGTGCCGTAATCGTTGCGCTCGCAGATTCCCGCCATTAGGGGCAAGAGAAAAGCGTGCGATTGGGCAAAGGTGGACTCATTGGCGATATCGACCGCATCTGAGCTTTTATTCTTGCCCCCCAGTTCATCGGTCAAGGTTCCGCCAACCGTACTGCCCAGCATTGCCGAGTAAAAGGCAATCGATGAAGTGTCCAGGAGGAGAAAGGGCTCCCAATAACTGACGATTATTCCGGTCTCCATAAAGACGGGTGGTGGGCGCGGACAGAAGCACACCCCCTCGATGGTAAAATCAATCTCGCCCCAATGAATGTCGGTGATCGGATTGAAGGAAGTTCCCGACTTGGCCAAGGATTGCGATGGAACCAGGAGAAGAAGGCAGATCACCAAAAACATGCTAACGCTGTTTTGCAAGGCGCACCTCCCGAACGGTCAGCTTGTTGTCCTGCTCAACCACCACCGAAGGAACTGCCTTGAGCTGAAGACGGACGGCAATGTCATGGGTCAGGTAATAGACCGGACGCTGCAACGCTTGTTTCAACTCATTCGCATACCCACCAGAGAGCAAAAGAATGGCCCGGTGATTCTGAAAATAAGGAGACCCCTTGAACCATTCGACCTGCTCCGGGTCACTGCCGTCGATGACCACCAGCCCGCCGCTCAACCCAGTATATTGCAAGGGATTGATACTGAAGCCTTGGGGATAGAGCAGCTTGCCCTGGCTATCCTTGATATCATGGTCGAGAGTATGGGTCAGATCGACCATAAACATCCGATCGCTGGCCGCCCGAGGCAGCGTATGCAGGTTGGCCGGCTGATAGCGGTTATGGGTGTTGAACAGGGCATCGAGGTCAATCGTGGTTGCCTTCTGCTGAAGCTCTTTGGTGATGTCTTGCTCGACGATGGGATAGGTTCGCCCCAAGGGTTCCAGCCGGGTATGCGCTGCCCAAACCTGGGTGGCACAGGTGATGATCCAGAGGATCGGTACAAGTTTAGTGCTTATCTACAATTAAATTACTTGCAATTTTCCCGTGGCCAGCTAATTTTCCGTTGAAAACCAATCGACGGAGGCAGAAATGGCACGCATCAAGACCTGGGAAATTTCGGATGCATTCTGG
>JAQUEZ010000525.1 GCA_028684915.1 Desulfobulbus sp.
ATTTAATCGAGTACGCCAACAGCAAACCCGAGGGGGACACTTTTGATGATTTTCCAACCCTGACTGGGCCGATCGAAGAGTATTACGAATCGCTCTGGACGAAACTGCTGGAAGACGAAAACGCTATTCAATTGCTAGCGATCATGGCACGCCTGCGCTGGGGAATTGGAACAAGCGATTTCCTGAAAGTCCTCACGGCAGCGCAGCAGACGGTATTTATACCAACCGCTGCTCGGATTAGACACCTGTTGTTAAATACGGATACAACGACCATTTACCATCCTTCATTCACAGAGTTCTTAATCTCTAAAACATCGTCACTTGAAACAGTTGTTCAACAGCAACTTGCGGAATTCTGTATTAAAGAGACTCGCGTAGAGTATTGCGTACTGAATGTTGTCTTTCATTTGCTCCGTGCAGATGATGACGGTCGTTCCCAGGCAGTGGCTATATGTAATCAGGATTGGGTCGATAAGTGTGTCGAACTGGGCGTTGAACCTGACTCGCTCTTGTTTGATGTCGAAGCGACAGTCCGTGCCGCTGTCAACTTCGGGCCGGCGGTCGAAGCCATACGACTGCTATTACTCTCCCAACGCGTCAGCTTTCGCTATAACAGCTTATTCGCACAATCGGCACTATTAATCGCCGAAGCATTGATTTCTCTCGGACGACCACGGGAGGCGTTGAAGCACGCGATTCGATTCAATTCTCTGATCGTTGACCCGGAAGAAGCGCTGCAGATCGCTTTTCGTCTGATTCAGCATACGTATCAGGTTGAGGCTCTCGAACTACTGAGGCTATTACACCAGAAAGTGGTGGAGGCTTACGGATATTTCAACGAAAAGTTCGACTTAGAGGGCTTCCTTAATCTTAGCCGCTTACGACTTAAAACTCTTCTTTTCATGCGGCACGCAGACGGTCCAATCGGGATGGGCCAAATTATAGGTGCTCTTGATCATGCCGTACGGGTGTTCGAAGCGGTTTTGAAAGAAGCTCCTCCAGAGGCTTTTGAAGAATGTTTTGCGCGAGTGCAAAGTGTCGGTACCAGCTACTTTCTATGCTTTTGCGATACGTACGCTTCTTTGGAGCAACTAAAAAAGGCAGGTGAACAGTCTGTACCCACAAACTTCCTGTTGAGTGCTTTTGCAACCCTAATGGGATGCGAAGACTTCCTTGAACGATACAATTTACCAAATGACATCAAGTCGCTCTCAAAGGTGTTTGCAGACATTGAAGAAGCCATCAAGGCTGGGGCAACTGTTGAAAGTAACTTTGTGCCAATGTTTGTGGGCTCTCTCATTCAGTTAGAAGCACCAGCGGTCGTCGTGCACCTTGTAGCGGACAAAGGCGAGAATCTGACCCCTCAAGCCTTGAAGATCAAAGCTGAAAATGGGGTTGATGTTGATTTTAGCAGCGTTCATAAGGGGGCAAGTGAATGGCGCAACAGGGCCTATTTAGATAGTGATTTCGATTGCCCACTAGTTGGCGCATTTCATGAGACTGGTTGGTTCTCTACGCTCGATCAACTAATTCGAGTTCTTTCTTGGTGCGAGGGTATGGCCAGACGCGCCAAAGTCGATGGGAATGATCCTCAGCAATTGCAAGCCTTGGAATGTTTAAAGTCGAGAGTGCTAAAACCGTTAACTTTTACGCTTGCTCAGCGTGTGAAGTGGCAGGACAGCTACGCAATCCCAGAAGACGTTTTCCCCCTAATTTATGAACGAATCATACAGTTGTTGACGGATTGCTACCCAGACGAGTTGTCAGTGTTTCTCAATGATTTATCCGCCAGAGCCATTGATCAATGCGGTTTATATACCGAGGGTTTCCGTGAGGTGATGTTTTCAGTGCTGAAAAAGCTGACGATACGGGAAATTGAGCCATCGCTTTTTGATGAAATATTCGGACTGCTTCAGCACTATAAGGAGCATGTTGTTCGCGGTGTAGAAAACCGTCACGAACTCGTGCCGGAGCTGCTAAAGCTGATCCCGTTATATGTCAGAGTAGGCGCTACTGAGGAGGCAAAGGGACTTTATCGTTACATGCTCAGTGTCTCAATGGGGCCAAGTTGGTACAAAGAAGACCAACTTGGATTGATGGTAAGCGTACTTCGGAAAATGCCGCCAGCGGACAACATACAGGATACGCTGCCTTTGATAGCAGGGTATTTGGAGCGTGCCTCAGGAGAGATGACATTTCAGCGATTCGTCCGGTATGAAAAGCATGCTCTTATAGCAGAGCTTTTCCGTCGGGGTAGATTTGTGGCCGGATGTCGCTACTTCAAGCGTCAGACCTGCGGAACATCAGCTGAACTGCTATCAGAATGCCAGCAAGGTTTTATAGACAAGCCAAGTCCCACGGTTGGAATGAGACACCCAGGAGGCGCATTAGACGAGCAGGAAGCAATTTTAAAGATGGTACAAAATGCAAACGAAATAGATTGGCGCCCACGTTGGGCGCTTCTCGAAATTTTCCAGTTCGGCGACGAGAGACATTTGGAAGATTATGCGACCGAGTACGCGAACATAATTAACCAAGCAGGAATTGATGCAGCAACGATTTCGGAAATGGTTAGGAGGATAGAGTTTGTAATTGGTGGTGAAATAGAGTCTGATGAGCAAAATAGATTCAAGAAATCATTTTGGAGGAAACTCGACGATCAACACCATGATGCATTCGTAAAGATTAAGCCTCAATTATTGGATGAAAGCCCTCGATTTGGTGTCGATACTCCT
>JAQUEZ010000197.1 GCA_028684915.1 Desulfobulbus sp.
TATTAACTTTTCAAGCGACCTTCCTGGTTTCATAGTTTTACTCACTTGTCCAACGTCGTGGGGGCGCACCAGCGGCGCGGCTTCACCGCGCCGACTGCGTGCCGCCGCCTAGTTGGATCTCAGACAGCAAACTTGGCACCATTTCTCTGTAGTCGTCTATGGCCTGTATGCTTGCTAGCCTCAAACGTGCAGCAACATCGGCGGTAATAATTCCTACCAGTACTAGCCATTCAAGAGTTCGTTCGACACCTCTTGGGTACGTCATTAACCACTCGCATATCTTCCCTCGAAAAACGTCAATGCCATAAACTTCAAGCTGGTCCCGCAGAAATGAATATTGCCCATATGTTGCCAGGTTCCATTCCAGGTATCCGACCTTGTTACTGACCTTCTCAAACCACGGAATAGCATTCAGGTGAACAAGGTCTTTAACTTCTGTTATTGCATTTTCAAATTGTCTTTCATCGTAAACCGACCACCATGCATCTCCGGTCATATTTTCGGAAAGGCGAGTTGAAATTATTTCGATTGCTCCACTACGACTAGAACCAATGTTTGGTACGCTCCACTTGTGTCCAGTGCAGAGATTGATTGCGAATTTGCCGCCATTCGTTTCCCAGTACTTGTCAATCTGCAGATATATTCCCTGCACATACTCAGGCGAGCGATGCCAGTATTCACGATGCTTTTCTTTTTCCCAGTGACGGAAAAAGTCAAAGGAGGTTACGACTTGATGAAATGATTTGTTCAGTTTTTTTATCATGCCTTTTGATCCAACGGGGCGGGAGATCACAGGCTGTCAGGCCTGTGTATCTACCTGGTTGGAACCTTTATCAACTGTTTCAACTTTGCCCGATCTTTTCATGTCTTCGGTCCCATCTGTTTTTGTGGTATCTGCAGCCTTAGATGGCTTTATAGATGTTTTACGGCTACGCATGGAAAAAAGGAGAGGTTCGATGACCTGCCAGTGAATGTCCTTCTGAAAGGTAGGGAAATCGAATGAACTTTTGAGTCTTCCGCGAAACGAATCCAACCATCTGTAATATTGCCATCCTGACGAGGTAATCAACGACAGTGGCTTTATCTGGCATCGTAGAAGAATTGGCAGTTTTCGGCATTCTATGCTGTGTGGATCCTTCCCAACGTATTTTGCGAGGAATGCGTTTCCTACGACAGCACAAGAGTTGGAGTACTTCACTATCAGTTCAATAGAAAGACGCTTCGTTTCAATTCTTATGCTGCCAACCTCTGAATGCTTAATTGTTGTACCGTTTGGAAGAACCAAATCAAATCTAGAGTACATAGAACCATCGCTTCCCCACAGTGAGCAAAGTTCTCCTTCAGGCCGTTTTTTACCGTCAGGGAAAGCGTTAAGAAAGATATCTCGCTGTTCGATTGGTGTCGAAAGCAGGTTAAGAACCCTGTTTTTCAGCAAGAATGCAGGTATGTCTTCTCGCTTGTATTCTTTGATGTAAACATCGTCATCAGAGTCATTAAAATAGGTTGAAAGATGAAGTGACAACTCATCCAGCAATACGAAGGAAACAGCTTCTTGTAGCAATCTAGCGGCTTGTGGGATTTTTACAGATTCTTCATCGACCGTAACCCTGTAGATTGATATGTAAGTAGGTTGCTCACTTGCTTTTACATCTATTAATTCAGCAGTGCGTTCTTCTGAAGGTTCGTCCGCAGGTACAGGAATAATTGGTTCTTTTTCCCATTCATTGAAGATCGACCGACTTTCCGCTTTCACAGCGGAAAGAGTCTCGTGTAGTTTTTCGGAAAAATCGTAGTCTCTGACTGGAATGAGCTGGTTTCGTTTCGGATCAATCAATATTACTGCATCAATTTCATCCTCAAATGAGAGGCTGGATTTTAGGTCTTTAGCGAGTAAGCCAAAGGATATACATATCAAAAGAAATGCAATAGCCGTCGTGGCCCAAGTTGGGAGCATGGTCTGTGCTGCGAACTGGCTGGCCAAGGCACCTACAGAAAATGCAAGAATCGCAGCTATTACAAACAGCCGCACAAGCTCTTTTTTTTCGGTCAGTATATTCGCAAGAAGATTTGAGTTTGATTTCATATGGCCTTAGATTCCTTTGTATGCCAACGTGGGCGGGGCGCACCGGCGGAGCGTAGCGTAGACCGAGTGCCGCCGCGTGGTTATACCTTGCCTTAAAAAACAACCGACGACCTATACTCTTTGCCTCTATCATCAACGGCCACCGACTCCACAGCGAGTTGATGGTTTGGTTTTCTATAAATTTCTGTTCGCAATTCGCTGATGCAGCCAAGCTCAACGTCATGACTGGCGGCAAGCTCAGGCAACCATTTTCGATATCTTTCAATTGAGGCGATAACGGTCGGAGGGAAACCATATTCTGATGTGGTGCTCTCGGGAATCCAGGTGATCACAAGGCGCCCGCCACTGAGGTGACGAGCAACTTCCTTCAAATCTTCGATTACAACACAGTCAGCCACTCTGTTCTCCCAGCTCACGAACGAGTGGGTAAAATTATGAGCCAATGATTTGATATTTTTGTATTTCATTTTCTTTCCGTATAACGGGGTCGGAATTGACCGGCTTGACCGGTCTTATTTTGTGGTTGGGATTGCACATCAATTTTCTATTTTTATTTTCCAGGGTTGACCCTTTTGGGGTGTTGAAGTTACTGTTTTTCCTCTATTTATGGCTGTGTTATATTTGCATTGGTAAGCGCATTTTTTTCAAGTTCTGCAATTCTCCATGCCACGCAATTGTTATATGAAAACACGAACCGAGAGAGCAGTGAGCAAATAAATCCCATTATGTCAATTACATCATCAGCAAATGGTTTGTCCTGTTCAGAAGTAAGAACTAATACACCTATTGGTTGTGTTGAGCATGCCTCAAATATTGGGTGTGCCGCATATCTTGAAAAGTAGACCTCTGGTCTTCGCTTCGAGTCTGCCCCGTAAAACACTGTAGGATCGTCGTTGATGGTACGATCTTTCGCTTGTTTCTGATGAAATATAGGCAATAACAGTGATGATTCTGGTAATCCTTTCGCATATTCAACTGGGATTTGAGGACTAAAGAAGTACTTAATCTGAAAGGATTGATTCAACGAATTGGAATCAGTCAGTTTGAGGCACCTTACATAGTTGGTCTGGAAATAAACCTCAAAGGTATATTTTGTCCCGGAAACTCCTAAAACGGTTACGCAATTATCCGTTATCTTTCTGATTATTGGACTAAGACTCTTTGCAAAATCCTCGTCACACCAAGGGTCAAGGTAGCACGTTTCAGTATTTAGAGCGTCGAAGGCTTCTCGCACCATGCGATAAGCTTCATTGCGTCGCTCTAATTCTTTAGCAGAATGTTCCAAGGCAGTTCTTGTTTCGATGGCTTCCGCTAAATACTGGGGGGCTAGGACTTGTGATCTGAGAACCAACGTTACCCCAAGGACCAAGTGAGCTATAACAATCGCACCTAAACAGATACTGGGCATGAAAACCGATGTCTTCCCGAATATTGCCGATGCTAATACAGAAGCGAGAATCGCTTCGATGATAGGAAAAATAAATGTCACAAGTATCTGAATCAATGTGTTGTTGCAGGCATCGAACCGCAGTACTTTTTTCAGCTCATTCATCCAATCTAGGTTGGTTTTCATATTTTCCTCTCGTTCACTGGTCAACGGCGCGCGCCCTTGACCCGCACCGGGGCGCTTCTCAGCCCCGGTCGGTGTCCAAGGGCCTGGTTACGGCTTGACCTTTGTGTCTCGCCAGAAGGGGATTTCCTGTGACCAATCGTAGCCATACCATTTGGTGGCTAGGCTTTTGAATTCTTCCTGGTTGATCTCTACCCATTCGTCTTTCTTGCATTTCGATTTGTCTGGTCCGAATCGCTTGAATGGGCCTTTGCCATAAATGCCGCCTCGCAGATCTCGCGACTTCTCGCACTTGAAAAACCTGTAGTCGATCAACTTATGATGTGGCTCTTCGCCTCGACTGCTCGGCGCCATCAAATTAAAAAACAAAGTCAGGAGAATCAGCATGATTCTATTGGTCTTCATATTCCTCTCATGCCAGAGAAGCGAGCGGGACGCCCTTTATATATTTACATTCCAACCAAATTTTTCAGCTAGACACCTCAAATATAAATATCTAAAGGGCGTCCCCTTGACCTCCCTCCGGATGGTTATCGGGCTTTGAAGTCACGTGCCTTCTCGCCCGGATACGGCTGCCTCGTATGCGATTTCTGTTCGTCGGGCCGGGACTTTGCCTGCGGCTTCCTTCAGATTCCGGATCACTCCGGACACCCTTGCCGTCCGGCTAACGGTTCCCACCATCAGGGTCCGTAGAGGACTTTCACCTCCAAGTCAACGATCAACCACCACAGTTGATCATACGGCACTTTCGTGCCACGCGCCCTGCCGGGCGCACACGGCTGAGGGTTCACCTGCCGGTTCGGGCAGGTGCAACCCGTTGGTTGGCATTCGCCCTTTACTGTTCCGTCTGGACTGCAAAGACCGTAAACTCCTCACCATCAAGCTCGATCCTTTTTTTCCAGACGTGTTTTCGATTAGGGACTTCTTCAAAGTCGCCGGCATACGCCTTCTGAGAAAGTTCCTTTTTTAGAAGAGGTGTCAATCCTTGAAAAGCATTTTGCGGAAGTTCTGAGGTCCAACTTGAAACGAAGCCTTTGAAATTGCTGTGTTTGGCTTGAGCCACATAACTGCTGCCCTGGTAGGTGACAATATATGTGTAAAGCGGCATATTCTCTCCTCTATGTGGTTCCCGCCTTTTATTCGGTTTTCTCGCTCACCGCTACTTCCTTCTCCCGTCCGAAGCCTCGCCCTTTAATCCATGTCCCACAAAAAGGGCAGTAGTAAAGGTGCCACAGACCGCTGATATACCATTGGGTCTCATCGATATTTGCATGTTTCTCGTAGGCGTACGAGATCTCATTGGAAACATACGCCTCGAAAAACCTGTCGCAGCAGACTTCTTCTCTGGTCTTCGACTTAGGTTTAGCCATTGTTCCGCCTTTATTCGTTTTCCTTGCCAACGTGGTGGGGGCGCACCGGCGGAGCGCAGCGAAGACCGTGTGCCGCCGCCTTGTTGAACGTCTCAGTTAGTCCTGTTCTTTCTTCAGGAATTGATACTCTGCTACATCTGTGCGAAACATCAAATCACCACATTTCTGGCACTCCTGCGTGCTTCCGTCAACGATGAATTCACGAACGCCACAATCCTGGTTACAGACAGCATATGAAATATGGATTTTCTCTGGGAAAGTGACTTCTCCAGGGTCAGGGTAATTACCGACGTCGGCTTCCCAACGGCCAAGTGAGCGAAGGTGAGCGAGGAAGGATTCTCTACGGCACTTTTGCGGGCCAAGGTTTGTAAATCGCTGACGAATCGCCTCTAGAAGGTTTTCTACTTCATCTGTTATTTCTTCTTTTTCACCTGTTTCGAGACAGAAAATTGAGTCATCCATATCTTGAGGAATCTTGCCCCACTCGTTGAATTCTTCATCTGTCATGGATGCATAGCGTTTAGTCGGTACTTCTCGTACGTTCCAGGCGAAATTTAGATGATGATATGCGTGTTGAAGCATCACCAGGAGTTCACCTTCGAGAAGGTTGGCAGAAAGCCTCTTCTCGATTTCTTCTAGCTGCTCTCGTGCCTCTTTAATGTTGCTTTCGATTATTTGTCGGTTCATTTTCTCATGCCTTTTTTTCGCTGGTCTTACCGTATTTCTGAATGAAGTATCGGAGGAAAATAATTCCAAAACCTACTGGCGGCAGGAATCCAAGCTTCTGCCATCCCTCCAATACAAAAAACAGCAATATTCCGCACGCAATAAAAGCGAGGGAGAACAGGCTGCCTAGTGCCAAAAAAATATTCTGTGAAATGAACTCATTTTTGCCTGTTCCATCTCTCAATCTTTTGTCGTTCAACGTCTAAAGGCGCCAGCGGCGGAGCGTCAGCGGAGACCGCTGTCGCCGCTGGTTACATGTGCTGTGCAGTTATCGGAGTAATTCTTCAATAAGGTTATTGATTCGCTCTTCATACTGCTTCCATTCTGTTTCGCTTGCACCCATGAACCCGCCTCTTTTCGGCTCATGCTCTATCATGTCAACAAGTTCATCGATCAATGGGTCTTCAACTTCAATGTCTCCAAAATTAAGGATGAAGTCATCCCACGAAAGGTTGCCTGCTTTATATTCTTTGGCGTTAGCTGCAACTTCTACTTGCAACTCTTTTAGTGTCTTTTTCATAATTCTCTTTGTTGTGTAACAGCTCGGCAGTTGACCCGTCAGCCCGGTATTTTTCGGGCGGGCGGCGTCTAACTGTCTGGTTGGCCCTCAATACTATTTATCTGCGGCAGTTTGTCGCAATCTAAGAGAGGCACTCCTTCACTCTCCAATGTTTCAAAGGGATCACCGCCACGTGTTCCAGTGGCCGGATTTAAATCTCCCCAAGCAGAGAGGAGCGACAACCCAGGAGATTCTAATACCCTGTAAATTGACTCCAAAAGGTAATACATGAATTTTTCTAGGCCAGTAGTGATGTTTGTTGATTGTCGATACATGTACGGAAGCCTTCGTAACCCAGGTCCGTAAACCCCTTGACCGTAAATATCGTCAGGCGGTCCCCATCCTTGGAAAAAGTTAGCTCCTCCGTTTTCGATAGTTGTAATTAAGCAGGGGTATATACGCCTCAGGTCGTCCCAAATTTCAAGATCGACATCAAACGGATTGATCCGCTGTAGTGAAGGAATTATCGACGCAGTAAAGTCGCTACGCAACTGAAGCGCGTTAGCATAGAAATTTTGAATTCTAGGAAGAATGGCTTTTATTGAATCCGGCTGCGAGTAGAAAACTAGAAACTTCATAATCGGAGGCATTGGCTTCCCTGTTTTCGGGTAGATAAACCTACGAAATTTTAAATCAAGAGGTACAACACTTAGGAGATTGTCTAATCCATGATCTAATTCTTTTGATGTCATTTTGCTTTTTACTGAAATCACTGCAATCACTGATTCGGGAGGCACAATGACAAACTGGCCAGCATCATAGACCGGTGAGTGAACAGCGCGATGCCAAATTATGATGTCTAGTTGCTTACTGGTCTCAACTTGTTCAAAGCCATAAATGAAGCCTGTATCAACAGATACTGATGTCGGAAGAAGTTTCGATAAAAAGCTTCTTAATAGCTCTTCTCTAAATCGTCCGCTTTCAGCGTTTTGCTGTCGGCCCAATAGATCGAATACATGATTTTTTGTCTCCATAAATGATTTGGAATAACTTTTCGCAACTTTTCGAAATTCAGGAAGTACTGGTGGATCTATAGAGTTCCTTGGTTTCATGTGATCCTCTTATTCTGCTGGCCAACGGGGCCGAGGCGCAGCGGCGGCGCGATTCTCAGCGCCGACCTGCTGCCGCCGAGTGGTTGGCTTTGATTCACTTCAAATCATAGAAACTGTATTCAAGGTTCAAGTTTCCTGATTCGACTTTTCCTGGTTGATACCGGATTTCCATTGAATCAGAGTACCAGTCACCGCCCCATGAGAAGTCTATTTTGCCGTTTAGATGCTCTGTCTTGTATGGTTTGTTGTTTAACATGAGAACTAGTTCTGCATTTCCTGTCAAATTCCCACTTCCGCGCACTCCCATAGCATATATGCCGCGTTGATTACCTTTTTTATGCAGAGTGATTATCTGTGGTTTTTGAGTGTCCGAAACCGCGAGGTTCTGATCATATTTGCTGCACGAGACGCAATAAATGGTCATCAGAAGTATCAGAATGTTGTAGATGATTTTTATCATGTTTTATTCAGCCAACGTGTTTGGGGCTGAGCGGCGGAGCGAAGCGGAGTCCGTCTCCAGCCCTCTGGATAGTTGGGGTCAGATAGTTGGGGTCAGGCTTGCATTATTGTAATTTAAAAAAACAAAAGCTTTTCAGCCTTCCCCACTTCCTTTCCACCCCACATAAAAACCGCTTATTTATACCACAACACCCCTTAATATTTAACAATTTTTATAATATTTTTCTACTTAGCCACAATACATACTACAAATTCATCAAATTCCAGCCTCACTAGCCAAACTTGCGAGAGAAAAGAACAAGTGTCCTCAGTTCCTATAACCACCCAAAGTCATTCCAACAAAAAAAGGCGACACCCGAAGGTGTCGCCTCTCAACTCCCGCTTCTGCGGGAACAACCAAAAACTATCTAAATCCAATTTTTACAGAACACTCGCCCCCTACCGCGTCAACTGCCGATACTTGATCCGATGGGGCTGATCGGCCGCGGCGCCGAGCCGCTTCCGCCGATCTTCTTCGTACTCGGAGTAGTTCCCCTCAAACCACACTACCTTGCTGTCCCCCTCGAAGGCGAGAATATGGGTGGCAATACGGTCAAGGAACCAGCGGTCATGGCTGATGACCACGGCGCAGCCGCCGAAGCTCTCCAGAGCCTCCTCAAGGGCGCGCATGGTGTTGACATCCAGGTCGTTGGTCGGTTCGTCCAGCAACAGGACATTGGCCCCCTCCTTCAGCATCCGCGCCAGGTGCACACGGTTACGCTCGCCACCGGACAGCATGCCGACCTTTTTCTGCTGGTCGGAACCGGAGAAGTTGAACCGGGAAACGTAGGCCCGCGAGTTAACCTGCTGCTTGCCCAGCTGCAGGATGTCCTGCCCTTCGGAGATAACCTCCCAGATGCTCTTGTCCGGATCGAGCGCATCGCGGCTCTGGTCCACGTAAGCCAGCTTGACCGTGTCGCCGACCTTGATGGTGCCGCTGTCGGGCTGCTCCTGGTCGGTGATCATGCGGAACAGGGTGGTCTTGCCGGCACCGTTCGGGCCGATGATGCCGACGATGCCCCCCGGCGGCAGGTTAAAAGTCATGTCCTCGACCAACAACCGGTCGCCATAGGCCTTGCTGACCGCGTCCGCCTCGACCACGGTTTTGCCGAGCCGCGGTCCGGGCGGGATGTAGATCTCCAAGTCCTTGGCCCGCTTTTCGCCCTCCTGCCCCAGCAGTTCCTCGTAGGAGGTAATACGCGCACGACCCTTGGCGTGGCGGCCCTTGGGCGACATGCGAATCCACTCCAGCTCCCGCTGCAGGGTCTTTTGCCGCTCACTCTCGCTCTTTTCCTCCTGGCGCAGCTTTTCCTGCTTCTGCTCCAGCCATGAGGAATAGTTGCCCTTCCAGGGAATCCCCTCGCCCCGGTCCAGCTCCAGGATCCAGCCGGCCACGTTGTCCAGGAAGTAGCGGTCATGGGTTACGGCGATGATGGTGCCGGGGTAGCGCTGCAGATGATGCTCCAGCCAGGCCACCGATTCAGCATCCAGGTGGTTGGTGGGCTCGTCCAGCAGCAGGATGTCCGGCTGTTGGAGAAGCAGTCGGCAGAGGGCCACCCGGCGCTTCTCGCCACCCGAGAGAGTGGCGGTCTTTGTTTCCGGCGGCGGACAGCGCAGCGCGTCCATGGCCATCTCCAGCCGTGAATCCAGGTCCCAGGCATCCAGCGTATCGAGCTTTTCCTGCACTTCGGCCTGGCGCTCGCAGAGCTCAGCCATCTCGTCGTCGGACATGGGCTCGGCAAAGCGTTCGTTGATCTTGTTGAATTCGTTCATCAGGTCAACCGTGCCCTGCACCGCTTCCTCGACCACCTCGCGCACCGTCTTGTCCGGATCGAGTTTCGGCTCCTGCTCCAGGAAGCCGACCGTCAGGCCGGAAGAGAGAATGGTCTTGCCGATGAAATCCTGGTCAACCCCCGCCAGGATACGCAGCAGCGAACTCTTGCCGGAGCCGTTCAGGCCGAGCACGCCAATTTTGGCGCCGTAGAAGTAGGACAGCGAGATATCCTTGAGGACCTGCTTCTTGTCGTAGAATTTACTTACACCCATCATCGTGTAGATGACTTTTTTGTCGTCGTTACTCATTGTATTGCACACTCCTTTTTAGCGTATAACGTATAGCGGCCCACGCCGCGGTAGCGGCGCTTTGTCGGAGAGAAACCCTTACCACCCCAACCCCTCCTAAAACAAGAGGGGAGCCGTCCTGTCTTCTCCCTCTTTGACAAGGAGGTGGCCAGGGGGTGGTGAATATACTGAAATTTTTCAGAAGCAGGGTGCTCAGCCGCAAAGCAGATTTGTATTCGTTACGTCTGAACCTCGAGGCGAGACGTAACGGATTCAGTTAGCCCCCATCATACCGTGAGCAGCGGAAAGTGGTCAACGATTTCGGTCATACGCCTCATTGACTGCCGTTCCGTTTACTGCTATGAATACTGATGCAGTATCCATTCAGGCTGCCGTGCAGCCGCGAACCCCGAAGGGACACCCCATGCAATTTCCCGAAATCAAACCGTACATCTTCAAGATCGGCACCCTGGAAGTCCGCTGGTACGGACTCATGTATATCCTCGGTTTCCTCGCCGCCTACCTGATCGCCGTTTCCGATGCCAAGCGGAAGAAGCTCCCGCTCACCAAAGACGACATCGCCGACCTCATTTTCGCCCTGGCCGTTGGCCTGATTGTCGGCGCCCGCGTCGGCTACGCTCTCTTTTACAATGTTTCGTACTATCTTGCCAACCCTTTCAAGGTATTCGCCGTATGGGAAGGGGGGATGTCGTTCCATGGCGGGCTGATCGGCTGCGTAATCGCCGCACTCTATTTTTCCCGCAAGAAGAAGATCGGCTTCTTCCAGATCGCCGATCTCATTACCCCGGCCGCCCCGATCGGGCTCGGTCTCGGACGGCTCGGCAACTTTATCAACGGCGAACTGTACGGACGCATTACCGATGTCTCGTGGGGCATCGTCTTTCCCACCGGTGGCCCGCTGCCGCGTCATCCGTCCCAGCTCTACGAGTCATTTCTCGAAGGGCCGGTGATGTTCTTCATCCTCTGGCTGGTGCGCCGCTCCAAGGCGCCTGTCGGCGTAGTGCTCTGGGTGTTCCTCGCATTTTACGGGCTGTTCCGGTCCTTTGTCGAGCTGTTCCGCGAACCGGACCAGCAGCTCGGCTTCCTGTTCGGCTCCTTCACCATGGGTCAGATGCTGAGCATTCCGCTGTTTCTGTTCGGCGTGGCAATGGTGGTGTTCTCTTACAGGAAGGAAGCGAAAAGCGGGCAGCAGAAAAAAAGGCCTGCCAAGTAAACTGTAGCAGCAATCAAGCACAGCACGCAATCAATCATCAGTGGCAATGCGTCGGTTGAGGGACAATCTGAATATACTAAACCGACCTAACGCAGCTTCTTCCACATCTCCAGCACGTTAAAATCCCGTGTCCGATGGTAGACAACGGTATCCATCAGGCAGCGGATAATGTAGATCCCCCGGCCGTGCTCCTCGAGCTCCTCCGGTTCGTGGGCGCAGGCGGAATTGAGATCTAAGCGCAGGCGATGGTC
>JAQUEZ010000526.1 GCA_028684915.1 Desulfobulbus sp.
GGTGAAAGAGGTTCTAAGTAAGTATTGAACTGATCGAAGAATGGGAAAGGATGACACACCCCGCCTTAATAATAGGAGATGGACAATAGGGGGCAGGCCACGCTTTTTCGCTGATGGTGTCCCGGTATACCCTGGGAGTGTTGAGCGACTTAGAGGGCGGCGGTAACCGATCAGGGGGTACCATCCTATCTCAATTCGCCGACCTGATCCATTCCAGGTTTGGTTGTTGATCTTTGAATAAAGCATCCATCGCGTCCACGAGGACGTGAAAGGATGATTTGCCCTGCAGGCGGCAGGTTTGCCTAAGCGAAACAATGCGTTCCACCCATCGGTTGCCCTTATCACTGCTGGTCCCTTGGCTGCGTTTCCGCCAGAGCACGGCATAGCGCAGCATTCGCTCCCCGAAATTGTTGGTCGGGTCGACACCTTCCTCGAGCAGGAAGGTGAAGAGCGAGCCCATTTCCGTGTCGATGTGGCGGACAAGCTTCCCCGCTTCACTGTCGGAGTTGATATACAGCGCGATGAGCCGGTTGAACCGGGCATAAAATGCATTCCACTCAGCTTTCGTCGGCGGATCCTTGGCCATCCTGCAGAGATGGCGTAATTCGTCCCTGGCCCAGGCCCCGCATCGAGCGAGTTCCGGATCTTTTCGTTCGGCCAATCCCTTGGCCCGGCGGATCAGGTGGGCCAGGCAGGTTTGGCGCGCATGCACCCAGTTTTGATACAGGCGATAGCCGTCGCTGACCAGGATGCCTTCCCAGCCTCCAACCAGGGCTTCAAAGGCGTCTTTGGAGCGATTGGTGTGGACCATGAAATAGGCAACCACCGAACTGGCCATGACCCAGAGCCAGTTGAGTTTGCCGTTGTTTTTCCATGGGGTTTCGTCAATATGGTTGACCGCCACGGCATGTGCCTTCTCGCCGATTGCTTCGTAATGAGGGGGGATAGCTTTGGAGGCCCGGTCGAAAATATTCTGAATGGCTCCGAGGCTGATGCAGATGCCCAGCACCGAGGAGCAAAAAGACTGGATAGCCTGTCGACTGTTCCCCTCAATGCCGCCGATCTCAGCCACTAAAGCACAGAGTCTTGGGCCAAAGCCGGTTTGAAATCTTTTTGGTGTATATCCTTTGCCCGTTTTGCCGCATTTGGTGCACTTGCCCCGGTAGAGGATGAAATGGATGACAGTCATCGCAATTTCGGGCAACTCGATGTGCTGATGGGTATGGTACGGACGCAGCGATGTAAACGTCTGGCAGCCACAGGTGCACGGTCCAGGATGAACCACCTCAGTTTTGGTCGGTGGTATGTGTTGCTGTCGGTGCCCTTTGTGGCCCTTGCGTCCACCGGATTTTTTCTTAATGGGCTTGGGTGTGTTTTCCTGGTAGGGCGAATCGGATGAAGGCGGTTTATTGGAATTGGATGAGTTTTGATCGAGCCTGGCTTTGAGCTGGCTGACTTCATTCTCCAACTCCCGTATTCGCTGATCCTAGCGGGCAACAGGTACTGCCTGGCGAAAATATCCTGACCGCAAACCCCATTGAACACCACATCACCGCACTCGAGTGGGGATGGGGTGCAGGCAAAGGCTTGGCATGGATAAAAAAACCGGAAAAGAACCGCATTCCTGGAAATTGTGGGCACTGCCATTTATTATTGGTGGGGGGATGGGTTTCGGCAGTCTGTTGGGAATCGCTTCGTTCTCCCATGATATTCATGAGAAAAGTCCGGCGGGCGATTTTGCCGGCGCTGCCGGGGCACTCATCGTCATGCTCTGCCTGCTCACCGGATTCGGCCTGGCATTTGTCGTCATAGTATTGGGAAAACTCATGCGACCGAGAAGTTCGGGGAGCGTTGCCCTTAGGCTCATTCTTAGTGTGTTGGGCGGCATTGCCATTGGTGCGTTGGGGGTCAACGAGGGAACTTTGGCCACTGCGATATTCTGGTGCCTTCTTACGGTGTTACCGGTATTGCTCGCCTGGTCTTGGCAGAAGAAATGAAATGGAATAGGCTGTCTCCCGCGAATTCGTGCAAAGGAGTATCTCATGTGGAAACTGACTCTTTGCTGCAACGTCCTGTTGCTCTTTATATGCTGGATTCTCTCCCTGATCACCATCACTCCAGCGCACAATCTCTTGGTCGTCTATTCCGAAACTGTCGTCGAACTCCCGATATTGACTGATCTCGCCATACGTTACAGGCCTCTCACGGTATGCGTTCCGCTTGTCTGGGCGATTTTAACCATACTTCTTGTCCGCCGGCTCGTAAACTGCCCGGAAGCAAAGAGAAACGGGTGGATCGCCTTGCATCTCTCCTGTTCGCTCGTACTCGGGCTGGGCATGTTCACGGTCTTCATCCTTGCAGGCATACTGCCGGTACTGAAAATCGGTGCATCTTTGGGTTGAGTACGTCGGATCTGGCGAAGCATCGTTTTCTCTGTTTGCGGTTCAGCTATGCCCGGTTTGCAAAGGTTGATGCAGTGGTTTTCTTCCAGTAGGGGAGTGTGCAGAAATAGGTGACGCAGGTTTTGCTGACAGCCTCTGATACGGTAACAACAGAGCAATATCTGTTTTATTTTGTCTTCAACTGCCGCTTGCCCCCTTTACTGCGTATTCCGGTAAAAGTGGGCCACCCATTCCGCTTTAAGCTGGGCCACTAATTCCGGAGCAATGTGGGCCACCGGTCGGAGCGAAGCGACGCTGGAGTCTTTTTGTAAATTGACTGTCAGTTTTG
>JAQUEZ010000527.1 GCA_028684915.1 Desulfobulbus sp.
ATTTTGAAATGGATTTTCGGGAAAAGGATCAGGTGAAAACGCAGGATCAGCCCTAAGAGTTGGGTATAGAGCAAAAGGCCGATTCCGAAGAAAACGATGAGGAGGCCGAAAAGTGCTAGGTAGTCGTTTAGGGTCATGGCTCTTGGTTTGGGATCGCGTTGTGATAGAATAGAAAATATCTGGGTATGGATTTTTATATATCTGAGGACAGATAATGTCAAGCAAGAAAAATCTGTTGCCGGATAATCTCGGCTCTAGGCTAAAAAAATATCGTTTGGAAAAAAGTTTGACTGGAAATAAACTTGCTGAAATTATTGGAATTTCACAGGGTTCTTTGTCAGAGATAGAGAACGGAAAAAGAGAGCCTTCAGGAAAGGTGTTTTACGGGTTAGCTGAAAATACCGATATAGACATCAAATGGCTTATAACCGGCGAAAAGACCGGAAAAGGGCAAGAAAAATCAGCAAGAGCCGAGAAAGTCAGAAAATTCAACATTCTGAATCAGGCGGAAGAGTGGCTAACAGTTGAAGTCGGAAAGAACCCAAAAAAAGAAATTTGGTTTGAAGTTGAATTCGAAAAGACCTTTGAAGAATTCAAAAAATGGAAGGAAGAAAAGGAAGAATCAGCCGCCGAAGAAGCCTATTCTTCATCTCGTAAGGTAGCATGAATGAAAAGCAAGATAAAATTATCTTATCAAAACTTTACAATTGTAATTGTTAAAACTCCATTGAATACATTGAAATTATTATAACTTGCTGAGGCGTATCGGAATGAACACATCATTAGAAAGCCTCGACCAAGAGCCGGACAAAAAAAGAGAAGAATCAGATCGGAAAGGGAAAAAGGCGATTCGCAGGATGAAAAATCCGTTATGGGGTTTCGCCTGGAGATTTTTATTATGTTGCGCAATGATCGATTTACCACTTTGGGCCTACTTCCATTTCGTGAAAGAAGTACCGATTCTGGTGGGACTTGAACAGATGCGGAATGAATTTCAAACGAAGAAAAACGAAACTGTAAAAATCAGCACAGCGACAGAGACAAAAGAGGTAAAAACAAGATATCTCGAAATAAATCTCGAAAAGGTTAAACAAGAAACAATAGCAGCGGAAAAATTGAAACTAGCGGCAGAAAAGAAAAAAACGGTGCAACTCGAACCTGTAAGACAAACACAGACAACAGACCCAAAAGTTTACACCTGGATAAACGAAAGAGGGCAAACAGTTTATTCAAATCAGCCCAAAAAATGAAGGATTTTTGAAGGATTTTTTCTAAAAAAACAGGGAATGATAAAGCACAACAAGGAAAGAAAACATAATAAAAATAGTAATATAGACCAGGGGAGTCTGCTATTTTTCGGCCTTTCACGCCGGCAACACCGGTTCAAATCCGGTTGGGGACGCCAAATAAAACAGGGTGTTAGCTCTTAGGGCTAACACCCTGTTTCTATTTTGGGGGCCTCTTGGGGGCCTTCTTGCTGAATAATAGTGCCCTTGAGCCCGGCCAGTGCGTTCACCACTGATCGGGTTTCTTTTATTTTGTGAATGTACCTTTCGGTCGTTGAAAGGTGATCATGTCTAAGGTGCTGCTGAATGACCTGGTACAGAAAAAGTGGACACAAAGTTAAGAGCGTTTAGGATGCTCTTTGGAGGTGTTCACATGGAAAAAGCGGTACGCAGAAAATATACGGACGAATTCAAGGAAGGGGCCGTCAAACTGGTCACTGATCAGGGGTACAAGATTTCAGAGGCAGCCAGGAATTTAGGCATCCATACCACGCAGCTTCGTCGATGGATCAAGGGCAAGCTGCCGGATTCAAGCCCAGCCTCGGCCAGCATGGCGCAACTGCAAGCAGAACTCAAGCAGTTGCGGCGAGAGAATGAACGATTGCGGATGGAGCGAGAGATTCTAAATGCGGCCACAGCCTTCTTCGCGAAAGAATCGGTTTAAGATTTTCTTTTATCGATAACGAGAAGAAGGCGTATCCATTGAATTTGCTGTGCAAAGTCATGCAGGTGAGCCGAAGCGGTTACTACCGCTGGAAGAGACGCAGCCCGTCAGCCAGGGAGCAAGAGCGGGCGCAACTGATCCCCAGGGTCCGTGGCCTTCACCACGAATCGAAAGCGACATACGGCAGCCGCAGGATGGCCCAGGAGCTGAAAGCCCTTGGGTTTCGTTGCGGCAAGCATAAAGCCGGAACGCTGATGAAATTAGCTGGCGTTGCGGCCAAACAACGGAAAAGGTTTAAGGCGACAACCGACAGCAACCATCGGTTACCCGTTGCCCCCAATCTTTTTAATCGCAGATTTTCCGTGACCACCCCGAGTTGGGTATGGGTTGGCGACATTACTTACGTCTGGACCTCTGAGGGATGGTTGTACTTGGCGGTTGTCATTGACCTCTACTCCCGTCGTATCGTGGGGTGGTCGATGAACAAATGCATTTCCAGGCATCTGGTCATGGATGCGTTGACCATGGCCATCTGGCGACGCCAACCCGCACGAGGTCTCCTCTTTCATTCAGACAGAGGCAGCCAGTATTGCAGCCATGATTTCCAGAACTTATTCCAATTCTAATTCAAAAGTGAATTCATGACCCACGGCCACGCGACGATGGAATGGACTCTTGGTGTATCACATTCCATCGTCCGTAACGAGACCTCGAGGTGGTCTTCAAGGGCGTCCAGGCTATCGAATACAAGATTTCCGAAAGCTTTCTCACGG
>JAQUEZ010000528.1 GCA_028684915.1 Desulfobulbus sp.
CTCTTGGCCAATCTGTCATGTGACTGCGGCGAGGCGTAAAAACGGGCGAAGAAAGACGGGCTGAAACGCCCATATCGAACAGCCAAACAATACATCAAGGAGTCATTATGCAGGAATCAAAGACAGGGCACCCCCATGGCTGCCCGATGCGGCGAAAAGATCGAGAAATTACTGACCGTGCCGAGATCGATGCAATTCTCGGCGCAGCGCATCTCATGCGCATAGCATTGGCTGATGGGGACACGCCCTTCCTCGTCCCGGTCTTCTATACCTTTGACGGCACTGCGATCTATTTCCACTCAGCGCAAGCCGGCACAAAAATCGACATCATGAAACGAAACAACAAAATCTGTTTCGAGATAAGCATCGATCACGGTGTTGTCGAAAATGATGTGGCCTGTGATTTTGAAGCGCAGCATCGCACCGTTATCGGCTTTGGCAAGGTCGCTTTTGTGACAGATGATGTGGAAAAAATTAATGCACTCGATAGGATTGTAGCGCACTTCTCTGAGAAGAAATTCGATTATCCCAAAGCGAATCTTAGCCGTACTGCCGTTATTCGTATCGATATTGAATCAATCAAAGGTAAGAAGCACGGCTTCTAGTTATTGTCTCAAGGCTGCCATCAGGTTGCCAGTGACCCTGCCGTCCAGGCTGGCAACCTGATGGCTTTGCACTCGTTACGCGGCCAGAAGATCCAAAACTGCCTCATGATCCGTGTGTTGGTTTGCCTCCTGAGGAGAAATCGCGATATCAAAACCGTTTCCAGGAGTAGCCTTGGGAAACGTTCTGGCGGATCCCCAGAGTGAGTTTACCTTGTGGGTATATTTGCATCCGGTTCGCGTGAAATCTTTTATCCGTCGGTTGGCCTGGTGCAGGTCGTCAACAGAGGTGAGAATGGCTTCATAGAGGAATCCCCAGAGATTTGCACCACCAAAATTTGCACCGCGAAAATCAGCACCACTCATATCAGCCCACCGGCGACTTTTTTCACGGGGCGAAGGCATATAGAAGGTGTGTCGAATGTCGGCGGAAAAGCTACGAGCAGTCGCTCAACGTTAAAAATATTTTTTGATAACAGGTTGATGGGCACTAATTAGTGGTATTTCGTTTTAGGTTTCGTGTGTTTTTAATTTAAAAATCGCCCATTCTCGAATAGCCCTATAAAAGTATGTTGAGCGTGGGTAAAGAAGCTCGAATCCCGTACCTGATCATGGGGTAACCCCAAAGGCACCGTTTATCAACGGACCTGTAAGTGTCAATCAGCATTGAAAAATGACCCCTTATCAGCGTCCAAAAATGCCCCCCTAAAAATCAAAAAAGATGGTCGTTCGCTCCGTCTTTGTGCTTCGGGCCAGCGAAGTAAGCTCAAGGGACTTTCTGGAGCGAGAATGGGCCAAAGTGTTGCTCGTCGGAGCGGAAGCAAGTCCCTTGAGCGGATTGGCACCGCGATGGTTATTCCCGGTTTTTAAAACGGTAACTCTCGTTGCCGGTCTCGATAATGTCGCAATGATGAGTCAAGCGATCCAACAGGGCGGTGGTCATCTTGGCATCGCCAAACACCTGCGCCCACTCGCCAAAGCTCAGATTCGTGGTCACGATCACGGATGTCTGCTCATAGAGCCTGCTCAGCAGATGGAACAGTAATGCCCCGCCGTTTTTGGAAAAAGGCAGATAACCCAGTTCATCGAGCACCACGCAGTCCACTCTGCTCAGCTGTGCGGCCAAGGCACCGGATTTGCCCTGCTCCTTCTCTCGTTCCAACTGATTGACGAGATCGACTACGCTGTAATAACGGGCACGGTGGCCCAGTTTGACGCAATGGGCCGCGATGGCGATGGCCAGATGCGTCTTTCCGGTGCCAGTGCCGCCGATGAAGATAAGGTTCCTGGTTTGGCGAAGGAAACCACCCTCGTACAGGCCGCGGATCAACATTTCGTTGACGGGTGAGCCGGCAAAGCGGAAGCTGTCCAGATCCTTGGCCACCGGGAAACGGGCAATGCCCATCTGATAGCGGATGGAGCGCGCTTTTCTCTCGGCCACCTCGGCCAGGCACAGTTGCGCGAGAATCTCCTGAACCGTCAACTGCCGCCGAACGCCTTGGATGACTATCTCGTCAAAAGCACTGGCCATGCCATGGAGCTTGAGCTGCCCCAATTGATCGATCAGTTCATGCCGCTGCATGCTCTACCTCCGCAAGCAACGCATCGTAGCGACCACAGTCGGCCATGGGTTCGTGCTGGAGACTCAATGTGTCGGGTGTCGGGACAGGCTCAACGGGCAGCGGATCCAGTGCCCTGGCGATCAAGTTGAGGATCACCTCTGCGCGAATCGTCTTCTCCTGCAAGGCCTTGGCGCATACCGCCTCAACCAACTCCAGCCCGTGACTGCGGGCGGCGCAGAGAATGGCGACAAACTCGCGGTCTCCACCGGGAGCAGCCAACAGCCGGCCTTGAACCTGGGACAGAGCGGCAGGCAAGGCCCATTCCTTAAACGGCGCTCCGTTGCGCAAACCACCGGGCTTGCGCTCAAGCAGGCGCACATAGTGCCAGGGATCGTAGATCGTTTTGTCGCGGCCAAACTGGCGGACATGCTCGCCAACCACATTGCCGTTTTTGATCACCACAATCCCATTGGCCCCGGCCCTGATCGTCACCGTCTGCCCAGCCATGGCGCTCTCCACGCTGTACTGGTTGCGGTCATAACTGATCAGCGAGGTCCG
>JAQUEZ010000529.1 GCA_028684915.1 Desulfobulbus sp.
CGAGGCCGGGTCCGGACCGATCTTGCGGTCAAATTCCGCCAGGATGCGGTTGGCCTGACCGCCGATGATGCCTGGCTGCAACTGGATCTTGGCGGCGTTGTCGAACACCCGGTAGCGGTTCCAGCCGGGACCAAGGCGCACCAGAATCGAATCGGAAATGGCCTGGCCGGAGAGACTGGTTCCCGCGGCGCGGAAGGTCACCGGCAGCCGGAGGCGGCCCGCCTCGCGGAGGATCAGCTGCACCTCCTCTTCGGTGTTGACGTTGATCACGATTTTGGGAATCAGCCGGTAGAAGCTGGCGTCGGCGCCGAAGGTGATGGTGCGCAAGGGGTCGGTGATCAACTGCTCGGACGGGATCTGTTTCTTGATGCGCTGGAAGAACGTCTGGTATTTTCCGGGTAGCATGGGCGTCTCCTTGTGAATAGGAATGATACCTAATTCATAGGGATCTTCGGCGGGAAAAGCCACAGAAAACTGTTCGTCAGGCTTGGCGGACGAAAAAACAGGAGATTGCCGGTGGAGTCCCTGAGCCGGAAGCAGCAGTCCCGCGCCTCAGTGCGCCTCAGCCTTTCCTTGTGCCGCACCCACTCGCTGCACAGGGTCAATATCGTACGCGGCATGCGCCGTTGATCGACTCAGCGGAAAAAACTTGAGCCCGGCCAAGCCAATGGCTGCAAACCTTCCAGGCTTTCGCCTCCAATTCCGGCTATTTTCCGGTTGATTTTCTCTTGTTTTTTGTCGATGCTACCGGACGTTACCTGACAGCCGTTCTGCTCGTGCTCGGAACGCAATGGGAGTGTATCATGGTCGTTCTGATGTCGGCATGTCCCAACAGCGACTGCATGGTGCGGATGTCCTCATTGGCTTGCAAAAGGTGGTTGGTACTATTCAAGGCCTGCCATGAAGTTCGGCTAACCCCCAGGCACAGGTCGCCACCGCAACAGGATTGCACTCTTCAACGGTGAGTGAAACCATATGGGAAATGGAATAATTCAAAATTCAAGATCTGACCCTTGGATTTGCTTTGGATTTTGCTAGGCCGAATCGACACTCCGCCCACACGCGGGTAACGCAAACCGTTCGGTGGAATGGGTCTGCTGGACATACATTAATATGAGGAGAACGATGTCATGATAATAACAGTCATTTACTACACACCAACTGTTGGGCCACCGAAGGCAAGTTTTTCTTTTTGCATATATGAAAATAACAAAAATTTATGGGGAACTAATGAACAGTTTAAGGTAGCTCCTCTAGTCACAGCGAGCGGAACTATATACCCTGGGGTAAACACATTTGATGTATCCGTCCCCATCATAAACCTTTCAGAACTCTACATTTCTGGGTCTGGTAGTATCCAGAATGACACTCCGCCTCCAAGTATATTTGTTGCCGAACGCCCAAACGGTCATGTCTCAGATGGGGAGGCATTTGGGGTCTGGGGTCCGCCTTGGATCTCATTAGCACAACTAAGCTCTGGAATTGGTGTGTCGGCGGACTTGTTCATTATAAACGGGAAAGATAACCAAATAGGGTCTGCCCACCCATGGTTAGTAGGAGCTTGGGCAGTAAATCTAAGTCATCAGGAAGCGAAACCTGAAATTAACAACATAATAGTAAGCCATTAATCTTTCGCCCCGGGCACCAAGTCTGGGATAGTTGGATACCTTGAAAGGCCAAAGTGCTAACGAAGAACCATTCAATACGCCCAAAAAAAATACCGGATTGGTAAGGGCGGGTTTCTCTCCCGCCCTTACCAATCCACCTGACATGCCTGACATGTGATATGTGTGACAAGGGGTCAGATCTTGAATCTTGAACCACTCTGGAGTATCTTCTCTTCATGTCCCGACCACTCCGCATAGAATTTCCGGGAGCCGTCTATCATGTGACATCCCGGGGCAATGCCCAGGATGCCATTTTCCTGGACGACATCGACAGAAAAACCTGTCTCTCCGTCCTCAATCTGGCCCTGCGTCGGTTCAGCTTGATTTGCCATGCATATTGCCTGATGACCAATCACTTCCATCTGTTGATTGAGACGCCGGATGCCAATCTTTCCAACGCCATGCGCCAGTTCAACAGCGTCTACACCCAAGCGTTCATCCGTCGATATGGCCGGGTTGGGCATTGTGCTGCAAGGGCGGTTTAAATCCATAGTCATTGACCGGGAAGCCTATCTCCTCGAACTGTGCCAGTACATTGTCCTTAATCCCGTCAGGGCCGCAATGGTCAAGGACCCGGGTTCGTATAAGTGGTCCAGTTACCGAGCCACCGCAGGGCTCGACAAGAACCCCGACTTTCTCGCTGTGGACTGGATTCTGGAACAGTTCGGCGCTGATCGCCCTCAGGCGCGGCAAGCGTACCGACGTTTTGTCATGGCAGGTTTAGAGTTGGAGTCACCCTGGAAAAATCTGAAAGGTCAGTGCCTTCTCGGAGACGAGGCGTTTCTGGGAAAGCTCTCCCCCCTGCTCAAAGACAAAAGCGTTTTCAAAGAAATCCCTCGCGTCCAACGCTTTGCTGATCGACCACCCTTGGAAGAGATTGTACCTGTCACAGGAAGCCGTGCAGACCGTGATGCAGCCATTCTTAGGGCCTGCCAGGAGTTCGGCTACACCCAGACACAAATCGCCGCCGCAACGGGCTTGCACAATTCAACGGTGAGCAAAATCATTCGGAAAATGGAATAATTCAAGATTCAAGATCTGACCCCTGCGA
>JAQUEZ010000530.1 GCA_028684915.1 Desulfobulbus sp.
TCACTCGTGAATCCACATTGCCTACAAACAAAATGATGGTGACTCTTCAGGTTCGCGTCGAAACGGGTCGGTTCACGGCTCGCACCAAGTGTTACCACCAGCCCAAGATCATTCAGCAGCCAGAGTGTCCGGTAAACGGTATCAAGAGAGACATGCGGCACACGGTCCCTGACACGCTGGAAAATCTGATCGGCATCTGGGTGATCCCCTGTTTGAGCAACTTCACGGAAAATTTCTATGCGCTGATGCGTCAACTTGATTCCTTCGTCACGGCAAACTGTCTCGAAATGTTTCATTCGTTGTTCGAAATCTTTCTTCTGGATATTCATAATCATTTGCCTGTTAAGAATCGATTCTTGTTTATTAATTAACCATCACGTAGCCCATATTTAACATTTGAACCGGTATTTTTGCGAATCCCCACCTCTTTCTGCTTAAAAAACCTAATGATTTCAATGGAAATTGTTTAAAAACGCTTTTGTAGTGCCATAATTTTTAAATTTATATTGACTTTCACATGGGGAGAGGAGTATGATTATCCCCATGTATATACGACAAACGAAAACCAGCAGTGCAACTTCCGGGGAAGCCTACTTTACCTTCCGGCTGGTTGCTTCGAAGCGGGTCGATGGCAAAGTCCGGCAACAGACTCTACTGAATCTGGGCAGGACCTTTTCCGTGCCGCGGGAACAGTGGCCGGTGTTATGTTCCCGAATCGAGCAAATCATTTCCGGACAAATGAGCTTGACGCCGATATCCAAAGCGATCGAGGGACTGGCCCAGCGTTATGCGGCTCGGTTGGTCTCCGACACACGAGTGGTGACGCCTGCCAAGGATACCGCCACTCCAGTGTATCATGAGGTGGATGTCGATTCTTTGGAGCTGGTTCGTCCCCGTTCAATCGGGGTTGAGCATGCCGGCCTGGCGGCCCTGGGTTGGCTCGAATTACCGCGCATTCTTGAACACGTGGGCCTGGGTGTCAAACAGCAGGCCGCGATCATCGGTAACGTTATTGGCCGAATGGCAGCGCCGGCCAGCGAACTGGCCACCTGGGGTTGGCTGCAGGAGCGTAGTGGCCTGGGCGAGCTGCTGGATGTCGATTATGAAGCCATGCCGCTGATGAGCCTCTATCGGGCCTCCGACCTGCTGGTCCGCCACCGGCAACCGATTGAAGCCGCTCTGTTTTCCCGAATCAACGACCTTTTCTCCCTGCCAACAACCGTGACCCTCTTTGATTTGACCAACACCTATTTTGAAGGCGAAATGGCCGGAAACGGCAAGGCCAAACGCGGTCATTCGAAGGAGAAACGCAGCGATTGCCCGTTGGTGACCCTGGGGCTGGTGCTGGACGGCAGCGGTTTTGTCCGCCGCTCGCGAATGTTTGAGGGCAATGTTGCCGAGGCCTCCACCCTGGAGGAGATGCTGCAGGGACTTGACGCCCCGACCGGCGCCCTGGTGATCATGGATCGGGGCATCGCCACCGCAGCCAATATCAGTTGGCTGATCGAGCATCACTATCGCTATCTGGTAGTCAGCCGTGAGCGAACACGTCAGTTTGATTTGGCGCAATCCGAGGATGTTGCCACTGCCTCCGACCAGACCGTCCACCTCCAGCGAGTGGTCAGCGACGATGGCTTAGAAGTGCGTCTTTACTGCCATTCCGAAGCGCGGCAGGAAAAAGAGAAGGCCATGACTGACCGATTCATTGAAAAATTTGAAACCGGGTTGGCCAAACTCGCTGCCGGGCTCCTCAAGCCCCGTGGCGAAAAAAATCGGGATAAACTGATGCAGCGGATAGGACGTCTGCAGCAACAATCCCACGGCATTGGCCAGCATTACCGCATCGAACTAACCCCAGCAGAGGGCGCCCTTGTCACGGGGATAACCTGGACCAAAGAGCCGATTGACGGTACCCAACTGACGCATCCCGGCGTCTACTGCCTGCGTACCAACGAAGTGAGTTGGGATGCTGCCACCTTATGGCGAACCTACACCCAGCTGACCGACCTGGAAGCTGTTTTTCGCAGCTTGAAGTCAGAACTGGGGTTGCGCCCAGTCTATCACCACAAGGAAGACAGGGCCGAGGGCCACCTGTTCATCACCGTGCTGGCTTATCAGGCGGTTCAGGTCCTGCGGCGGAAACTCAACCTAAAAGGCATCAATGACAGCTGGCTCTCGTTGCGGGAAATCTTTTCCGGACAGCAACGGGTGACTGCCACCTTCACCCAAAAAGATGGTCGGACCCTGCATGTCCGCAAGACAACCGTGGCCGAACAGAAATTACAGGGCCTCTACAATGCCTTAGGCCTATCAGCCTCGCCCGTGGGCACGAAAAAATTGGTGCACTGATGATGAAAAATTACGGATGTAGTGCCACTGCGATTTTTTTCAAACAGTAACTTTATGATATAACTATAAATATTTTTGACTGTGTTAAATATGGGCTGGGACAACAAATGGGTGGCGCTCGACAACGATACCGGCCTGATCGAGTATGACATCCAAAGTGATGAGCCGGTGTTGAGCCGGTCAGCACAATTTTTGATCGTAGGCCGGGACCGGATCAATACCCTGCTTGCCTTCCTCAAATTGCGGGCCGGTCGGCTTACATCGTTCTGGCTGGCGGCAAATGACAGGGGCTTCGAGTTGTCGGAGCCTGCTGCAGCCGATACCAATCTGCTCACCATCAGCTCAATTGATTACGAGTACGCCCTCC
>JAQUEZ010000531.1 GCA_028684915.1 Desulfobulbus sp.
GCCCAATGACATCAAGGCCGAACTCTCCGGCTGTTTTGTGGTTGCCGAGGCAGTGGGCCGGCTCGACAAGGAACGGGCCGATGTGCGGCTGGTCTCGCTCTCCTGTTTGAGCAACGAGGGCAAGGCGGTGATCGACACCCAGGTAAAGGGCTTTGTCACTGATGCGGATTCCAAGGTCGGGCTCTCCGGCCGAGTAGTCTCGCGCATGGGCGCGGCCACGGTCCGGGCCATTGTCGCCGGTTTGTTCGAAGGCGCCGGCGATGCCCTCAAGGCCTCGGCCACCACCACCTCGACCTCAGCTTTGGGCTCCACCTCCACCATCGAC
Organism: Desulfobulbus sp.; assembly: GCA_028684915.1. Next base: position 326 of record JAQUEZ010000531.1, read on the forward strand.
GGTTCCCAGGTCGGCAAGTCCGCCTTGGGTACTGGCCTTTCCCAGGGCGCGCAGACCATGAGCGACTTCTATCTCGACTTGGTCAAACAGACCACCCCGGTCATCGAAGTCGGTGCGGCCAAGAAGATCACGGTCATCGTCTCCGAGGGTAAGGAGTTGGAGATCAGAGACATCAAGAACAATGAGTTTGTGCAACAGTGAACAAGGAGCAGCCATGAGACGAATACTCGCCTGTCTTTCCGTGCTCGTCTTGGTCTCCGGCTGTGCCGGGGTTAAAGATGCGGTGAATCCCTATGAAGAAAACTTCCGCTGCAAGGCCAAGGACAGTGAGGGCAAGTGCCTAGATACGCCGACCGCTTACAAGGAAGCCCGGCTTCCCGACGGTCAAGGAAGTGAAAACAGCAATGCCTCCCAAGTCGAGGCCCAGAACAGCCGTTACAAGGCGCTTACCGATCTGCTGGAAGCACCGGAAACCCCGGTGCTCAATCCACCAAAAATCCTGCGGGTACTGCTGTTGCCCTACAAGGGCGAGAACAACGAACTGTTCATGACCCGGTATGCCTATCTGGAGATTGAACCCTCCCAATGGGTACTGACCGAGGTCAGTGAGAAGAAGCCATGATTTCCCTGCTGGAAAAAATAGGCCTTGGCCCTAGCGCACATCTCAAGCAGGCGGACCTTGAGCGGATGACCATCCGGCATCCGTTCTCGGCCTATCTGAACTATCTGGCCTATGACTACAACCTCGACATCTACCTCAACCAGGATTGCAGTCTAGGCCTGCTTTGGGAATGTACACCCCTGACCTTTGCCGGTCCCAAGGCCCTGACCTCGCTAGAAGGGTTGTTCCGGGCCGGCCTGCCCAAAGGGAGTGTGCTCCAACTGATCCTCCATGCCGACTCCCATATTGCCCCGATCCTCTCCAGCTACCGGGAAAGCAGGACAGTGGACGATATCATCGTCCGCACCAGCACGGACCAGATCATCGATTTCATGGAACAGGGTCGGCGAGGCCTGGCCGCCTGCTCCAATATCCCGGTGCGCAACTTCCGCTTGTTCGTCGCGGTCAAGCTGCCCGGCGACACCCAGGAGGCGCCGAATCCCGAGGACTTCATCGACCGGGAGAGAGCCAAACCGCTCCAGGACATCAAGCGGCAGATCACCGAAACCCTCAAAGCGGCGCTCCTGTCCCCCCGTTCCATGCAGCCGGGCGACCTGCTCGAATGGGCGCGGCGGTTATTCAACCATTACCCACAGGGGTATCCGGAGCACAACTTCACCGCCTATAACGATACCATCCCCCTGCGCAAACAAATCCTGAACGCCGATACCGTGGTGCGGGAGGAAGGCGATCATCTCCAGGTGGGGGATAATTTTTTCTGCTGCACCAGCCCCAAGGTTATCCCCACCGAGGTCGATCCCTTGCAGACCAATACGCTCTTTGGCGGCATCTGGGGCCTGGTCTCGGATATGGACCAGATCAAGACCGGCTTTCTTTACACCCTCAACATCCTCTTTGAGCAGGGATTAGAGACCAGGATCCACGCCAAATGCAACCTGCTCCTCAATCAACAGGCGGTGGGCTCGCTGTCTCCCTTGCTGCGACGAAAGCAGGAGGAACATCTGGAGGCCACCGATGCCCTGGAGCATGGGGTCAAGTTCGTCCGCATCATCCCCATACTCCTGGTTTGGGGCCGAGATCTGGAAGGGGCCCGCGAGTCCTGCACCCGGGCTCGGCGGATCTGGGAGGATAACGGCTATGTCATGCAGCAAGACACCTTTGTCCTGAAAATTCTCTTCCTCTCGGCCTTGCCGTTCTGCCTCTACACCACCGGCAAGAACGTCGACAACCTGGAGCGGGATTTTATCGCTCCGGTGCCTTCGGTCACACCGCTCCTGCCGGTTCAGGGCGACTTCGCTGGCACCGGCGGCGTTCCGAAGCTGATCTTCACCGGCCGCAAGGGCCAGTTGGTCAGCCTGGATTTCTTCGCCAAGGGGGCACCCAACCACAATACGGTCTGTTGCGCCACCACCGGTTCGGGCAAGTCCTTCCTGGTCAACTTCCTGGCTTTCAACTACTACGCCTGCGGCTCCCTGGTGCGGATCATCGACATCGGCGGTTCGTACAAGAAGATCGCCAACATGCTCGGCGCTCGCTATCTCGATTTTCAGCCGGGCGCCACGGTCTGTCTCAACCCCTTCACCTCCATCCAGGAACCTGAGGAGGAACTCAAGTCAGTGACCGCCGTCTTCGCCCAGATGGCCTACTCCAACTCGGATACCGACAAATGCGACGACACCGAGCTGAACATGATCCGCAATGCGGTCCGTTGGGCCTGGCAGCAGAAGGGGCAGGCGGCCGATGCCGATACGGTCT
>JAQUEZ010000532.1 GCA_028684915.1 Desulfobulbus sp.
GACCTCGACGATGTACGGAACAATCTTGACCTGCCGGGCCTGCATGACGTTGCCGGAGAGGGACAGGGCCAAAAGGCCCAGGCCCACAAAGGCCACCGCTCGCCATTGTGCGGCCCGGCTGATGTATGAGCCGTAGCGCTCCAACCACTCTTCTTTGGCGTTGAGATACGGATTATCCGTCTGGGCAGACCGATCCCGTGATGGTGCTGTTTTTTGCAAAAACTCCATCGTTCACTCCCTTTTTTTTGGGTGGGGTTCCTTGAAAATTTCAAGGAACCCAATGTATTATGCTATTGTTTGCCGCTGGGTTCCGCGGCTTGATCTTTTTTGAGAGTTGCCTGAAGTTCGGCAGTGTCGCGGCCTTCTTTTAAGTGCGAGTTCATGCGCTGGCCAATCGAGCCCCAGGCGTTTTGATCTCGGCGGGAAGCACTATTAGCGTTCATCAGATTGCGGGCAGCACCGCCGAGTTTACCCCAACCTGTTTTGCCCTCATAACCGGCCATCTGAACCGCCGCCCTCACCGAGCCGACCCCGCGCGCAAGAGACGCACTCCCACCGGCGGCAGCAGCTCCGGCGGCCATGCCGACCCCGGCGACCATTGACCCGGTTGACATCAAAGAACCACCATTACCGGTGTGAGAGCCGTTGATGATTCCGGCGCACACGTCCGGAATGGTTTTGACCAGGGCGAGAAGAACGACAGCAGCCCCGATAAGGACAAGGAGATCAGCCAATTCAATAGATGATAATGTTCGAAAATCTTTGATAAAAGACATGCCGAGTCCGAGCACAAGCTGCATAACAAACAACTTGAAAGCGACTGAAAGCGCATAGCGCATGGTATTAATGGCGTATTCTTTGAGGAAACTGGAACCACCGAATCCCAACAGAAGAACCGCAGCATTCATGGCAATATATGATTCACATTTGATCATAACAATCTGGGCGGTCATTAGCGCGAAACACACCATAATGATGCAACCGGTGATCAAGTAGCCCAAAGAATCAACAGGATCTGTGGCAGACATTTTATCAAGAATTGAAATTACAATTTCAACACCTGTATTAAATGGTGACAAAGCTAATTCTGGACCTCCAAGACCAACGGCTATTAGTTTAAGGCCATTCACAAGGTTCATTGACCAAACATCATAGTTTTTGATTACTGAAAATATAAAACCAGCGAATAATAACATAAAAACAAAATGTTTTATTGCACTTGCTATATCTTCACGTTTCATAATTACTCTACAGCCAAGAATGGCTGTATCTAATATGAGACACCAGTAAAATAATTTCTCAGCGTATATTTTTAGCGCTACACCATAGACAGATGATTTTGTTGAAAACTTTTCTGTAATATCATAAACTACGTCCCTACTTATATCCGCTAAACCGATTGACGAAAAACCAAACAAGCAAATAAATAACGCTGCCAAAGGGAGAAATTTTATAATGCGCATTCAAACAACCTTTGCTGTATTCATTATTTTTGGAATAATTGTTTCTGGTTGCGATGTAAGAAAATCAGAAACAACTCAAAAATCAGTCAACTCCAGTACGGTCTCACAGACGCAAAACATCCAGCCTGTTTCGGGAATGGGTCGAACGAACGAACAGCAGAAAGAATGGGAAAAATCCACAGATACTTCAAAACACAAATCTGACAGCGGAAAAAACGATAAAGCTTTGCCGTAACTTGCATTATGGCAAAGGTTGATCGTTTCGGCCTGAATCTGTTTTGTATTTGTCTGTATTTGTAGCACTATCCCAATACTCTCTTTTCATTTGTGACTCTTTTTCCGCCTTCATTTGACTGGCCAAGGTTGATTGCGCGTTTGTCGCCATCAGCTCGCGCATCTTCCGCGCCTCTTGGATTTGGATCGATGCCAACTGGTTCCCGGCTTGCATGGCTTTCATCTGCCCATCGGGGCTATCGAGCAAGCTGTTGATATAGTTTTCCAATTCTCCGGCATCCTGCATTTCCTGAAGCTGTTTGCCGGAGAGTTGGAACGTGGCTTGCGAGGCCTCATCCACTTCACCGGACCAACTGTCCCAATGGTCACGGTATTTTTTATTCGCGGCGGCAATTTCTGTCGGACCGGCGCCGGCCAGATCGGCAAACATTGATTGTTCTGGAAACAGTGTATTGAATACTTCCGCCAGGGCGGTCATCTCGCCACGCTGTGTTTTCAGGGTGCTGGTGAGAGAGGCGAGCTGTGTCAATTGTCCCGATAATTGGCCTTTGAGGTTGCCCGGCAGCGAAGCGGTATTCTGCATCATGTTCTGCACCATCTGCACCTGTTGCGCAGTCTGCTGGATAGCTTCAGTATATTGATTTGTCAGGGTGGAGAGTTGTTCCAAACTGGTGACCCGCTCCAACGCCTGGACGAACATGTTGGAGCAATTGCTGCAATAAACAGCGGCGGCAGGCGCAGGGACCGCCAAAAGCAAAACCACCCCGAGCTTTAGCAACTTTTTCTTCATCAGTTTCCCCTCTCTTGCAGCCAGATGGGCTGCCAATTATTTGGGCCGTGTTCTGCGGCCAATTGCCTGATCCGAGTAATGCTCTCTTTGTCGGCGGCGCCGACAAAAGAGAGCGTTTGCGTGCCAAGGGCCAGCTGCACCAGGCGGCGGCCTTCGGGCGAGATGATGTAGTAATCCCGCTTGGGCGTCGCATTGGTCACAATGTC
>JAQUEZ010000198.1 GCA_028684915.1 Desulfobulbus sp.
CTCGCCTGGCTCCTGGCGCAAAAACCGTTCATCGTGCCCATCCCAGGCATGGATAAGCTGGAATATATCGAAGACAATATCAAATCCGTTGATGTGTTGCTTACTTCTGAAGACTTGCAGGCAATTGAACAGCGTCTGGCAAACATTACCATTCACGGGGACAGGCTTTCCAAAGAGTTGTTGTCCCTCTCCGAAGACTAACTATGAAAAGAACACTGTTGCTGATTCCCCAACATGAAGGAACGACCAGAGAGGAATGGAGCCTTGCCGCTGCTTCCAACCCCGGTTGGTACATGCTTGCCGTCCTCAGTCTACTGATGGGCTTTGCATCGATTTCCACCGATCTCTATCTGCCAGCAATGCCAGCCATGGCGGGTACGCTAGGAGCGCAGCCCGGGACAATTGAACTGACCGTTTCCGGGTATCTTGTCGGTTTCAGCCTGGGACAGCTGGTCTGGGGACCAGTGAGTGATCGCTACGGTCGCCGGCCATCGGTGGCGGTTGGCTTGCTCCTCTTCGTGATCGGTTCGGCTGGTTGCGCATTAGCCATGAGTGTGCAGGCGTTGATTGGCTGGCGCATAATCCAGGCCTTGGGTGCCTGTGCCAGCGTCGCCATCTCCCGAGCCATGGTTCGTGATCTGTATGATGGAAATCGAGCGGCGCAGATGTTGTCGACACTTATCACGGTGATGGCCATCGCCCCGCTTGTCGGGCCGCTCGCAGGGGGCCAGATCGTTGCTTGGGCCGGATGGCGGGCCATTTTTTGGGTTTTGGTGGCTATCGGGCTGCTGACGCTTGCAGCGCTGCTGACGATTCCTGAAACCTTGCCGGAAGCACGACGAACCCAGGAGCCCCTCAGTCGTGCAATAGGCCGATACCTCGAATTGTTGGGCCACCGGCAGTTGTTGGGGTACGCCGCTGCCGGGGCCTTTCTGTACGCCGGTATGTTTGCCTATATTGCTGGAACCCCGTTTGCGTACATCAACTACTATCATGTCTCCGCGCAGCATTATGGTTTGCTCTTTGGCCTTGTCATTATTGGTATCATGGCTGCCAACATGATCAATTCTCGCCTGGTGATGCGCCATGGCTCCGACAGAATGCTCCTGATGGGCACAGTGATCGCCTTTTTCTCCGCTATGCTCGCAGCTCTCGACGCTCGCACCGGCTGGGGCGGTCTTTGGGGTTTGGTACTGCCTTTGTTCGTGTTTGCTTCGACGACCGGCCTCATCGTAGCGAATTCACTTTCGGGTGCAATGGCTCGTTTTCCGGATCGCGCCGGTGCGGTTTCCGCATTGGTCGGTTCCATTCAGTATGGCAGCGGGATCCTTGGCTCCGCACTGGTCGGTATCTTTGCCGATGGTACCCCTTGGCCCATGGGCATGGTGGTGGCCATCACTGGAATTGGGTGTCTACTGTCAACGTTACTCCTGTTATCCGAACGAGCACATGCTTGTTCCCTCAAGAGAATTTTTATTCGAAATCATTGAGAAAAGGACAAAACTATGCACAAGGTTGTTTTGAATAACGGCGTAGAAATGCCGATCTTGGGGTTCGGGGTTTTTCAAATCTCCGATCATGAAGAATGCGAGCGGGGTGTCCTTGGCGCGCTTGAAACGGGATATCGCCTGATTGACACCGCTGCTGCCTATATGAATGAGGAAGCTGTCGGTTCGGCAATCGCTCAAAGCCATGTGACGCGGGAAGATCTCTTTATTACCACCAAACTGTGGATCCAGGATGCCGGTTACCAAACTGCCCGGAAGGCCTTTGAGAAATCTCTCGCCAAATTACAGCTCGACTACCTGGATCTCTACATCATTCATCAGCCATTCGGTGACATATATGGCGCCTGGCGAACCATGGAAGAGCTGTATCGCGAGGGCAGGGTCCGGGCAATCGGGGTGAGCAACTTCCCACCTGACAGACTCATGGACCTCATGATTCACCATGAGGTTGTCCCGGCGGTCAATCAGATCGAAACCCATCCCTTCTATCAGCAGGCCGCCACCCAGGCATTCCTACAGGAACATAAAGTGCAGATCGAGTCCTGGGGACCGTTTGCCGAAGGCAGGAACAATCTATTTGGCAATGAATTGCTCTCTTCCATTGGCAAGAAATACGACAAATCCGTGGCACAGATCGTCCTTCGCTGGCTCACCCAAAGAGGAGTTATCGCGATTCCCAAGTCGGTGCGCAAGGAAAGGATAATCGAGAATTTTACGATCTTCGACTTTTCACTTTCGTCTGAAGATATGGCGGTCATTGCCACCCTGGATCAAGGGACAAGCAGTTTTTTTGATCACCGCGATCCAGAGATTGTCAAATGGCTGGGTACTCGCACACTCGATATATGATCTGTCACTCCGTGACGAACGAGAGGAAAACATGCAAAAACGAAAACTTGGAAAATTAGGCCCGGAGGTTTCGGCTCTCGGGCTCGGCTGTATGGGGCTCAGTCATGGCTACGGTCCGGCTACAGAGAAAAATGAAGCTATCGCTCTGATTCGGGCTGCATTCGAGCTCGGTACGACGTTTTTTGATACTGCCGAGATATACGGCCCGTTCATCAATGAAGAACTGGTCGGCGAAGCCCTTGCTCCATACAGAGGAAAGGTTGTCATCGCCACCAAATTCGGTATTCAAGATGTCGACGGCAAACAGGTGGTGTGCGGCGACCCGAAGCTCATCAAATCATGGGCGGAAGGTTCGTTGAAACGGCTGGGGGTAGAAGCCATCGACCTCTATTACCAGCACCGAGTCGACCCTAATGTGCCTATTGAAGAGGTCGCCGGCGTTGTCGGGGAGCTGATAGCCGAAGGCAAGGTCAAGCATTGGGGGCTTTCAGAAGCAAGCGTGCAGACCATCCGCCGCGCCCATAATGCTTTGCCGATCACAGCCGTTCAAAGCGAATACTCCATGATGTGGCGGCAGCCGGAGAAAGAATTGCTGCCTACGCTCGAAGAGCTGGGGATCGGTTTCGTCCCGTTCAGCCCGTTGGGAAAAGGTTTTCTGACCGGACGCTTTGATAAAACCTCCAGGTTTGGAAACAACGATTTTCGCAGCATCGTCCCGCGCTTTTCCCCAGAGAATCTGGATGCCAATCAGGTCCTGGTCAGACTGGTCGAAGATATCGCCGCAGCAAAAAAGGTGGCGCCGGCGCAAATTGCCCTGGCATGGGTGTTGGCGCAGAAACCGTGGATTGTACCCATTCCCGGGACGACCAAGCTGGAACGGTTGAGAGAAAACCTGGGCGCGGTGGATGTTGAGCTGACCGTTGTTGAACTGGATAACCTGAACCGGGCACTCGCGAAGATCGAGATTTCGGGAGAGCGCTACCCGGCCGAATATGCCAAAAGGGCCGGGAAGTAGCACAACAAATATGAATAGGAGAATGCCATGACAAACGTCAACGTCGTTATAGGTTCAGGACTGATTGGTCAGGCGATTGTCCGCCGAGTCAGTGCAGGCAAGCATGTTGTCCTTGCTGACCTGCGAGAGGAAAACGCGGAGATCGCCGCGAAGGTCCTGAGTGACGCAGGATTTACGGTCAGCACCACAATCGTCGATGTCTCCTCGCGGAAGTCGGTCCACGCACTGGTTGAAACAGCGACGGCAATCGGCCCTATAACCGGAGTCATCCATGCTGCGGGCGTTTCCCCAACCCAGGCAACACCGGAAACAATTCTGAAGGTCGATTTATATGGTACCGCCCTCCTCCTTGAGGAGTTCGGCAATGTCATCTCGAAAGGTGGCGCGGGGGTGGTGATAGCCTCGCAGTCTGGTCACCGTCTCCCGGCGTTGACACCCGAGCAGGACAAGGCATTGGCCACCACTCCCACCGAGGAATTGCTCGGGCTGCCGATGCTCCAACCGGATCAGGTGACCGACCCGCTCCACGCCTACCAGATCTCCAAGCGTGGCAATTCGCTGCGGGTGATGGCCGAGGCGGTGCAGTGGGGCAAGCGTGGCGCGCGGGTCAATACAATCAGCCCCGGCATTATATGCACTCCTCTGGCAAAAGAAGAGTTAGCCGGTCCACGTGGCCCAGGATATCGCCGCATGCTGGAACTGTCTCCAGTAGGGCGCATCGGAACTCCTGATGAAGTCGGAACAATTGGTGCTCTTTTAATGGGTCCTGATGGCGGGTTTATTACCGGTAGTGATTTCCTGATGGACGGAGGAGTCACAGCCTCTTACTGGTACGGCGAACTCGCACCTCAATGATTGGGGCACGCTACTAGATAACGCTTAAAGATCTCCGCCCTCAGTCGGCATATTGGGCCAGGATTACTGAAAATTTTCAGTTGTTAGCTTTCGTGCGAGTCCGAGAACATGGAGACCTCTGCATCGGTGGATCAATTGTGTGTGGCGAGATCTGTTGGTCGCAATGGATTATCGCATGTAGACTGCAAGAATAAAAATGTCGGAAAAAAAGATCATTCCGGAGGATTAGGCAATAATTTAAGAGGATTGTTCTATCTACTTTCAAAATTTTAAAGTTAGGTATGAACATGGATGGCTATGCCGCTTCATTGCCTGCGCTAATGAAAAAGCTCGTCTGGAAATAGAAATTCATAAAATTCTGACTAGCTATCAGCACGGAAAAGCTCCTCGTTGGAATTGTTGCACCGTTTTTGGCTTCCTTGTGCATACATCTTGGCAAGATCCTGCACTAGAGCTCACAGCATCCCCGTATCACCACAGAAAAAGATGGAGTCGCTTATGAATGCTCTTCTTCTCGAAACCATCCGGCCCGCGGGAATGACCCGACGCCAGTTCATCAAAAGCGTCATCGCGGCCGGTGTTGTCTCCTCATCCGGCCTGCTCTCCCCGGGGCCGGCTGGTGCTGCTTCCAAGACCTCCCCCGGTGCGGTTGAACGGCTCATTACCCTCTCGGTGAATGGGCAACAGCGCCGGGTAGATGTCCTGCCCCAGGAAACCCTGGCACAAACCCTGCGTGGTAAACTCGGGCTGATGGGGCTCAAAATCGGTTGTGACCGGGGCGAATGCGGGGCCTGTACGGTGCTCATAGATAACGTGCCGCGCTATTCCTGCTCGATGCTGACCCACAGTGTCCGAGGCAAGAAGGTGCTGACCATCGAAGGTTTGGCTCGTTCGGACGGCACCTTGCATCCCTTGCAGCAGGGCGTTCTCGATGAACAGGGTTTTCAGTGCGGCTACTGCGCCCCGGGCTTCCTTATGTCCACCCTTGGCTATCTCAAGACCAACCCCAACCCCACCCGGCAGGAACTGGCGCACGGGGTATCGGGAAATCTCTGCCGCTGCCAGGATTATGACAAGGTCCTCACTGCCCTGATGCGCGGGGCCGAATACATGCGAAAGGGGTAAATCATGCCGCAAAACGACGCTCTTTTTTCGCCAAAACTGACAGGGAAAAACTACATCACGCCTGACCTGCGGGCCAAATTGGCCGGCACGGCACGGTTTGCCGAGGATCTCCAGGCCGAAGGGATGCTTATCTGCAAACTGCTCACCAGCCCCTTGCCCCATGCCCGAGTCAAACATCTCGACACCAAGGCCGCCCTGTCTATCCCCGGTGTGCGGGCGATTCTCACCGCTGACGAACTGCCGCCTCCGGCCGATTCCGTGACCGACCGGGGCGAGGTCATCAAGGCCAGTCCATGGGCGGAACGGGCGCTGACCATGGAGCCGCTCTTTCAAGGGGAACCGATTCTGGCGGTGGCGGCGATTGATGAGGCGACTGCGACCGCAGCCATCGAGGCCATCGATATTGCCTTTGATCCGCTCCCCTTTGTCATCGATCCGTTGGACAGTCTGCGGCCGGAAGGACCCAACGCCCGAACCGACGGCAATGTCTGGCTGCCTCCAGGAAAACCAGGTGAACAGCCGAAAGTTGGCGAACTGAAGTGGACCAGGGCTAATTTCGAGTCCGCCGGGCTAGACCAACTCCCCCTGGGCAAGGCGGGCAGCGAATGGGCCTTCGGCAACCTTGAGGCCGAACTGTCGCAGGCAGCACTGGTTCTGGACGAAACCTTCGTCACGCCCAATGTCAGTCATCAGACCCTGGAGACCCGCTCGACCTTGGCCTGGTGGGAAAACGGCAAGCTCCACATCGCGGTCGGCACCCAAAGCACCATCCAAACCGTTCCGGCCCTCGCCAAGTGGCTCAACATGAGTCCTGACGATATCGTCCTCATCAGCGAGTACACTGGGGGCGGTTTTGGCGGCAAGATTACCGCCTCCGTGGCGGCGATCATCCCGGCCTTGCTGGCGAAAAAAGCGCAAGCGCCGGTCATGCTGCGTATCTCCCGGGATGACGAGCAGGCCATCGGACGCGCCCGGCCCAGTTTGATCGGCCGCATGCGCGCCGGTTTTTCCAAAGAGGGCCGTTTGCTTGGCCTCGATATGTTCGTGATTATGGATAACGGCCCGTATGAGGAACAACATGATGGGGGGATGTCCGGACGCATGGTATCGCTGCTCTACCAACCCAAGGCGATGCGCTGGCGCGGGGTAGCGGTGCTCACCAACACCCCGACCCGAGGTGCCCAAACCGCACCGGGTGGACTCCAGGCCAGTGCCCTCATGGGTCCTGTTTTAGCGAAAGCTGCACGCAAGTTGAACCTCGATTCCTTGGCGATGTGCCGCATTAATGCACCCGAGGGCCGAGCACCGGTTGGCCCCCCGAAAGCGGATGGCATTATGAATGTGGCGACCAGCGCCTTTGTCAAACAGGCGCTTGACCAAGGAGCCCAAGCGTTCGGCTGGCAGGAGCGGCGATCACGGCCTGCGCTCAAAGGTTCTCTTCGGCGCGGCATCGGTGTGGCCACCGGAGGTTTTGTCGCCGGAACGATCGGTTTCGATGGCTTGTTCGTCATCACTACCGAGGGTAAATTGCGTATCCATTGCGGTGTCGGCAATCTCGGCACGGAATCCTTCAGTGACGTGCAGCGGGTGGTGGCCGACGCCATGGATATGCCCTGGGAATCCTGCGAAATACTCTGGGGCAATACCGGCAAGCACCTCGCCTGGAGCTGTGTGTCCGGCGGCAGCCAGACCATTCACGCCATGTCGCGAGCAGGGCTTGCCGCAAGTCTGGACGCTCACGCCAAGATGAAAGATATCGCTGCGAAATCCCTGGGGGGCACGCCGGATGATTTTGCCATCGGCAACCAGCGCGTTTTCCGGAAAACGAACACTGGCGAAGGGCTGAGCTTTGCCGAAGTGGCCCGGAGAGCCATTGCCTTAGGCGGGGTCTATGATGGTCATGAGTACCCGAACGATCTCAACAAGATGACCAAGGCATCCGTCGCCGCCCTGGCCGGGCAGGGACTGGTTGCCGTGGCCCGCGACACCTTCCCGCGCGACGGGCAAACGTTTTCTTTTGTGGCTGCCTTTGCCGAGGTGGAAGTAGACACCGAGACTGGCATGTACCGGATCGTGGCCTATCACGCCGAGGCGGATGCTGGGGTGGTGGTCCATCCCCGTGCCTTTGCCGGGCAGCTGGCTGGACGTTCCATGCTCGGTATTGGTCACGCCACCACGCAGAAATGGTTTTATGATCATGCGCATGGGATACCGGTATCCAGGCGGTTGTATCAGACCCGTCCACCAACCATCCTGTGCTTCCCGGAGAAATTCACCTGGGGTTCAGTCGGTATCCCTGATCCCCAGACGCCGATTGGAGCCCGGGGCATTGGCGAGCCGCCGGTTGGCGCCGCCTGTGCAGCCGTGTTGTGTGCTCTGGGCGATGCCTTGGGCGACGACAAGTTTGTCCGCGCCCCGGTCATGGCCGACGCCATCCTGGCTGCCATCGAACCCGGAACTTGGCATCCAGCAACAGGCCTTTCAGCCAACGTTTAATCGTGAAGCCGCCGATGCATCGGTGGCGGGAGAAGACCCATGGCAATCATACGTGACGGCATGCCCCCTTTTGAACTTTTCCGGCCGACAAGCGTGGATGACGCCCTGTCCCTGGCCAAACGTCTTGGAGTCGATACATGGATGCTGGCTGGAGGACTCGACAGTCTGGAACGGTTCAAAGACCGTATTGTCCAGCCCAAAGCGGTGATCGATCTTGGCGCTATCGATGCACTACGCGGTATACGCCGGGACGGTGGCGATCTGGTCATTGGGCCGATGACGACGCTCACCGAGGTGCAGTACCATCCGGATATCCGAGCCCATTTCAGCTTGCTCGCCGAGGCAGCAGGGGAGGTCGCTTCGCCCCAGATCCGCAACCAGGGAACACTGGGCGGCAACATCAGCCAGGACACACGCTGCTGGTATTACCGTAGCGGCTGGAACTGCTATCGAGCCGGAGGCGGCACCTGCTATGCAAGTGAAAGCAAGGAGGGACAGAACCGCGAACATGCCATCTTCGGAGTCCAAGGCTGTGCGGCGGTTTCGCCTTCCGATACTGCTCCGGCCTTGGTGGCTCTGGAGGCCCGGCTGGTCATTCAACATGCGGAAGCGAGACGGGAAGTGGCGGCCGAGGATTTTTTTGTCGGCCCGGAAAAGGATATCACCCGCCTCAACGTGCTGCGGCCAGGTGAGGTGCTCACCGAAATCCGCCTGCCGGCTACCTGGGCCGGAGCGACGTTTTACTTTGAAAAGGTGCGCGACCGGCCGGTGTGGGATTTCCCGCTGGTCAATATCGCTTCAGCAATGCGGCTTACCGGAGACCGCATCGATAAGGCACGATTGGTAATGGGAGCGGTGGCAGCTCGCCCCTGGCGGCTCCCTCAGGTGGAAGCCGCGGTGGCCGGTACATCAAGAAATGTTATTGCAGAGAAGGTTTCGCGCCTTGCCGCCGATGGTGCGGTACCGCTCGCCCATAATGGCTACAAGGTGGTGTTGGTCCGCAATTTGGTCAAACGCGCCATCCTCGGCAACAGGGAAGTCTAAACCGTACAGAGAGAAACGACTCGTGATCGAATTGGAAGACATCAAGAACCGCTGTGACGCCATCGAAGAATGGTATGAATTTATGCTGGCGTATGCTGCCCAGGGTATTGCGGACGACCGGGAAAGCCATCATGGAACTCAACTCCGCGAACTGCTCTCTAAGGCTGTTGAAGCCGCGACTGATTTACCCGAAGCGTATACCGCAATGGTGACGACGTTAAATCCAACCACCTCACAGAACTATGTAAATTTTCTTGGTTTGCTGAAGGTTGACACGACCAAAGCCTTGGCGGCGATGGAACTTGTTCTTGCCCAACCAAGAATTTCATCCCAGTTGGTAGATAATCTCAACGCTTCGCTGCATATCCGAACCTTGCTGACAGACGTTTTTCTCCTCGATGAAATTGTCCAACTACAACGATTGCGTTAAGGGACTCTTCAAAAAGATTTAAGATTTATTGTCAAATAGCGAAAAGTTCGACCGTCCTGACTTTATAAGATCTCTTTGCGGATTTGGTTATTAAGCCAAAACAACAACCTGTCAGAGGCTCTCGACAGTCTTGATATTAACATGACGACTTATTTGAAAGAGTATTGATGTTAATATTTGAAATTACCATTGCGCTATTGGCTGGATCGACGATTTTATCGATCTTGGCCAGACGGCTTGGCATTCCGTACCCTGCGATTCTTGCTTTGGGTGGAGTCTTCATTGCATTGTTTTCGGTTCAAGGTGCGCCGAATATCAATCTGTCTCCCGAACTTATTCTGACGCTATTTGTAGCCCCGGTATTGGTGGATGCAGCTCACGACATATCGCTTCGCGATCTTCGCAGTGAATGGCGCCCGATATCCTCTCTTGTCCTGATAGCCGTTGGGTTAACAACAATATCTGTAGCATTTACCACACGATATCTTTTTCCTGAAATTCCATGGGCTGCAGCAATTACCCTTGGTGCACTGCTCGCACCGCCTGATGCTGTCGCTGCAATGGCAGTTTTGCGTTATGTCAAGCTGCCGAGCCGAGTTCGCATAGTGCTCGAAGGAGAAAGTCTGCTTAATGACGCATCTGCGCTGCTTTTGTATAAATTGGCAGTGGGAGCGATGGTTGCTGGACATTTTAGTGCGATAGAAGCGTTACCGGTATTTGCTCTTGTCGTCTTCGGCAGTGTGGTGGTTGGGTTGTTATTGGCAAAGCTGACTGGGACGCTGGCTGGATATATAACGGATGCGCCGACATCGGTCATCTTTCAATTTGTGTTAACATTTGGTGTTTGGCTGGTTGCAGAGCAACTTCACCTTTCGGGTGTAGTAACCATCGTAGTATTCGGGATTTCGATGTCACGTTATACTACATTACAAATGCCGGCACGTTTACGTATTTCTACATTTGCAATTTGGGAGTCAGCCACCTTTGTATTGAACGTGTTAGCATTTAGCCTGATTGGCTTACAAGTTCGTCCTATTATAGGTTCTTTAGATAATATCGAAGTTTTCCATTTGTTGACCAAATCTCTTATTATTTTGGGCGTAGTAATTGCCATACGTATTGTATGGGTAATGTTATATTCATTTATTCCTTGGAAAAGCATGTCAAGAAATACCCCAAACAGCCAACCTCCACATCCAGCGAAAGCAGGAATTGTGATTGCATGGTCTGGCATGCGTGGGATAGTAACACTGGCTGCAGCCATGGCTCTTCCAGAGAATTTCCCATTCCGGGATTTCATTCAATTGACAGCATTTGTCGTCGTCCTGGGAACCCTGGTAATCCAGGGGCCAACCCTCCGCCCTCTTTTGGCACTGCTTCGACTGCCCACAGATGATATAGTGGGTTCCGAGATCCATCGTACACGGACGGCAGCACTCCAAGCCGCTATAGCAGAGCTAGAAAAAGAACCGTCTGCAACAGCACAATCCATGAAGTTAGAGTACCAGAATGCGCTAGCTCTCACCTGCAAAGACGAAGATCCACATAACACAGAAGAGAATTTGATTCGCAGAAAAGTAGCAATAGCAGCGCGTCGAGCCATTCTTAACCTGCACCGGACCGGAGAAATAGGCGATGACGCCTATCGGCATGTAGAGGAAGAGTTAGATTGGTTCGAGCTAAGCGCCGGGTCACAGTATCGCACATAGCTCAAAGAACAAACTTCGAACATAGGTCTACACACATATCGAAAGCTGCGTCCCCCTCCTTCATGGGGTTGCAAGCCGGAACCGCCGAAAATTCCGTCAGCCCAACTCTCCACCCCTTGCCGTGCGATTTTTCCTTTTCATGAGCAGGCCCCTCATTGGGCCTCGTAGTCAAGCCCAATGATACGAAAAG
>JAQUEZ010000199.1 GCA_028684915.1 Desulfobulbus sp.
GGGTGGGAGTCGAGGCGCAGGCGTTACTCGCTGAAAGGTCGAAGTTCGACCCCATCCTTCTGGAGAATGAATACGTTCGTCTTTTTGTCAACGCGCTGCCCGAGGTCCCGTGTGCCCCCTATGGATCAGTTTATCTTGAGGGAACACTCATGGGGGCATCAACCATGCGGGTTGCTGAAATGTATCGTAAATATGGTTTGAATCCTGATGAGTTGTCAGACCATCTTTCGGTGGAGAGCGAGTTTCTTGCCTGGTTATCCGAAGAGGCCACACACTCCTTGGAGGCCCGCAAAGATTTCGATTCCTTATGTGCGCATTTCCAAGGTTGGATACCCCGCTTTTTAGCTCAGGTTGAACAGCATGACCAACTCGGTTGGTATCGACGCTGCGCAGAATGGGCGAAGGGGGTTTTGGGATGTAAAAAGGGACAAAAGCCTGGATGACCGGATCATTGAAGGATTCCAAGTAAAGCCAGCTCATTCCAAATAACCAATTTTTTCTTACCAAATCGCATTGTCGGAAAAAATGAAGTCCATTATAGATGGAACCTTTTCCAGAGGGCGCCTGTGGTAAAATTCATAATAAATACAATATATTGAGTGCATTCCAACTTGTCGTTGTTGGTTGAATATTATTTCAGCCTTCCCCTATAACGTCCCCTGTTTTCCTTCTCCACTGCCACAAAACGATGTCACGCTGCTGGTGCGATGTCATCACCCCTGAAAAAAGAAGAGAGACCGATTCGAACGGTCGCCTTTTCCATTTTCACCAGGGAGATGATTACGTATGCAGTCCATTATTCTGTCTTTAGCCAGCCGATACGCTCTTTCTCCAGCCGAAGTCATCCAGGAAATAGAATCCGCTTTTGCTCTCCAACTCTCCCAGTTGTACCGCCAGGAGGTCATGGTTTTTCTCCGAGAAGGAATGCAGTTGGAGGTTGTGGCCTACGGCAAGAGGAACGGCCTTCCTGTTCAACGCACTCTTGATCTTCCGACTGTTCTTTCCCGTAATCAATTCAAGGCCATTCTGGAAAACCACCTGGCCACGGCCGCAGTCATCAAGCAGGTTCGCCTGCTCAAATCGTTTGAGCGGCGACTGCTCTGGGGCGAGGTCGTCCGCAACAGGACCGGTGACCATCTCATAGTTGAAACCGAGATCATCCCGGACGAGCCGATCATTGCCATCTGTCCCCTCAACCGGATCGGCCTCCATGAACGACATGCCGGCCGCTTTCAGCCTGGCCAACGCCGAGCCTTCCACCTGCGCCGGATCGAATCGGTGCTGGTGAATGGCACCCCTCGCACCAAAGTCATCCTGGATCGGGTCTCCAAGACCCTGACCGAGAACCTGCTCCGCCATCATCTGGGCGATGCGGCCCAGCGGTTTCACTTCCGCTGCCTGACACGCTACGTCGGCCACAAGAGCATTGTCCTGACCACGAGAAGGTTGCCGCGAGAGGTGATCATCGCCGTGGACCGGGAACTCCAGGAACGGATCGAGGTCCGGATCGTTAAGGCCTTGCTATGAAATCACCAGAACAGGCAGAGCTAAAGGCGCCCTGGACCCATATCGGCACAGGTGTGCATCTCGATCATCCCCAGACGGTCATGGAATTGGGCTTGCCCGACAGCCACCGCAAGGGGCATTTCTGGTGTTTTGGCACCACCCGAGTCGGTAAGACCCGGATCATGGAGCACATCATCGAACAGGATATCTGCAAGGGGTATTCGGTGGTGGCCATCGATCCCAAGGGCGATATCGATCTGTTCTCTAAAATTACCCAACTGGCCCATGAGACCGACCGGCTCGACGACCTGATGCTGATAACCCCGATCTTTCCTCAGTACAGCGCCATCCTCGACCCCTTGTCCTCCTACTACATGCCCGAGGAACTGGTGGCCCATATCACCGCCGGGGTGGCCATCGGCCGGGAACCCTATTTCTTCGGCGTGGCCTACGAGGTCAGCCTGGTAGTGGTCCAGGCGCTCATTCTACTGGCTGAGCAGGCCGGGACAAAACCTTCGTTCAACCTCAACGACATCAAGAATCACATCAGCCATCAGGACCTGGAACAGCTCAAGGAGAAGATCGACTACATCGATAGTCCGGAGGCCAAGCAGCTCTCCCTGGACATCCAGAAGATCCTCTCGACCCCGGCGGACTATTATTCCAAGGTGGCCAGCTCGTTGCGAGTAGCGCTCACCGAGCTGACCTCGGGCAATGTCGGCAAGATCATCGGCAAGGCCGACGAGAACCGTTTCATTCAACGATTGGAGGAAGGTAAGGGCATCATCCTGGTGGTGCAGTTGGGCTCGTTGTTGACCAAGCGGGCCGCCTATACCGCCGGCAAGGTGATCATCTCCATGATCCAGGCCTTTGTCGGCCGGGTCTATTCCTCGGGGAGGAATGTGACCCCTTCGCTGGTGCTCCATATCGACGAGGCCCAGTCGGTGCTCTATCAGGGGATCGAGGACCTCTTTGCCAAGGCTGGTGGGGCCGGGGTGTTCATCCACGGCTACTGCCAATCGATCAGCCAATTGTATGCCGAGGTGGGCGAGGATCGGGCCAATACCATCCTCGACAACTGCAACACCAAGCTGTTCATGCGGGTTCCGGATCCCAGCACCGCCAATTATGTCTCCGAACACCTGGGGGAAGAGAAACGATTTTCCCCCATCATCTCCCTGGGCGGCAACGTCGCCATCCGCGAGACTGAGGAGGTGCGGATCAAGCCGAGCGAGATCCTCAAGATGAAGCCCCGTGAACTCTTCCTCATCACCTACTCCGGCACCTACAAAGGGGTGACCGCCGACGTCGAAAAAGGGAGGCTCAAGGTGGTCTTTCCGGACCTGGCCGGAGAGACGATCATCAAAAAACAAACCAAGAGCGGTTGATGCTGAGCGTCTGGCCGACGATCATCCTGGGCGTTGCGTTGGTGCTGGTTGGCCTTGCCGGCATACTGGTGCTGCGGAGTGAGGAGCAGGATGCCTCCTCGTTCCTTGAACAGATGACACTGAGCGCCCTTTCGCAGCGGTGGGTCCGACCCAAGTCATCCACCCGGATAGAAGGGGTGAAGCATATCTCGGAGTTGGCCCACCTCTGGCGGAACGAGCAGGTGATTGCTGAAGGCGTCGAGAAGTTTGAACTCGTGCATCCACGCTCCCGCTCCTTTGCCAGCCAGTTGCGGATCTGGTCCTTTTTCAACCAGGCACCCGGGCAGCGGGCGGTGTGTTTGGAGATTCTTCGCCTGCTTGACCGTGAAGGGCAGTGCCCTTCGGTGGTCGATGTCCAGGGTGATGTGGAAGCCGCCTGGGAACAGAACACCTATCGAATCCTGGCTAAGACCACCATGCTTGATCATTCCCTCAACGTGGCCGAGCAGGTGGTCAAGCTGCTCTCCGACCATCAGGCCTGGCATGTGATTCCGGATACCATGGTGGCGGCCCTGGGTCATGACCTGGGCAAGCTCAAATCAGCGCGGGGTTCGCTCTATGCCCTGGGCGAGCACCCTCTGGCCGCCGGCGCCATCATTTCCGCCATCCCCGGGTTCAAGGAACTCTCCCGCAAGGAGGACATCCTTCGGGCCATCAAGATGCACCACAAGATGCCCGAGGGGCTACTGGGCAAGACCCTCAAGAAGGCCGATCAACAGGCCCGGCAGCAGGAACTGGAGCGTTGGGTGGGAGTGGATGCAACCGAGGAAATCAAGGAGTCGCACGAAGAGGAGGCGAAAGAAAAACCACCGCAACCGTCATCTCGGGAAGCGGTGCAACGTGTGCAGGCGGACATCTACGGGGAAACTATCGATCCCGCGCCAAGCCGGGAAGAGATCGCGCCTCCCCAACAGATGGACATCTCCGGCTGGTTCGATGCCGCTGGCTACCTGGCCATGCTCAAGCCCTACATCAACCGGGTTGAGGGCCGGCGGTTTTTGGCCTTCTCCATGACCGATGGCCTGGTCTATTTCCAGGTCAAGGTGCTGGAAGAGGTAGCCCGCAAACAGGCTCAAGAGGCTAGCTGCATGGAGATCGCCACCATGGCCCAGGATGATCCCTCCATGCGCCAGGTGCTGTTCAGTGTTGTCCAGCACCTGCGCCAGCAGCATGAAGTGATTGCCACCCATTTAATCAAGGCCACCTATTTCGGCGGCTACTTTCTGGTCACCAGGAAGTTCAATAGGGAGATGCGGGGCTACTATACCCCTTTCCATGCCGAGGCCTTTGGTTCCATCGCCGAGATGGAACGAGCCAAGCCGGACCTGCTCCGCGACATTCTCGATGTCAGTCCCTATACCGGCAGTGACCAGGTGAGTTGATGGCCAAGGAACGGGAAGCCAAAGGGGCAAACGATACCAATGCCCAGATCATCACCACTGATAGCGGCCGGATCTACAAGCCGGTCAACCTGCTCAGTGCCATCTCCGAGATTCAGCAGTTCTACGTGATCGAGAGCAAGGGGCAGAACATTCCAGCCGAGTTCCTCACCCTGGAGCGGACCATCGATTTCTTCAAGATCGGTTTGAAGAGCGGTTTCAACGAGGGCATTGCCCTGGTGCTGCTGTTCCCGGTGTTCCACTTTTACCTCTTTCCCTTTGTCTTCCTCCATCTCGACTGGTTCAGCCATCTGCTTTTTGGCTGCATCCCCTATCTGCCCCTGATCATCAACACGTTGATGTGCAGTTACATCAGTCGCTACTTTGTCGGCAACATCACACGCAAGGCGGTGAACTCCCTGCTCTCCGGCCGGGCACTTTCCCTGCTGCTCAAGGCCTTTCTGGTCTATGTCATCTATCTGGTGCTCTTCCGTTTGAGCACCCCGGAGAACATCGGTCGGCTGGCCAGCCAGTTCGGCGCGAAAGCTCACGATATCTATCACGGCTTCTTTGCCATCAAGCCGCACCTGGTTCCGCTGGCCACCAAGAGCAGCCTGCTCATGGTGCTGGCTGCGGTGTTTCCCTATGGATCGGTCTATCTGCTTGACTGCTGGCATCGCCACCGGATCAAGCGCAACATACAACGTATTTCTGCTTAACAACCAACGGAGGTTCAACCATGGAACGCGAAGAAAAGAAACAACGTCCCTCTTGGCAGGAGATTGAGGAGAAAAAGATCAACCTGGTCAAAGAAAAAGGTTCCCGGGTCATGCGGGTCAACTCGCCGATTGGCTCCACCATGTTCAGCATCCTGCGACAATTTGACATGGCCTATGCCAATTTCAAGGGCCGGCTGGGAGAGATGGGCGGCATCACCTATGAAGAAGGGGCTGCTTTGATGGAAGAAGGGCGGGAGATCGTCATGGCCTTTTCTGATTTCACCGCACGGCTCAGCCGAAGGGTCAATTTCCGCTACTATGCCCCCAATGAAATCAAAGATTATCTGGAGTTGCTCAAAGCCCAGGAGAAGAGCGAAGAGGTTTCGCGTGACGCAGAGGATACGGTTTCGACAGAGTCATGACCCACCAAGGCAATTGCACCTTGCCTTGGTGGGCAAGGTCTGCTATCTCAAAAGACAGGCGAGATGTTATTAATTTCCTCTTCCAATGGAGTGTTTATGAACAAAACCGAGTTGATCGACAAGGTCGCCAAGGAAAGCGACTTGAGTAAATCAGCCGCCGAGCAGGTGGTGAACAGCGTCTTCTCTGCCATTGCAGAGGCGATGAAGAGCGGTGACAAGGTCACTCTGGTGGGATTTGGTACCTTCTCCACCTCCGAGCGGGCTGCCCGTGAGGGGAGAAATCCTAAATCGGGAGAAACAATCAACATCCCCGCCAAAAAGGTTGTAAAGTTCAAGGCGGGGAGCAAGTTGACAGATTCTGTGAAATAACACTATCGGCCTAATTGTTCGATTCGGTCAATCGCTCTCAATTTATGGTCATCAAGAAGGTGGGTGTAACGCATTGTCATCGATATAGTTTTATGTCCTAAAATATCTGCAACTGTTCGAAGATCTACACCGTTCATGATCATGTAACTTGCCGCTGTATGTCGTAAATCATGCATGTGGAAATTTTCGATAGCGGCTCTTTTAACAGCAGCTTCAAAGCTTTCTCTAAAGAACTGGTTTGGCCTCTGCTTGTATGTCATTTTTGGATTTTTGGGTAAAAAAACATAATCAGAGCAGGAAAAATTTTCTTTTGGAATGAGTTCAGATAACGTCTCTATCGCCGGAATTGTTAAGGGAACTCTTCTCGGGTCAGTCTTTGTTTGTTGAAGGTCAAGAACTCTTGCATCAAGATCGACTTGGCCCCATGTAAGAGAAGCACCCTCGCTCGGTCTCATTCCAGTATGAAGCTGGAGTAAAATGTAATTAAAGAGATTTGATCGATGGCTTTTGTTGCTCTCCTCTAATAACTTATTGATCTCGCCTTCAGTCAAAAAACGAAGACGGCCTGGGGGTGTTTTGGGCTTTCTGATTATTGACACAGGATTGGTAACTTCAGCGCCCCATTCCCGGATCGCGGTAGAAAAAATATGCGACAATAGATTTAGATCTTTTATTACCGTCGCTGGCATGACTTCAATCAAGCGTTTTTCACGAAATTGGGCCGCCAGGGTGGGGGTTATTTCGTTGAGTCGTCTCCCGTAAAAAAATTCCAGGGACTTTGACTGGTGAATCTCCCGGCGGTGAGTTGATGGTGCTTTGTTGGCTGAAACCTCCATCAGGTATTTGGCCAAGGCATCTTCAAAATTTATCTCACTCGGCAATTCGTTTGCCACGTAACTGCCATTTCGCAAGGCTATTTCGGCCTCTTCAGCCCACCTGACAGCTTCAGATTTGCGATCAAAGGTTTGGGACAAACGAGGATGTCCTTTCAGCCTGACTTCTGCGCAATAGACGGTTCCCTTCTTCCTTTTGCGAGTCTTAACAGTTGCCATTCCGCCTCCGTCGTAATGCGACTATTTTCTTGGTCGCACTTTTGGTCGCACTTTTTTGCGATTCTGTGCGATTTCCTGATAACTGGAGGCAATTGTAGCTTATTGGGACTATAAAAACAAGAAGGGCTAACTTGCCGGTATTTTGCAAGTTAGCCCTTTTTTTGGATGGTGCCGAAGGCGAGACTCGAACTCGCATGGCCGTGGGCCGCTACCCCCTCAAGATAGTGTGTCTACCAATTCCACCACTTCGGCAATGTGTTACACAAAGCAAGCTGCGCTTATTTCCCCTTGGGAACCGCTTGCTGAGGCGTTTTTTCGACTGGCGCCGGCAAGGTTACCGGGGCTTGTTGCGCAGGAATCTTTTGCTCCTGCACCTTGAGTTCACTCATCACCGAGCCGGTGCTCTTGCTGGCAGAGAGATACGCCAAGGTGATGGAGGTTCCCATGAATACAATGGCGGCCAATGTCGTGATCTTGTTCAAAAGCGGCAATGGCCCTTCGGTGCCGAATAACGACTGACTGGAGCCGCCGAAAGACGCTCCGACGTCCGCACCTTTTCCGTGCTGCAACAACACGATGCAGATCAGGAACAGACAAACAATGGTGTGAACGACGATAAGTATGGTTGTCATTTAAATCGAGCAATCCGGTCAAACGATTCGGCCTTTAAAGCAGCGCCGCCGACAAGCGCGCCGTCAATGTCCGGCTGCGCCATCAGGTCATCAATATTATCAGGTTTAACCGAACCACCATACAGTATTCTTACTGCGTCGGCAAGATTTTTTTCATAAAGGTTTGCCAGTAGTTGACGCAAATAGCCATGAACCTCCTGGGCCTGTTCCTTGGACGCGGTTTTCCCGGTTCCGATGGCCCACACAGGTTCATAGGCCAGCGTGACCCTCGTCATCTGGGGTCCGCTTACCGCAGCCAGCCCCTCCCGCGTCTGCTGTTCAAGCACGGCAAAGGTGCTGCCCGCCTCGCGGTCGGCCAGGGTTTCGCCGACACAGAGGATCGGCTGAATGGCGCCGTTGAGTGCCCCATGCACACGTCGATTGATCATGGCGTTGTCTTCGCCGAAAGTGTGCCGTCGCTCGGAATGACCGACGATGGCCCACCCGACCCCCAAATCCTTGAGCATCGGCGCGGAAATCTCCCCGGTGAAGGCGCCTTCGCTCTCCCATGCGATGTTTTGCGCCCCGACCAGCAGGTTGCTGCCCTGGGTCGCCGCGCATACTGCAGCCAGCGAAGTGAACGACGGCGCCACCAAAACGTCGCGATCCATGCAGGCGGCGCTGGTGGCGGCAATCGCCTGCGCCAGTTGCACGGCTTCGCCCAGAGTCAGATACATCTTCCAGTTGCCGGCGATAAGCGGACGTCTCTCCATGGGAACTCCCTGTTGTGCTCTGAGATTTCAGGAAAAAGGCATGCTGCCCGTGGACTAGGCGATCAATCCAGCGCCTTGACGCCCGGCAGGATTTTGCCTTCCATCATTTCCAGGAAAGCGCCGCCGCCGGTCGACATATAGGAAATGTTGGCAGCCTCGCCGGATTGGGCAATGGCCGCATTGGAATCGCCGCCGCCGGTGACGCTGAGGGCGTGCGACGCCGCCACCGTATGGGCCATGGCCATGGTGCCGCGGGCAAAGGCGTCCATTTCAAAGGCCCCCATCGGGCCGTTCCAGACAATGGTTTTCGCGTCGGCCAACACCTCGTTGAAGCAGACAACCGAGGCGGGCCCAATGTCCAGGGCCATCCAATTGTCGGGAATGTCCTGAATGGTCACCTGTTTGCAGACCGCGTCGGGGGCAAAACGATCGGCAACGATCACATCCACCGGCAGATACACTTTGATGTTTTGCTCCCGCGCCTGACGCAGCAACGCATCCGCCGTGGTCAGCAGGTCGTCCTCCACCTTGGACGCGCCCACGGCATAACCCTGGCTTTTCAGGAAGGTGTTGGCCATGGCGCCGCCGATGATCATCTTGTCCACCCGGTCAAGCATGTTGCGCAGGGCCTCAAGCTTGCCCGAGACCTTGGCGCCGCCGACAATCGCCACCAGAGGGCGCTGCGGGGCGTCGATCGAGCGATGGAAATATTCCACCTCTTTCTGCAGCAGAAAACCGGCCGCCTTCTCCCGCACATGCAGGGTCACGCCCACCACCGAGGCGTGGGCCCGATGCGAGACGGCAAAGGCGTCGTTGACGTAGACGTCGGCCGCCGAGGCCAATTGCCGGGAAAACTCGGGATCGTTCTTCTCTTCCTCCGGGTGAAAACGCAGATTTTCGAGCATGAGGATCTGACCGTCCTGCAGCGCAGCAACCGCTGCCGCGACCTCCGGGCCGATGCAATCCGGAGCAAGCGGCACAGGTTGACCAAGCAGGTTGGCCAGATAGGCCGCCACCGGGGCCAGCGAATATTTCTCGACCCGCTGCCCTTTCGGCCGCCCCATGTGGGTGCAGACGATGACCCGCGCCTTCTGCTCCAGCAGATATTGCAAGGTCGGCAGCACGGTGCGGATGCGCAGGTCGTCGGTGATTTCGCCGGCCTCGTTCATGGGCACGTTGAAATCGACCCGCACCAGCGTTTTTTTCCCTGTCAGTTCAATATCTCGCAATGTTTTCACGGCATATCCTCATGGAATCTCGACAAGATTGCGGCGCAACAGCAAGGCATCCTCAACCGGTTGATTATAATAATTTTTCCGCTGCCCCACCTGGGCGAATCCGAACTGTTCATACAGCCGCCGCGCCGCCTGGTTGGAAACGCGCACCTCTAAAAAACAAGCGGCAAAGCGGGTTTCGGCAAAGTGGGCGAACGCCTGCCGCAAGAGCTCTGCGCCCACCCCTTGCCGCCGCAGTTCCGGGGCGACCGCCAGGTGCAGCAGTTCGCACTCCGGCGCGCAGGTTCTGAAAAAAGCGTAGCCGCAAAGCGCATCGGCGGATTCCGCCACCCACCCGACTCCGTTGCCGGCCGTATGTTCGGCCAGCAGTTGCGCCTCATTCCAGGGGTTGTCCACTGCCCGCCGCTCGATGCCGAGAATCGGCGCCAGGTCGGCGGCTTCCAGCAAGCGGACGTTCACACCATCCGTTCGGCCACCGAGACGGTCAGCTCGCCGAGCATGTTGGTGTAGCTGCCCAGCTCGTTGTCGTACCAGCCGTAAATAACCGCCTGGGTGAGCGGCACCTCGAGGATCGGCGGCGCGGAGCCGGCCTCGAATTTGAAATTTTTCAGATTCTGCAGGTTGACCCGGATGGAGGCCGTGCGGGTATGAGTTTCGGTGGACTCGATCACCACCGCAGCCTTGGGCATGCCGACAATGTCCGAAGAGACGTTCTGCTCGGCCGAATACACCAGGTAGGGGCTGGTTTTGCCGTATTCTTCATAGATCGAGTTGAGCAGGCTCCGTTTGATCGGGTTGTCGAGCTCGTCCTGCAGGTTGAGCACCAGGACGATCAGCGAGCCGGTGGACGTCGGAATGCGCACCGATTCGGCGATGAAGCCGATGGCTTTCATCTCCGGAATGACCAGACCCAGGGCTTTGGCGGCGCCGGTGGTGGTCAGGATGATGTTGTTGAGGATCGAGCGGTTCTTGCGCAGATCGGTTGCGCCGGTTCCGGGAATGCGGTCCAGCACCTGCTGGGTGCCGGTTGCGGCGTGCACCGTGACCATGGAGGCCGACAGCATCCGCTCGGCGCCGAAATGATCGAGCAGCGGCTTGATCATATACGACAAACAGGTGGTGGTGCAGGAGGCGGCGGAGACAATGCTGTGCCGGGCCGGATCGTAGTCGTCGTCGTTGATGCCCATGACCGTGGTCACCGCGTCGTCGGGCATGTCCAGACCCTTGGCCTGGATTTTAAACGGCGCCGAAACCAGCACCTTTTCGGCGCCGGCCTGGAGATGGCCGCGCACCGAGCCCTTGCCCTCGGAGGGGTCGGCGGTCGGGTCTTTGAAGGCGCCGGTGGTGTCGACCACCAGCCGAACCTGGTTGCCCTGCCAGTCGATGTCCTTGGGATTGCGCGCTTTGCGCAGAAATGTGACCGGAACGCCGTTGATGGTCATCGAACCCTTTTCTTCATTGAGGTTCTCAATCACCCGGCCGCCCTTGTGCCCGTGGAGATACATGCCCAGCCGGCCGTAGGTGGAATCCTTCTCAATCGCGGCGGCGATGTCCGTGAGCCCAGACCCGACGTTTCTGCCCAGATTGACGACGATTTCAGAGAAAAACTGGCGGGAGACATGATGCCACAGAGACAATTTGCCGATTCGTCCAAGACCATTGAGCCCGAGTTTCATGCGGGATGCTCCTTTGCGGTTGGATTATGGGAG
>JAQUEZ010000200.1 GCA_028684915.1 Desulfobulbus sp.
CCTGCACAATCCCAATCGGATTGCCGATTTCATGGGCCAAACCGGCAGCCAGCCTGCCGACCGAAGACAATTTTTCTGTACGCACCATCTCCTCGCGCCGCGCAATCAATTGCTGATTTGCCCCCTGAAGGGAATCAACATGTTGCTGCAGCTTTTCTCGATCTGCCTGGATGCGCCCTAACATCTGCTGCATCGATCCGGCCAACTGCTCCAACTCGTCGCCGCCCTGCAGAGCGAGAAAAGGCACACCGCGTTCATCGATGTAAGAATCGGTCAAGCGGATCAAATGTTCCACTGGCTGAAAGATGCGGGCACGAAAGCGATAAAAACCGACAACCAACAATATGATCAAATTCACCCCAAGATAACCGGCTATGTAGCGCTGCAAAGAACGAATTTTTGCATAGTGGGGCTCCAGGGTGTATCGCAGAGCAAGCGCCCCGACGGATTGATCCGGGGTTTTCAGCCGCAGAGCAATGTCCAGATATTCTTTGCCGGGCACAAAGGCAACCCAGGCAAGGCCGCCTAAAGAGCGCGCGCTCTTTCCCGACTGCAAGGATGCGGCCAAGGTTTGCTTCAGGGAATCGAGGTTCGCGTTATCGTCGCCAGAACAGGCGACAGTCGCGCCCTCAGCCTGGAAACAGCCCACGGAGGCTCCTGAAATCTTGACGCCTTCAGCAACCAAGGCGGCGAGAAACGCAGGCGCAGCCATGCCGCCCTGGGGAAGAAGCGCCTCCTGTTGCTCTGCCAAAAGCATCAACTCCAACTCCTTTTCTCGCGCCAAGGACAAGGCGGATTCGCGCAGCCAAAACGAAACGACGACAAAAAAGGTCAGCACCGTCGCCAAGGCGAGCAGCACGCAGAGCGTAGCAGTGACATGGAACTTCAAACCAAGACGCAAGGCGCAGACACCCATCACAGAAGAAAATACAGAAGGACCGCTTACCAGTGACAAATATTGTCAGTACAAGACAATCCTTGTCAGCAGCAGAGGGCCGTTAGCGTGAGTGCATTGTAGGAGGCGCGTTGCAAAAAGACAAAGGAAAGCTGATAACAAGCCGAAAGAAAAGAAAAATTAAATCAAGCGAAGAATTGGCACGCACAGTGCTAAGTGCTGGCAACAAGAAAATTCCGCTGGCCAGCAACGGGCCGGCGGCAACCAACACACACCTATCGGAGGGTACCCACATGACACTGAACAAACTGAGACTGCAGGCAAACGAAAAAGGCTTCACCCTGATCGAGTTGATGATCGTTATCGCGATTATCGGCATCTTGGCGGCTATTGCTATTCCTAACTTTATTTCGTACAGAAACAAGACGTTCTGCTCAGCGGCAGAGTCTGACGCTAATGCTATTGGGGCCGCTCTTGCTGACTATTTTGCTATCCCAACACACACTACAGTTCCTGCTGGAAACCCAACAGCTGCGCCACTCAGCGTTACACTGAGCGGTGCTGGCGCTAATGCAAATTCAGCTACCATTGCAGGAACCGACCCAAACCTTGGAATAACCATTACAGTAACTGACGGATCTGGACGATGCCCGTTTGATTATCGACAGTCGTCTGCTGATTGGAGCGACGTTGCCTCACCAGCAAAGGGTGTTTACACAAAACGTATTGCGCCGTGATTGTTTCGTAGCGATGCTTTCTACCAGGAGGAGATTCACCTCCTCCTGGTTCTTAATTTACCTTGTCATCACATGCAAAAAAGGTTCTCGAAAAACAATCACTATTTCATTTTTCTCCTAATTAGCATCTTAATTCTAATATGTTACAGCAGAACCTTTAACGCCCCATGGCAACTTGACGACCCTCCTAACATTCTTGAAAATTTCCCCCTCCATATAGATAACCTTTTACCTGAAACACTTTACCGGACTCTATTTGCAAAACCTTTCGCAGAAGAGCAACTCTATCGCCCCGTAGCCAACCTCTCCTTCGCTCTTAATTGGTATTTCGGCCAAGACAACTCCTTTGGCTACCATCTCGTCAATCTACTCGTCCACATTCTCACTGCAGCTTTTCTCTACAAAACAACACTGTTGCTTCTGCGCTCTTCTTCCTTTAAAAAACACCCAGAACAGGACATCCTCTTCATTGCCCTGCTCAGCGCCGTACTCTGGGCCATCAATCCAATCCAGACCCAGGCCGTCACCTATATTGTTCAACGCATGGCTTCCATGGCCGCCATGTTTTTTGTTTTTTCGCTCTACTCGTATATTTGCGCCCGCCACGCAGAAAGGTGTGCCCAACGAGCCAGGAACCTACTCGCCTGCAGCCTCTTTTTCCTCTTGGCAATGGGATGCAAGGAAAATGTCGTTACCCTGATCCCCAGCCTGCTGCTCATTGAACTGCTGTTTTTTGAAACAAAAGACCGATTTTCACAGGCCATCCGAGCCGTGCTCGTTGCTGCCAACATCGTTTTTATCCTTGCCGCCGTTTATTACCTTGTCAGTCACGATTATCTCCATGCACTGACGACGCCCATAGGCAGCCGGCCCTTTTCTCTCCTTGAACGACTGCTGACCCAACCCTCCATTCTCCTGTTTTACCTTTCCCTGCTGCTGTATCCTTCACCGGATCGACTCTCTATCGATCACAGCTTTCCGCTGTCGACCTCACTGCTTCACCCTTGGACCACCTTGCCCGCCTTGCTCGGACTCATTGCCTTGCTTGTCTTCGCCGTTCTCCAACGCCGAAAGACGCCTCTGCTCAGCTTTGCCCTTCTTTTTTTCTTCATCAATCACTTGGTGGAATCGACCATCATTCCGTTGGAACTAATTTTTGAGCACCGCAATTATCTCCCCTCCTTTTTCCTGTTTCTCCCCATAGCCGCTGGCATCCATTGGGCAATCAAGCGCTCGGCCTCATCCAGCCGCTTGGTGCATGGCGCCCTCATAGGATTGATCCCACTTCTTCTTATCGCCATCGGCCTCGGAACCTACATCCGTAATCAGACCTGGGCCACGGAAGAGTCACTCTGGGCCGACGCCCTGACCAAGGCTCCGAACAATGCCCGGCCATACGCCAAATTGGGTGAAATTTACGGTTGGCAGAAGGAGAAAACTCCAGAAAATCTGCAAACCGCTGTCGCCCTGCTCCACAACGCGCTGGAGCGAGAGAGCCCGCGCACATCGTTTAAAGCTGCCATCGTCGACAACATCGGCAAGGTCTACGCCAATTACGGCCTGCTCGACCAAGCGGTCAAATATTACAATCAATCGTTGGAATTGAATCCCGATTTTATCAACTCAAGGTTTGACCTTGCCGAAGCCCTTACCCTACAGGGAAATTTCGCCCAAGCGCTGGAACAGATCGACAAGGTGATCACTCAAAATGACCTTCAAAGCCGATTTTTCAATCTCAAGACAATGCTGCTCCTCCGACTTGGTCGCCCCCAAGAGGCCGCAGAATGCAGCCACGAGGCTATGCAACGAACCTTTGTCAACAAGGAACGCTATTTTTACAATACCGGAGTAGCACTGACCAAGGCTGGTCACCTCAGTCAGGGAATGTGGTTTCTGCGCAGAGCAGCGCAGCATTTCCCCGACGACCGGCGAGTGCTCTGCAGTTTGGTGGAAAACCGCATCATGGCAGACGATGCCATTCTCGCTAAAAAATACATTACGCAGCTCCTTGCGGGGCAGAACATAACCACCCTGAAACAGGACTTGGGAGAACTCCGTCACGATTATTCCACCGTTCCGGTCAACATCGACCTCATATCTCCCAAAATTTTTGCAGCTACCCAGGAGATAGTTAGCAATCTGGAACAGACCTCGCCGATCAACGACCATGAATCCAACAAGTAAGCCAGGGAAGAGCACCTCCCGCCCGTATCATTATTATATCCTGCCCGTTCTCCTCCTCCTGCTTCTGGGGTTAGCCGACACCGGATATCTGGCGTGGGCTCACTATAAAAATTATACTGATCTTGCTTTCAGCAGTTTTTGCGCCCTGTCCCCATCTTTCAACTGCGACACCGTGTCGCAAAGCCCCTGGTCCATCCTCCTTGGGCTCCCGCTTGCCTATTGGGGATTTTTTGCCTATGGGCTGTTTCTGCTGCTCTTTCTCGCCACCTGGGGTCAAACAAGCGGCTCAAAACAACTTTGGTCCTTTTTGCACCTCCTGGGGTTGCTGTATGCCGTTGCCGCTGTCTCATTCGGATATATTTCAGCAACCAAAATCAAGGCGCATTGCATTCTCTGCCTAGCCAGTCATACCATCAGCTTTGCCCTGCTCTTTTTCAGCTGGATCATTCTGCGCCGATTCCTGGTCGGTTCTTTTTCAGCCGCACTGAAAGATGGGCTCCGTTACATCTTCAACTCCCACCCCTTGAAAATCGGGCTCCTGGCTCTTTTGGGGGCCTTTCTCTGCACCAAAATTTTCCTGCCGCCCTATTGGCAATACACTCTGCCGCCCCTCACCCATACGATCTCCAACGGCTTGACCGAAGAAGGACATCCTTGGATCGGTGCGGAAAATCCTGCAATCACCATTCATGAATATACTGATTACCAGTGTTTCCAATGCGGCAAGATGCATCAGTTCCTACGGCAACTGATTGCTGAACATCCCGAAAAAATAAAACTGATCCACCACCATTATCCCATGGATCATGAATTCAACACCATCATCGTCCCAGAGCCTTTCCATATCGGCGCCGGCAAAATGGCCATGATTGGTATTTACGCTGCCTCAAAAAATAAATTCTGGGAGATGAACGACGCACTGTATGCCTTGGGGCGACAAAAAGAACCTTTCAACACCAAGGCTCTTGCCGAAGTGACCGGGTTTAGTTCAGGTGAATTGGCAGCCGCAACGCGACATCCCCAGATACGAGAAGCGCTCTTGTATGATATCCGTCAAGGAATGAAACTGGAGATTGTTGGCACACCAACCTTTGTGATTGACGGCAACGTGTACCCAGGCGCTCTTCCTGAAGATATTTTTAAACAAATCATGCAATGAAACTCCCTGTTGTTTTGATGGTGTCGGCTGTATAATGGCAAAATAACCGACCAGAAAAGATTCAGATCCAAGCTGACGCCATGACACGCAATCACAAGCAAGCACAAACCCTCCCCCCAATAACATCGCCGCCGTCTGTCGAGCACTCACCGCCGAGCCCAACCTGGAGTTTGCCGTTCTGGTTGGCAGTCGTGCCGGCAATCGTCATACCTCAAACAGCGACTGGGACATTGCCCTGCAATGGCAAAAAGATATGAACTGGCTGGAGCAACTGAGCCGCACCGAAACCCTGCGCCATAACTTGGCCAGCGCCCTGGCACTTCCTGCACATGCCATTGATCTCATCGACACCCCTCGGGCAAGTTTGGCAATGCGTGCTGAAATCGCCGAAAACGGGATTGCCCACATGGGCGAGGACGGACTCCCCTGGCAACGATTTCTGCGGAGAACATGGCGAGAACTGGAAGAACATTATTGGCAGGATATCTATGCGCACTGACCTGTACCATGCCGAGACCAAACGTAACGCCACTCAACAGGGCGCCCTGTTGGATGAAGCCCGTTCTCGTCTGCTTGCCTCGCAGCCTCTCTCGCCTCTTGAACAGAACGGTGTGCTGCATGGGCTCCAAGTGCTGATCGAAAATGCCATCGGCAAAGCCAAGCAGCAGCTCAAGGCACGGGATGAAGAAGTGCCCATTTCCGCTTACGACGCCTTTGCGACTTTGGCCCTGACAGGGCTTATCAGCCAGGAGAAACTGCCTGAATGGCACGGCATCATTGGCCTCCATAACCGTATTGTTCATGATTACATGAATGTGGATATGGACAGAATCCTCACTTTGGTCAGCCAGGGCCACTACGCACTCCTGCTCGACTTTCTCATGGCCCCAATGAAACAATGAAACTACCTAAAAAGGCCCTGACCTGGGGGCTAATCCTGCTGCTGCTTGCCCTGATTATCGCCACCATTATCCTCGGCTCCGTGCCGCCCGTTGACCGGGACGCCCTCACCCACCACCTTTTTGTCCCCAAACTGTGGCTCAAGCACGGCGGCATTTACGAAATTCCGGAGATCCCTTTCTCGTATTACCCGATGAATCTCGACCTGCTGTATACGATTTCCCTCTATTTCGGCAACGACATCATCCCGAAATACATCCATTACTTTTTCGCCCTGCTCACGGCCTTGCTGCTGTATCGGCATCTCAATAAACGGTTGGGCGTGCACTACGGATTGCTCGGCGCTCTCTTTTTCCTTTCTGTTCCGATTATCGTCAAATTGTCCATCACGGTCTATGTCGACCTGGGGGTTGTTTTTTTCACCACCGCTTCTTTACTGTTACTGCTCCATTGGGCAGAGCAAAATTTCGAGTGGCGCTCGCTGGTGTTGGCCGGACTCTGTTGCGGGTTGGCTGCGGGAACGAAGTATAATGGCCTGATTTCGATTGTCGTCCTCACTCTCTTTGTGCCAATTATCTACCAACAAAACACCCGCAAGGAAAAACAGAGCAACGGCAAAGCGCTGCTCTGGGGCTGCGTCTTTGGCATGACCGCGTTGACCTCCTTTTCCCCTTGGCTCATCAGAAACTACGCCTGGACAGGCAATCCCATCTACCCCCTGCACAACTCGCTGTTTCAGAAATTCAGAAGTACTGTTGGCGAGCAACAAACCGATGTACCGGTTGACCTCGGCGACGCCCTGCAACAGGTGACCAGCAAAGGCAGCGGCGCCTTTATTTCAAGAAAAATTTTGTATAACGAAACCTGGCAGCAAGCATTGCTGTTGCCCCTTCGTTTTTTCTATGAGGGCCAAGATGACAACCCGCAATTCTTCGATGGAAAATTAACCCCCTTTCTCATTGTGTTACCGATACTGGCATTTCTGTTCAGGCCACCAGACACTCGACAACGCTGGGAGCAGAAAATTCTGCTTACATTCGCCCTGCTCTATTTTCTCCTCACCTTTTTTCAGGAGGCGTTACGCATCCGCTATATTGCACCGATTGTTCCGCCGCTGGTTATCCTTTCCATATATGGCCTACAGGGAGCGACTCACAAAGCATCGTTGTTGATTCAAAAGACTGGCGCACAAAAAACAGCGCTTCATTTCGCAGCCTTTTGCCTTTCCGGTTCCATGCTGTGGAATAATGGGCAATACATTGCCGCCCAAGTCGCCATTGTGAATCCCTTACCCTATCTGCTAGGGAAAGAAAGCAGGGACGAATACATCACCACTTTCCGCCCCGAATACCCGGCCATACAATACGCCAATGCCTTCTTACCGCCGGACGCCAAGGTACTGTGCATTTTCTTGGGCAACAGGGGCTATTACATGGACTTCCAGCCAGTTTTTGAGCAACCCTTTGGCGAGGGAGTTTTCTCGAAATTTCTTAAAAGAGAATATCGAGAAACAGGAATACTTGAAACCCTGAATAAAAAAAACTTCACTTATGTTCTCATGCGTGAAGACCTGACAAAATCATGGCTTGAGAGTTTGAATGATAAAGATAGACTAACTTTTTTCCCCTTTATGCTAAATGCTAACCAAGCACTCTTCAGCCAAAATGGATACAACTTTTTCTCGTTAAAATAAGCATATATTCCGAATCAGTTCAGTCTATTCAAGGAGGCGAGTCAGAACCACCGGCAAAGCCGGTGGCTTGAAAGACTGTGAACCGCTCAAAGCGGTCTCTTG
Organism: Desulfobulbus sp.; assembly: GCA_028684915.1. The sequence goes on from JAQUEZ010000200.1 coordinate 7,671, forward strand.
AAAAGATTATCTGACCACCATATGGTGGTCGCCTAGTTAAACAAGTTCAGTTGTTCTACTCGCTGATCCTCTTGCTCCTGGTTACGGATATATGCTCAAACCATTGCCTCGTCGGCACCAACGGTTGACACAAAATAGCCTCGTGCCCAAAAGTGCATCCCATTGTAGTTCTTCTTTTGCCCAAGGTAATTGCGTGCGATGTAGATTGCACTTTTCCCTTTCATGTAACCTACAACTTGGGCAACCGAATACTTCGGGGGGATCGACAGCAACATGTGCACATGATCGGGCTGCAAATGCCCCTCAACAATCCGACTTTCTTTTTGCCGTGCAAGATCATGGAACACATCACCCAAATTTTTCCGAAGTTGGCCATAGAGCATTTTTCTTCGGCATTTCGGTATCCACACTACATGGAACTTGCAATCCCATCTTGCGTGGCTTAAACATTGTATGTCGTTCATGAAGCCTCCTTTTTCGTGACTTTGACCGGTTCACGAGGCGGGAGGCTTCTTTATTTTGCTGGAGCTGTCAAACTGTTGTTGTCCCCCGGCAAAGCCGGGGGGTTACCCAAGGGAAATTAAATGAGCAACAAATTCATCATGAATAAGCCCTTGGAGCAATTGGCCTTCGGCAAGACCATTATCCAATTTGACCGAACTGGGGACCATCATTCCGCCCATGAGGCGTCAATACATTCCAAGACAAACGATCAGCCCCCCTTAGGCGCACCTAGACGCCAACAGGCAGGACAGGGACGGACATGGGGAAGCCTGAAACACTGAAATTCATAAACCCACATGTGAGGATTGCTTCGTGACCACCGGGCTTCAAAGCCTTCCTGGAAAAATCAACCGCCTCGCTGCTTCGAGCCTTGTGCAGAATGTTGGTGCGCTAGCGGGGATGCAAGCGATGGGCTATCTCATTACGCTCTTAACGTTGCCCTATCTCACCCGCGTACTGGGACCAGAGGAATGGGGCCGCGTCGTCTGGATGCAGGTAATTTTGGGCTATTTCACTATCCTCTCCGACTGGGGCTTTTCCTGGAGCGGAACACGGAAGATTGCTACCCTACGCAACGATCATGCAGCGTTATCCGAAAGTTTTTTCGCTGGATGGGCGGTGCAATGGGGGCTTAGCGTGGTCGCGCTGGGCACACTACTGGGACTTAGCGCTTTCGCGCCCATTTTCGAGCAGTTCCGATCCTATACTTTTTATGGGATGGGAGTGATCGTTGCGGGGGTACTGTTCCCGGCCTGGCTGCTGTCGGGACTTGAAAGGATACGCGAGGTTGCCATTGTACAACTCGCTATTCGCGCTGGCGCAGTACCGCTAATCTTTTTCTTTGTCCGCGCCCCCGGCGATGGGGCGTTCGTCATCGCTATTTCAGCGCTGACCGGACTAATAGCTGGTGCGGCGATGCTTTTCTGGATGTGGAAAAATCTATCCCTTGACTGGCATTGGCCGAGATGGGCACAGATGTTTGTTGAATTTCAGGAAAACGGCACGATTTTCCTCTCTCACGTTTGGATCGTACTGTATACGAGTCTTATTCCGACTATTCTCGGCGCAATGGCTGGTGCAGTAGCGGTGGGGCAATATGTTCTAGCCGATAGAATTCGAATGACCGTACAATCCCTCATTGCGCCCCTTGCCCAGGCGCTGTTTCCGCGCATGAGCTATCTCTTTGCCCATGACAGACCGGCGGCGCTTCGCCTTCTGTGGCACTCCGGGCGTTTGGTTGTGCTTATCTCTCTTGCAGCAAGCCTAGCCTTGTTCCTTCTAGCCGAACCAATCCTTTTGCTCGTCGCCGGCCCTGAATTTCTGGATGCCGCGGCACTCCTGCGCTGGCTCTCGCCGCTACCTCTGGTGGTTGCGCTGTCGAATCTTCTCGGCGTGCAGATAATGTTAGCACAAGGCATGATGACCGAAGTCAATCGAGTAGTGACAGCTGGGGGAGTTACAAGCCTTATCATGATTACACCACTGATTACATGTGCTGGTGCCAACGGAGCAGCAATCAATACTTTGATTATGGAATGCATAGTCACCTTTGGATTTATTGTTAGCGTATTAAAGTCAAGAAAATGGGGATTGCAATGAGGTTAATAAAGATATTAGTTTCTTCATCTATTAAGTTTGCTGGACGATCACTTGGAATTTTCTTCCATCGATATATACTGAAACACATACCAGAGTTTTATGATCTGCAACAGATGGCAAATATAGCCGCAACATGGAGTTCCGCTCAATATTATTGTATATTTATGACACGAGCCAAAACATTTTCCGATAAAAAAGATTTTCTCATTCATGCAACCAAACAATGCAATATTGATGGGTTACATCTAGAATTCGGAGTTGCAAATGGACACACGATTCGTATTATTTCATCAGCAATTAAAGAAAAAATATATGGATTTGATTGCTTTGATGGGCTACCTGAGGATTGGCGATCTGGATTTGAGAAGGGACAATTCGCTCAGCCCATCCCCTCTGTTCCAGAAAATGCCGAATTAGTCATTGGCCTTTTTAACGAGACACTTCCAGACTTCATACAACGCCATAAAGAGCCGGTTGCATTCTTGCATATTGATTGTGATTTGTATTCATCAACAAAAACAATATTTGATCATCTTGGGGACAGGATAATCCCCGGAACGATCATCGTCTTCGATGAATATCTGAATTACCCAGGGTGGCAACTACACGAATACAAAGCCTTTCAGGAGTTTGCGAAAGAGAGAAAGCTGGAATACTCCTATTTATCAATTGTACCAATGCATCAGCAAGCGTGTGTCAGGATTGACAAGGTAGAAAATGTTTGTGCAAACTGACCGGCATTCTGGTGGAGCTAACATCCTACCAATAATGTTTCCAAGGCACAGGCCATGTTGCCAAAACAAATGGAGCACACTCTCGACCGCATTTTGGCAGGCGCAGGGAATCTTAAACCTTGCAACAAAAGAAAGTTTCTGGGCTGGGGATACAATCACTTATCTCTTTAAATTAATGAGAATAGTCGAAAATGCAATACCATAAAATAATTGCCGTCACGCCTGCTGGCCGCCGGAGTTATATGGATCTGCTTAAGCATTATGTCTTGAGGGATTCGAACATTTCGGAATGGCATTTATGGGATAATTGCCGTGATTCTGCCGATCGAGCTTATATTGATTCCCTTGAACGGGAACATCAAAAAATTCGCGTCGTCAGAATCGAAAACACGGATGGAACCAATCTCTCTGTCAATCGATTTTATAAATTCTGCAACGATCCCGAATCATTCTATATCAAGATGGACGACGACCTTGTCTTTCTTCAGGAGGGCATGGCAACAACTCTCCTTGAGACCGCGATCACACAAAGAGGGCTCCTCGTCATTTGGTGTGGATTTGATGTATAAAACGATCAAATCCACACCAAATGACGAGGGGAACCATGAATAGTAAAGATATCATTACGTTAGGCCTTGGACTGCAGGCTCCATGGGAAA
>JAQUEZ010000201.1 GCA_028684915.1 Desulfobulbus sp.
CATTTTTTCAGCGCCTAAATTCCAATAACGAATTTTTCCGTGGCGATCAGCAATAAGAATAGCTTCCTGGCTATTCTCTATCAACTGCAATAAATGTCTATCCATTGCTTCCTCCATAGGTTGCCAAAAAAAATCAACCTGATGTTGTAAACTGTTCAAACACAGAGGAAATTAACAATACTTTGATTGCCAGAGCCTGGATGCAATATTATTTGTCATTATTACTGATACACTCGGCAGGACATGCCGCCATTGCTTCCTCGATACAGTCTTGATCTCCTCCTTCCGGCATTATGACATATGCTTTACTTTCATCATTATTAAAGGCAAAAATTTCCGGACACATTTCAACACAAGTCTCGCAACCAATACATTCATTCTGATCAATCTCAACCTGTTTCATAACCATCTCTCCTTGATGAAGAATTAAGATAAAAAGGCCGGTTTCTTCGAGTCTTCTAAATCAAATAAAACCGGCTACGGAAACTGCCTGTTCACCTGGAGACAAGGTGAACAGGATGATTTTTTACTGTAAAAAGGGTTATCCCAGGATCGCTTTTAAATCCGCCTCCGGGGTATCTATTGGTTTAATATCGAAGGTGCTGACAAGAAAATTAAGCACATCCGGGGAGATAAAAGCCGGAAGCGAAGGTCCTAAGCGTATGTCCTTTATACCAAGGAAAAGCAGGGTGAGCAGTATGGCCACGGCTTTCTGCTCATACCAGGAAAGAACAAGCGACAAGGGGAGATCATTGACTCCGCACTCAAAGGCATTGGCCAGGGCAACAGCTATTTGAATTGCCGAATAGGCATCATTGCATTGACCAACATCCAACAGGCGGGGAATGCCGCCAATATCGCCCAGATCTTTATCAAAAAAGCGGAATTTTCCACAGGCTAAGGTCAAAACGACGCAATCGTTGGGTACCTGTTCGACAAATTTGGTGAAATAGTCCCGGCCTGGTTTGGCACCATCACATCCTCCGACCAGAAAAAAGTGACGAATCGCCTTTGATTTGACGGCTTCTATGACTTTATCGGCGACACCAAGCACACTTTTGCGGCCAAAACCGACCAGGACCTGACCGTTATCAATATCATCAGTAAACCCTGACATACTCAATGCCATTTCGACAACCTGAGCATAGTCTTTGTTGGTGATGTGCTTCACCCCTGGCCAGCCCACAAGACCGTTTGTGAAGACTCTATCTTTGTAGTCGTCACGCGGCTTCTGGATGCAGTTTGTCGTAAAGAGAATAGGGCCGGGAAAGTTAGGAAACTCTTTTTGTTGATTCTGCCAGGCGGTTCCGTAGTGGCCATATAAATGCGGGTATTTCTTCAATTCGGGATAGCCATGGCAGGGCAGCATCTCACCATGGGTGTAAATGTCGATTCCTTTGCCCTCAGTTTGTTGCAAGAGGAGTTCAAGGTCGTGCAGATCGTGGCCGGTAATGAGAATGCATTTGTTTTTACGGTGGCCGAGGGGAACAGGAGTGGGGACAGGATGACCATAGGTTCCCGTGTTGCCTGCATCCAATAACTCCATAGCCCGCAAATTGATCTCCCCTGCCTGCAGTACCATGGCTACTCCGGCGTCCATGGACAAATCAGCAGAGAGCAACATGACCAGGGCCTCATAGCAAAAGGCGGGGATCGATGGATCTGTCTGACCAAGGATTGCAGCATGGTCAGCATAGGCTCCAATGCCTTTCAAGCCAAAAAGCACCGTCTGTTTTAACGACCGAATGTTGCTGTCCCCATCCAGGCTATTGAGAAAGTCCAGAGCCTTGCCCCGAGCCGCCAAATCGGCAACTGATCCTGTTGGAATGAAAGAAGCTGGTGGCTCTTTAAAATCGACCTTTCCTCCAGCGGCTGCGACCTTGGTTTTCATTGCCTCGCGAAGCTCAACGGATCGGTTGATCAACGCAACAAAGCGCTCAGGATCAAAATCAACATTGGTTAAGGTGGAGAATATTGCTTCCAATATAAAAAGATCCGTGGCTTCGTCGATTATGGAGAGTTTACGTCCCTCCAAAGCGTACAAAGACAACCCTTGCAGAGAATAGATCAGAAGATCTTGGAGGTCTGCCACCTCCTCATTTTTGCCACAAACGCCAACAACAGTACAACCGATACCCTTCGCCGTCTGTTCACATTGATTGCAAAACATCCGTTTCCTCCTCGGTGAGTATTCGTTACGTCATGATTGGACTTTGGGCCATTATAGAACGATTCTTTTATTATAGGGCATTGCCTTGGCAGAACCAAAGGCAGATTTACCCAAAAAGAATTTTCAAAAAACCTGAATGATTCTTCCTATTATTTGCCCAGAACACGGCATCTCGGTCCTCAATCATCCAGGAATAAACGTACAGTCGTTCTTCCTAATTTCTTTGATCTACATCAATTTATTATCTGTGCGATCCGGTTATCTTGCTGCGGAGAGGTTCTCTCTTTCTTTTTCAGGGCGCAATCTTCGGTGTAGGGCAAAAATACATTTCGTCGACATAGGGCGATCCAGGCGAACAGGCGCATAGTTACGAGGAATACTTTATGAAACTTCACTATTTGCAACACGTCCCTTTTGAGGGGCTGGGGAGTATCGAACATTGGGCCGTTTCTTCCGGCGTCCAGGTTTCGTGCACAAGGTTATATGCCGGTGACCGGCTTCCAGCCGTGGCCGATTTTGATTATCTCGTGGTCATGGGCGGCCCGATGAATATTTATGAGGAAGCCAAGTACCCTTGGCTGGCTCAGGAAAAAGAGTTTTTGCAGGAGGCTGTAGCCGCAAGCAAACCAATCTTGGGAATCTGTCTTGGCGCTCAGCTGCTAGCCGATGTTTTAGGGGCGTCGGTTTATAAAAATACAGAAAAAGAAATCGGCTGGTTCCCCGTTAGCATTGCCCAAGAGGTACCAGAGGAGATCCGCACCCTGTTTCCAGTCGATCTTCGGGTCATGCATTGGCATGGTGACACATTTGACCTGCCCAAAGGCAGCGTTTTACTGGCCCGGTCTCAAGCCTGCCCGCACCAGGGGTTTATGTATGAAAACAGGGTGATCGGCCTGCAGTTCCACCTGGAAACGACCAAGGACAGCCTCCAAAGCCTTATCGACCATTGTGCGGATGAAATCTTTGATGCTCCATTCATTCAGCAACCCGATGAGATGCGACACGATGAAAGCCGTTTCCCCGCAATCAATTCGGTGATGAGCGGACTCCTCGATTACTGGACTCGATAACTTGACACGCCTGTCGCCTTTGTTCTTAGGAGCGAATCATGCCTGCAAACGCATTCTTTCATAAAAATATCAGTGGAATAAGAAGAACAGTCCAAGCATCTTTCGGGCTGTTCACCCTTTATATAGGATATCGATTTTTTCTCTTCTACCAATGGACCCTGGATCAGGGGCCGTATATTGCCAGACCTCCAGCAGTGGAAGGTTTTTTGCCGATCTCTGCCCTGCTGGGTCTCAAACGATTCATCCTCACCGCCGAGTTTGACCCTATTCATCCGGCTGGTTTAGTCATCTTCATGGCTGCATTAACAATTGCCTTCTTGGCCCGGAAGGGGTTTTGCGGCTGGATTTGCCCGGTAGGCTTTCTGAGCCATCAAGTTCAATGGATAGGGGCAAAATTCAAGATCCTCCGGAAGGTCCCTGTTTGGTTGGCTCTTCTTCTCAGCAGTATCAAATATTTGTTCCTCGGATTTTTCCTCTACATCATCTGCTGGAAGATGGATGTGGCCGCAATCTCATCCTTTTTGCAAACCCCCTATAATCTTGCGGCAGACGCCAAGATGCTCCAGTTTTTTCTTTCCCCATCGCATCTGACCTTGGCCATCCTGATCTCTCTGGTCGTTCTATCTTTTATAGTTGCCAACTTCTGGTGTCGATTTCTCTGTCCCTATGGAGCCCTGCTTGGATTGCTCGCCTTGGTGAGCCCGCTGCAGGTCAACCGTGACAGCAAGACATGCATTGACTGCCGGAAATGTGATGCCCGGTGTCCAGGCGGCATCAAGGTTAGCCAGAAACATACCGTCCGGTCCCCTGAATGTATCGGTTGCCTTGAATGTATTGCCACCTGCCCTCAGAAGGAGTGCCTCACTCTGCAAGGGGCGGGCAGAAAGGTCGGGTCTTGGCTCCTTCCTCTCTTGACCGTGATTTTTTTTCTCGGTTTTTGGATTGGAGCCAATTTCAGTGGTCATTGGCAAAGCACGATCTCTCCCGCGACGTTCAAGCAGATGTATCAGGTGGCTGAAAAAATCAGTCACCCGACAACGTACTGATAATCGATACTACTCTTGACACTACCATAGTCCGCGCTTAATGTGAAAATAAATTCACATGGAATGCTGCGATGACCACAGAAAAAGTTGCCACTGACATACGAAAAGAGCAGATCGTCGAAGCTGCTCTCCACATTTTGAGCGATACCGAGGTCAAAAAATTCAAGATCAGCGAGATTGCCGCCCATCTTGGCCTGGCTCCCTCAGCGCTTTATCGGCACTTCAAGAACAAAGACGCGATTCTCGGGGCGATCCTCGAACACATACGGGAGAAGATGTATAAAAATGTGGAGATTGTCCGGCAAAATAAAGAAAATGCCATAGACCGTCTTCGTGAATTACTCCGCTTGCATGAGGGCCTGATTTGTCAGCACCAGGGAATTCCTCGCATCGTTTTTTCCGACGAATTGTGGGGTCAGGAAAGAATCAGACGTCAAAGGATGTATCTTATTATCCGTGGTTATTTGCTTGAGTTGGAAGCAATAGTTCGTGAGGGACAGAAAAAGGGCGAGATTCGTTCTGATCTGGAACCAGCTGCTGTAGCACGGATGTTTTTTGGCATTGTGCAACCAGCAGCCCTCCTTTGGCATATGAGTGAGGGAGATTTTGATGTCAAAGGCCATTTTATCGCGGCCTGGCCACTTTTTCACCTCATGTTGGTCGCAGAGTAATCAGGTATGCGCCTCAGTTCATTCATCTGATCACACGTTTCTGCATTAACTTTGCGAGGTTGTTTTTTTAGACCTCTTATGTGAATTAATTTTCACATAATTACCACTAACAACCCCTGGAGTGGGCAACTTGATTGATGCGTTGCCGTCATCACCGTGCAATCGAGTTACCCGCAGAACAACACGCCAAACCAGAAAAGTGACAAACATAGTATCGGGATGAGAACGAGGTTCTCCTGTCCCCAATTCCTCAAAGAGGTGTTCTCATGAAGAAAATGAGCCTGAACGACACAAGAGTATTTGAACAAGGAATGACGCGGTTTTTTCTCGTTGAAGACTCGCCGTATTTCAAAATTATCAACTTCAACCTCTCGGCAGGTCATACCTTTCCGGTGCACTCGCATGACCTCGACGGTCAACTCTCAATTCTTGTTGTCGAGGGGGACGGCTTTTTTCTCGGCAAAGATGGAACGGAAATGCCCGCTACAACGGGAGACATTCTCATTTCTGAAATACGGGAACCCCATGGCGTACGCGCAGGAAGCGACATGCGCATTGTGGTGACCATCGCCCCGCCAATCTAATCTTTTGGGGTTATTTCGAGGAAATTGACCTACGTCAATGCCGATAACCTGGCAAAGGGGCAATATGAACGCCAGATGAACACAATCGAGCAAATAAAAAAGTCATTTTAACAATATTCCGAACGCAAGGAGAAACGCTATGTTTTGCAACCAGTGTGAACAAACCATCCAAGGAATCGGCTGCACCAAAATGGGTGTCTGCGGCAAAAAAGAAGAAGTCGCAGGGCTTGAAGATCTCCTGACGCATGCTGTTCAGGGCCTTTCCATCGTTGCCCATGCAGGACGCCAAGTGGGGGTTGCTGACAACAAAATAGACCGTTTCACCAGCGAGGCTATTTTTTCATGCTTAACCAACGTCGATTTTGATCCGGCCCGTTTCGAAGTCTGGATCAGGGAAGCCGTCACCTTGCGTGACGAACTCATGGCCAAGGTGCAAGCCGCTGGCGGAACAGTTGATGGTGCAGCTGCCGCCCTGAGTTTTACGCCAGCCGATAGCCTGGCTGGCCTTGAAGAGCAGGGCAAGTCGCTCAATTTCATTCCCTCGCTTGACGCCAACGAGGACCTGCGCTCCTTGAAACAAATCATCCTTTACGGTTTGCGTGGTCTTGCTGCCTACACCGACCATGCAGCCATTCTCGGACAGGAAGATGAGGTGGTCTATGCCTTCATCCATGAGGCCATGGCTGCGATCACAGGGGAAATGGGGCTCAACGATTTGGTGGCCATGGCCCTGAAGACTGGAGAGGTCAATATAAAGGCCATGGAACTCCTCGATGCCGGTAACACCGGAACCTACGGGCATCCGGTTCCCACCGAAGTTCCCTTGGGACATATCCCCGGCAAATGTATCCTCGTTACGGGGCATGATCTCAAGGATCTGGAGATGCTGCTCAAGCAAACCGAAGGCAAAGGGATTAACATTTACACCCATGGTGAAATGCTGCCCTGTCACGGGTATCCAGGATTGAAGAAATACTCCCATTTCTATGGCCACTACGGAACCGCCTGGCAGAATCAGCAAAAAGAGATGCCAGAATTCCCCGGAGCCATTCTTTTCACGACAAACTGTATCCAGAAACCACTCGATTCGTACAAAAACAATGTGTTCACCACCGGCCTGGTGGGATGGCCTGATGTTGCCCATGTTGCAGGGAGTGGAGAGAAGGACTTCAGTGCAGTGATTGAGAGAGCCCTGGCCTTGGACGGGTTCACCGATGAGCTGGACAAAGGCAGTGTTCTGGTGGGATTTGCCAGAAACACCGTGCTTGGAGTCGCTGACAAGGTCATTGAGGCAGTGAAGTCCAAAGCCATTCGCCACTTTTTCCTCGTCGGAGGATGCGATGGTGCCAAGCCTGGACGCAACTACTACACGGAGCTGGTGGAGAAGGTCCCTGAGGATTGCATGGTCCTGACCCTGGCTTGCGGTAAATTCCGTTTCTTTGACAAAAAGCTCGGTGATATCGGCGGAATTCCCCGGCTGTTGGATGTTGGCCAGTGCAACGACGCTTATTCAGCGGTCAAGATTGCCATGGCCCTGGCCGACGCCTTTGAGTGTGGGGTCAATGATCTCCCCTTGTCGCTGGTCCTTTCCTGGTACGAACAAAAGGCCGTGGTTATCCTGCTATCCCTCTTTTCCCTGGGCATCAAGGAAATTCGTCTCGGACCCAGTCTTCCGGCATTCGTCACTCCGAATGTGCTGAATGTCTTAGTGGAGAATTTCAGCATCATGCCCATCTCCACTCCTGACGAAGACCTGAAAGCTATTCTTGGATAAACGGTAGGCCTTAAGAAGCAGACAAGCCCGACATGACCCAATGGTTATCTCGGGCTTGTTTTTTTTCAACATTCAGGACGGATACTATGAAACAGAACCCGACTTCCTCCACCCCAGACATCCCGCTGGAAATCGACATTTCTGAAGAGGATATCTATACCGCCATGCAGGAAATTCACGGCTATCTGGATATCACTGCCGCTGATTTCAAGTTGCTTTATCGGCACGCCTATCAGCATGCCCTTGGCCGTTTGCATTCCATAACCGTGGGAGAGCTTGCCAGCCGTCAGGTAGTGACTGTATCGACCACTACCCCTCTTGTTGAAGTTGCTCATATAATGGCCGCTGCATCTATATCTGGCGTCCCGGTCCTTGATGAAAAGGAAAAGGTGGCTGGGGTTGTTTCGGAGCGAGATTTTTTCAAGCAAATGGGTGGGGCAAACCGGTCCTTTATGGATGTGGTCACTTCTTGTCTGCAAGGTGGCCAATGCGAAATTGCCTCCATTCATCAGGCAACGGCAGCCAACATCATGAGCACTCCGGCCATAACCATTGCAGAGGACACTCTTTCTATTACGGCTGCGGCCATTCTTCAGAAAAAGGGAATCAACCGTTTGCCGGTATTGGCCAAAGGCAGTGATGTCCTGGTAGGAATTTTAACGAGGTCTGACCTGGTAGGTGGTCATATTATGCGCACCAGGAGGGGCAAATGAACTATTTCGGAAAAATGAAAGGGTTCACCAAAAGTCCCCCAAGGCCACCTCTCAGTGAGGTTTTCTGGTCCTGGCTTGGTGCGTTTCTCGGTATCTCAGCCGTTTCCTTCAGTCATTTTAATCTCCTTGCCCAGAGTGACCTGGTCATGATTATCGGGAGCTTTGGTGCATCCGCTGTACTTATTTATGGGGCCATAAAAAGCCCCCTGGCACAACCCAGAAATTTACTCGGTGGCCATATAATTTCTGCGATTATTGGTGTTTTCTGTTACCAAACCTTTACCAATCAACTGTGGCTTGCTGCTGCGCTTGCAGTCGCAACCGCCATCGCTGTAATGCTCGTCACCCGTACCCTGCACCCCCCTGGCGGAGCTACTGCGTTGATCGCGGTTATAGGCAGCACCAAGGTGCATGCCCTTGGTTATTTGTATGCTATAATCCCTGTGGGATTAGGGGCGACCATTATGCTGGTGGTGGCCCTGCTGGTCAATAACCTCTCATCAAAACGGCAATATCCTGAATATTGGTTCTGACAAGGAAGGTTCAGGAAATGGTTCCTGATTCTTGACAAGAAAAAGGAGGAATAGGATATGAGTTTCCATATAAAAAACAACGTTTATTGGGTTGGGAAGATTGATTGGGAATTACGAAGATTTCATGGGGAAGAGTATTCGACCCATCGTGGTTCAAGCTATAATCCATACCTGATAAAAGATGAAAAGACGGTCCTGATTGATACCGTATGGGGAAAATATTCCAGTGAATTTATAGAGAATCTTCAAAAAGAGATCTCCCTGGACAAGATCGATTACATTGTTGCCAATCACGCCGAATCAGATCATAGCGGTGCCCTGCCGGAACTGATGAGCCATATCCCCGATACACCAATTTACTGCACTGCTAATGCCGTCAAATCCCTGAAAGGCCATTATCATCAAGACTGGAATTTCCAGGTTGTCAAGACCGGCGACACACTCCAGCTAGGTTCAAGAGAGCTTATATTCATAGAAGCTCGAATGTTGCACTGGCCAGATAGCATGATGAGTTATCTGACAAAGGATAATATCCTCTTTAGTAACGATGCCTTTGGCCAGCATTTTGCGTCGGAGTTAATGTACAACGATCTTGTGGACCAGGCGGAATTGTACCAGGAAGCCATAAAGTATTATGCCAACATCCTCACGCCATTCAGCGCCTTGGTTGACAAAAAAATCAAGGAAGTCCTTGGATTGAATGTACCGGTTGACATGATCTGTCCGAGCCATGGCGTAATTTGGCGGGATGACCCTCTGCAGATCGTTAATCAATATGCGCGATGGGCAAACGACTATTCCGAAAATCAGATTACGATTCTCTACGACACAATGTGGGATGGAACCAGGAAAATGGCTGAAGCCATTGCTAAGGGAATTACGGAAATCGACAAGAGCATCACAGTGAAACTCTTTAATGTCGCCAGGTCAGATAAAAATGATCTGATTACAGAGGTTTTTAAATCCAAAGCTATTCTCGTGGGGTCGCCGACAATCAATCAAGGCATTCTTTCTGCTACAGCGGCTATTCTGGAAGAAATGCGAGGCTTGAAATTCAAAAATAAAATGGCGGCTGCTTTTGGGTGTTACGGTTGGAGTGGTGAGTCAATAAAGATGATTTCCGATAGGCTTAAGGAAGGCGGGTTCCAGTTGATGAATGATGGCATTCGCGAACTATGGAATCCGGATAATGAAGCGGTTGATAACTGCATTCATTTTGGGAAGAGCATCGCTATGGATTTGCAATAAATCAGAAATTCAAGCAAATAGACTGATGATTTTACTATAAAATATGAATTATTTTAGCTGAAATGTAAGTCTACTTTTGATGATTATCCGTTTAGAGGTGATATTATGTTTATTGTTGTTATTTCTTTCCCACCGATAAAAGCAGGTAAAGATGGTGAGTTTCAAGAATGGTTTGCCTCATCGAATCAAGAATTTTCGAACTTCAAAGGTTTTATCAAAAGAAGGCTTTTAAGGCCATTGGGAGAAGGTAACTACGGCGCTATTGTTGAGTTTGAAAATCAAGAAGCATTCGAAGCTATGCATCGCAGTCCTGCCCATGAGAAAGCTGGTGAACGTGTAAAACCTTTATTTGACGGCAGCCCTACACCTCATTTTTACACAGTTGTTATGGAGTAGTTTTATCCTACCGGCATGCCATCTATAACGATGGATGGCATGTTGCTCTTCTCATCACGATTTTCGGTTTTATACGGGATGGATGAAGTCCAACAGCACTGAAAAATAGTCAAAGAATAGTAGGTAGTAGAGAAGGAAGTAACAGGACCAATGTACCCTATATTGAATTGTATTTTGCTAATAAACTGGTAAAGTTGACCAAAGATCAGTTTAAGCAAGCGCTCAGGGACGCGGATGCCTGCGGCTGTGGGAACAAAAATGATACCTGCCTTTGTTGCCGGGTAAAGGAATATTGGGATAAAATCCGATTAAAAAAGTGAACCATCAGAGTCAAGCGCCCCGGTTGTAAGCGATAAGTGCCAACGTTAACTTCAGTATCCTGATTTGCATAAATTTTCCATTGGACTTCAGGCCTATTTATCAAGAATAATTCACGATAATGAATAAAAATAACGTCACAAGAAGGGAATTAGCAACTTCAATTACCGGTAAATTGAACATTTCACATAGAAATGCTGCTGTAATTGTGGATACATTATTTTCTACTCTAAAAAACACGTTGGTCAGCGGGGAATCTATCAAGTTGGTCAACTTCGGTAGTTTCATCGTTCGGGAAAAATCTCCACGCCGAGGACGTAACCCGCAGACAGGTGAGTCAATGATGATTACTAAACGTCACATGATTACCTTTCGTCCGAGTCGCCAGTTGCGAGATGGTCTGAACATATAAAAGAAAGATTACTGAAAAAGGAACTTCCATGAGCAAATCACTTTATAGTGGACCCCATATTCTAGACAGTAAATTAAGCTGTGCGCCATCATGAGGAGAACGAGGGGCTATGAGCGAAGCGAAGAAAAGGAAGGTTCACACACCAGAGTTCAAGGCAAAGGTTGGGCTGG
>JAQUEZ010000032.1 GCA_028684915.1 Desulfobulbus sp.
ACGTCCGGTTCGACGAGGGGGCGCTGATGCCACCAGGAAATCTTCTGATATGGAATAGCCGCGTGCGGCAAAACATAATCGTTGGCTCTTGGTGCTCTCATCAGCGCTCTACTCTACACAGGTCCGTCGATAAACGGGGCCTTTGGGGTTCTCCCGTGATCGGATACAAAATTTGTGCCCAGATTATCCGGTAATTTTTTTGTTCTCTCTGAGTTTCTTCAGCCAAGCATTATATGATCTCCCTATCGTTTCCCATGAATACGGATCGGTAAGGACTCGTGTCTCTGTCGGTGGTATTCCAGCATTGGTGTCAACAAGTTCAGACAGCCGTTCGACCAGCTGTCCGTCTGTGTAGCGATATTGCACCGGGAATAACTCCGGGTAGGCCAGGCGGTCAGGAACAAGAGGTCTGCATCCTGCGCGAACCGCTTCCAGCACACCCATGCCAAAAAACTCGTGGATCGCTGTGGAGACCACAATGGTTCCGCGCTGCAGCCAGGAGGCATATTCGTCTTTATCCTGGCAATAGCCAAAGTGGAGAATGTGCGAGGCCAATATCTCTCTGGCCTGTAGCATGATTTCCGGCTGATGACGAAACGACTCCCCCAGGACAACGAGCTGAAAGTCTGCTCCCTTTCCATGCAGTTCAAAGAGAGCCTGAAAAAAGGCCTCAGGATTCTTGTCGTGTTCCCATCGATGGTTCCAGACGATGACTGGTCTACTCTCCTTTTTGTAAGCCGCTTCTTTGCCATCGATTCCGCTGAAATCCAGACCCGGATACAGGACAATGGATTTGTCGCCAATGTGCCCCGCAATGTCTGGCATGGAGAAATCAGCAGCCTTTTGTGCATACTCCCTGATACCGTTTAGGCAGGTCTTCATGTTGAAGGCACTGTTGAATGCAACCGCATCCGCGCAGAGAGCAGAGGTACAGTTTATGGCTGCAAACTGATGCCGAGCCGTATCTTCCGGTCTTCTGGGATAGGCAAATTGATTTTCATGAAAATAGATCCCCAGGGGAATGAAAACCCCTTTTTGAGCCAAAAGCGCTTTTAAAACAGCGGTATCAAGAAAGGTGGATGTCACAATTGCGTCAAACCGGGCACCTTTGCTGAGAGCCTCAACGATCTGTTCGGCCATATAGGGGGCTGCCAACTGCATCCGCAATTTCCATTTCCTGGCGGGTAATGCCAAGAGGGTGAATTCGCCTTCTGTAAACCGGGTTATGCCGTCAATAAAGGCTTGGTGCGATCCTCCGTAATATGGTTCGACAAAAAGATATTGAGGGGTGTTTTTCATGGGGCTACAGTCTCTCGTCTTTCATGTGAAGGTGGAACGCTCATACTAATCAATGTATATTTTACGGAAAATTGGTAAAATATCAGGCGTGCGAACAATGCACGTGGTCTGAATACCTGTCCTGCATGATGAACATCTCGCTCGTCTAGTACCGTCTCGTTAGACATCCCCTTATTCCCTTAGAGGAAGGTATGTTATGCGATTTCTCTTTCTGGGCCCTATTCGTCGCAGTTTGATTCTGTTGGTTTTATTGGCCGTCCTTCCCTCACTAGCAATCCTGCTCTATTCCGGAAGCGAGCTTCGCCACAGAGTGGTCAATGATGCGGAAGACTACTCTCTTCGCCAAGTTAAATCCATGGCTGCTCATCATGAACGGGTAGTGGAGAACGCCCGCTTGTTGCTGGTAGCCTTGGCTAAATCATCAGAGATACGAAATCTTGATGTGTTCGCCACCCAAACCATCCTTTCGGATATCCTCGCCAGTAATGGGGCGTATGTCTCGCTGACCCTTGCCGATGTTCAGGGGAATATTCTTGTGACAGTCCCCGAGAAGAGTAACGTCCAACTCAAGCAATCGCCATTTTTTCAACAAAACAAAAAATCAACAGCGTTTGTTGTTGGAGAATACTTTCTGTTGCCTGGCAAACATAGAGTGGCTGTCCAGTTTGGTCAGCCGGTTTTGGGGGCTGCTGGTCAAGTGATGGGGGTACTTGTCGCAGAGTTTGATGTGGGCTATTTTGGCGGAATTTTTTACGATCTTCACCTGCCCGATCAATCGGTTTTCACCTTAACCGATATGAAAGGTGTTCGCTTAACCCGTTTTCCTGAAACTGAAAAATATACATGGGTTGCCGATTTGCCGCAGATGGTGGCGTTGATGTCGGGCAAACATGAAGAGGGAACCTTCCTTGAGTCCGGTGTCGATGGGGTCAGTCGCCTCTATGGGTTCAAACGGATATTCCTACAGGGGACTTCTTCTTACCTCATGATTCGCCTTGGTATCCCGGTCGATCAAGCCCTGGCTGAGGCGCGATCCGTCACCATGCGCAATGTGGCCTTGCTGGTGTTAGCCGCGATATTGGCATTGGCTATGGCATGGTGTGTTGCTGAGTTTACCATGCTGCGCCGTTTATCCGCATTGATCCTTGCCACAAGTAGGTTGAAACAGGGAAATCTTGCTGTACGTACGGGAATGTCTGCCGATGAAGGAGAGCTGGGTGCTCTTGGTGTTGCTTTCGACAGCATGGCCGAAGGTCTTGAGGAAAAAGAAGAAGCCCGAACCATTGCCGAAGAAAAATTGCACCGTCTTAATGAGGAGTTGGAGGAGCGGGTTGCGCAACGCACGGGTGAGCTGGCCAAAACCAATCTTGACCTGCAACAGACTTTGGTTGATTTGCAAAGAACTCAAAAACATCTGGTCATGTCTGAGAAATTAGCAGCTCTTGGTGAGTTGGTTGCCGGCGTTGCCCACGAAGTCAACACGCCGGTGGGGGTGGCTTTGTCAGCGGGTTCCACCCTGGCGGAAAAAAGTCGAGCCTTGAACGAGTTGTATGATCAGGGCGAGATGAAACGTTCGGATCTGGCCAAATATCTGAGTGATGTCAAAGAGGGGGGCGATATGGTGGTCATGAACCTTAGCCGGGCCTCTGAGCTGATTCGTAGCTTCAAAATGGTTGCAGCTGATCAGGTTTCTGAGAATAAACGTCTGTTCAATGTGAAGAGCTATATAAATGAAATTTTGCTGAGTCTACGGCCGAAGTTGAAAAAAACGCAACATCACGTGGTGGTTGAATGCGTAGATGATTTGATGGTCGAGAGCTACCCCGGTGCTTTCTCGCAGATTTTGACCAACTTCATCATTAATTCTCTTGTTCATGGTTTTGCTGCGGAGCAGGCGGGCGAAATTCGGATTGAGGTAGAAAGGTCAGAGGGAACCTTGAAAGTTACCTATAAAGATACTGGGGTGGGCATGCCTCCGGAGGTCAG
Organism: Desulfobulbus sp.; assembly: GCA_028684915.1. Next base: position 3,286 of record JAQUEZ010000032.1, read on the forward strand.
GGATCGTATTTTTGAACCTTTTTTCACCACTGCTCGGAGCCAAGGATCAACCGGCCTTGGGCTCCATATTGTTTTTAACATCGTGACTCGTACGTTGCAGGGAACCCTTGAATGTGAGAGTTCCGTTGGCCAGGGGACTGCTTTTATCGTAACAATGCCTGTTTGATTCGGGGAGGAGAGATGAACGAGAACGATGAAATCCTTTTCAAAGAGGAATCGCCGGAGCCGACCAGAAGGGCAGAGGTAGCTCCCGAACCTTTAGCCCCTTGGAAAATTCTCATTGTGGATGACGAGGCCGATGTGCATAGCGTCACCACCTACATGATCAAGGGGATGGATTACCTGGGACGAACTTTCGAATTTTTACATGCCTACAATGGCGGGCAGGCAAGGGGCATTTTAGAGCAGCACCATGACATTGCCGTCATTTTATTGGATGTCGTCATGGAGACGGAGGACAGTGGCCTCCGCTTGGTGGAGTATATCCGTAACGATCTTTGTAATCGAACCATACGCATTGTATTGAGAACCGGTCAGCCGGGAAAAGCACCGGCAGCTAAGGTTATCCTTGAGTATGATATCAATGATTACAAAGAAAAAACCGAACTCACCTTGGATAAAATGTTGGTGACCGTAGTTTCGGCGCTGCGCAGCTACAATTTTATCACCACCATCGAAAACAACCGCCAAGGGCTCAAAAAAATCATTGAGGCTTCCTCGGATATTTTCGAACGGCAATCTTTGCAAAAATTAGGCAGTGGCGTCCTGAGCCAACTGACTTCCATTCTCCAGTTGCGTGAAGATGCTATGTTCAGTCACGCATCCGGCTTAACCGCCTCGGGGATCAAGGGACAATCCATTATTCTGGCTGCCAGTGGCGAATTCTGTCAATACCTTGATCGCCCTATCAGCGATGTCGATGTAGATCTTGTGCACACCGCCCTGCAACTGGCCCAATCGCAGGATCATGGTTTCTATTGTCAGGGGGGACGTTGCGCCTGGTATTTCAAGAGCAGGACAGGGTCTGAAAACTTTCTTTATTTTGAGATAGCTAAGGAGTTGAATGAAAACGACCATGACTTGCTTGAGTTGTTTTTTACTAATGTCTCCTTGGCCTTTGACAATTTATTCCTCAACAAAGGGATCGAAGATAGCCAGAAAGAGATCATCTTTCAGATGGCAGAGACCATGGAGTGCCGCTCCGCAGAAACCGGGAGCCATGTGCGTCGGGTGGCTGAATATGCTCGGCTTTTGGCACTGAGGTATGGATTAAGTGAAGAGGAGGCAGAGATGCTCAAGCTCGCTTCCACACCTCACGATCTCGGGAAAATTGGCATCCCAGATGCCATCCTCAACAAGCCTGGCCCATTATCGCCTGAAGAATATACTGTTATCAAAACACATGTGTACCGAGGATACGATTTATTGATCAAGTCCTCGAGCCCTATTATCCGAGCGGCCGCCCAAATTGTTTTACAGCATCATGAGCGTTGGGACGGCCTGGGGTATCCGCAAGGATTGCAAGGTGAAGAGATTCATATTTATGGGCGGATAATCGGGGTGGCAGATGTCTTTGATGCCTTATCCAATAAACGCGTTTATCACGAGGCCTGGTCCTGGGAGGCGGTTTTTTCGCATTTTGTTGAACAACGAGGGAAACATTTCGACCCGACATTGGTCGATATTCTTCTCGCAAACCAGGAAGATTTTAAAGCCATTTGGTGGCGATATAATTGTAATCCAGTCTCTGGGGGCGCAATTTTACGGGAACTATAATTTTGTCGTTCTTGCAAAAAAAATTTCGAGAAAGACGTTCCGAGCTGCGTCGTTTGCGGTTGTGCGATCTGAAATTTGGTCTCGTTACGCACCTTTTTCAATCCAAGTTGCCAGGGCTAACTCGCCTTTCTGAACGGTTCGAATTATTTTCCGCGGGAAGAAATCAGCTGAAAATTTTCTGGGATAGGCGTTTCGAAACGGCAGATTTGACCGGTCGTTGGATGAACAAATTCGAGGACCTGAGCGTGCAGTGCCATGCGGTGGATGGGATTAGAGTGTGATCCGTATTTTTTATCCCCGACAATTGGATGTCCTATGTCCTGCATATGCACCCGGATTTGGTGTTTCCTGCCCGTATCGAGATTGATGAGCAATAAAGAATATCTGGAATTCCCGCCGATTTTTCGGTAGTGGGTGATCGCCTTCTTGCCGACGTGCTCATCCTGCTGTGAGTAGACTCGAAATGCAGAAGTTTCAGCCAGCCAGGAGATAATCGTTCTTTCCGTTTTTTCCACCACCCCTTCTACTACCCCGACATACGTTCGTTGATTAACAGTCGTCTCCCAGGTTTCCTGCATCTGTTGTTTGATGGTGCTGTTTTTTGCAAAGAGGAGAAGGCCGGATGTATCCCGGTCAAGACGATGCACGACGAAGATCTTGTTGTCATGATCTTGAAGTTTCACATGCTCGCTGAGGAGAGAATAAGCCGTTTTCCTTTTTTCAGTGTCGGTGGCAATAGTGAGGAGACCGGATGGTTTGTTAATGACGACCAGTTCTGTATCTTCAAAAATGATATCCAATCCAAGAGAAGAAATTTTTTCCCGAGGAGCATCTCTTTCCCAACGTACTTCAACCGTAGACCCCGACGTGAGAGTCTGATTAAATTGACCAACAGGAAGTCCATCAATGGAAACCATGCGATCACGCAAGAGAGCTTTAAGAACGTTGCGCCCTTTTTGGGGAAAATGGGCAATCAGAAAAGGAAGCAACGTATCGTCTTTGCTCACAGTAAAGGTGTCAACTTTTGCTTTTTTCAGCCCTGTATTCGTTATCCGTTTGGTCGTTTTTACGCGCATCATTTACCTAAACTAGCATAGCATTTTTTTTTTTGGAGGAGAATAGCGACTTTAGCGGATTCGCAAATAGCCTATTTGCTGCGTAGGTGCCAGAGCGCAACATGCACTCCACAACCTGTAGCACGGACGAGCATACCATGCTGAGGTGACGGCCGCACCGTTTGCGCTTTCATCATTCATAAAGGTGATGGACTCGTAAAAAGTCCATCACACGCGAAGAGATGGCTAGGTAGTGACTGAACGAAAACTGAAAAAGAAACGAACAAATAGCAAGATGCCCATCGGTTTCAATGTGAAAATTCTTGCGGTGACCAAGTGGCTTAAGTCATCTTTCAGAAATTTAAGGTGATACTATAGCAAAGCGCTGTTTTGTGGTACTCCAATCAAAAAATCTTCATTTTTTAAAATTTTAGTTTTTCAATATAATTCTAGAAAGATAACTTGAGAAAATAAGTTTTCGTTCGAGCACTAGGTAAAAATACAGAAATACAAGGCGTAGTGTTTTTGTCGGCGCGAAGGCATGCCTCAGGTATGTCGAGTGTCGGGAAAAATTCTGCGACGCAGTAGATCAAAGTTTTTACGACGCCCTCAAGGGGGCCCGGTTTCTGATTGACAGGTTGATCGTCTTTCCTTTGACGGAAAGGCTTGAGGACAGAGGTGTTGCTTGCTCAGGTAGGGTGAGTCAGGCAGTGTTTGAGAAAAGACATTAGCTGTAACCGATCACGGGGGAACCCCAAAGCCCCGTTTATCAACAGACCTGTAAGCGATTACAGGGTGCCGGAGGTGCATGGCATCGGCCTGTGCAGCGTACATCTGTACGTAAACAGGCCGATAACACCGCAGATTCTGTGCCCCGTGACACGCTTACCCTTAGCTGTGATGGCGAGAAATGAGGACTTTCCACAGCTTCAGTTTTTGGTATTGGTCCAACTCTTCAAATCTTGCAGAAAATGAATCGTTTTCTATGCGTATAATTTTTGCGTTTGCCGAAAATGATGAATCAGAAGAGCTTGTTACTATTTTTAAAAAAAGTTCTTCGTTTACCGAGATGGGGAGTGTTGCGGACTCTACAGAACAACCACCTATCGATATATCCTTTAAGTTGCCTGTGCCGACTTTTCCTTGTATTGAATATTGTATTTCAATGTCCCTTGTATAAAAACGAATCCCATTTCTTTTTGCGCCGATTGATAACTTCTCTTCGGCCTCCTTACTTGTCTTGGCGAAAATAGGCCGCAACCCGAGTTCTTTTAAGGAAAACTTCTGGGCTTGATCGTAAAGCAAGCTATCTCCCTTGATGACTTGCACAACTTCGCCTAGTCCATTTGTTAGGAGATAATTGGAAATTTTTTTATACGATTTTTCTTTGATATTGTTGAAATCATAGTCTGCCAAATCGGAGATTACCCCAAATCCAGGCGATAAATCAGCGACAAGGAATCGGACGTCTGTGTACAGTTTATCGAATTCCTCGGCGGTCGCCTTACCTGAGAGTTTCAGGTAGAGCCTGTTTTCGAGAATATCAGCTTTAACGTGCAAACTCATCAATCAATACCCCTAGTTTCGTTTTCGCAAATAATATGCTCATAGAAGAGAAAAGTGTCAGGTTTCGTCAATTCCCGCAAAAGATAGTTTTGCTCAATTAAAGCATTATCGTACGGCAACCTGATTGCGTCCATTGTGTTTCGCCGCATAAAGTGCTTCGTCGGCACGAGCAACCAAATCGTTGGGCTTATCGCCGCTCCGGCTAGTCGTGACCCCAAAACTGGCTGTCTTTTGTTGCACTATCGGAAAATTGTGCTCCTGGAATGTCTGCCGCAGCTTTTCTGCAAGCTTCAGCACACCCTGTTTATCCGTTTGCGTACAGACGATCACAAATTCCTCACCCCCCCAACGACCAACTCTATCAGTTCCACGGGTATTTGCTTTTAGAATGCGGGCAACTTCGACCAGTACTTTGTCTCCCACTTGATGGCCAAATGAATCATTGATCTCTTTGAAGTGGTCTATATCCACCATTATGATACTAAAGGCAGTATTGTAACGATTCGATAACTTGAGTTCTGATTCAAAGGCTTCGTCGAGTTTCATTTGGTTGAAAAGGCCGGTGAGCTTGTCGGTCGCGGAGAGCCGCTCCAGTTCTTTATTGAGGATATACAGCTTGCGGTGCCTGAGTATTCCGAGCAATAGAGCGAAACTCGAACCTATGATAATTTTCCAGGCAAGTCGATAATCAACACCTTTCTCGATTTTGACGGCAACGTATTTATTGGAAATAGCTTCTCTCTCCTGTGGGGTGATTGTTTTTACCCCTTTGTCCAAAATATTTCGCAGGATATCTTCATCCTTCAAGACGCCGATGCGCAAATTGTTGGTGTATTCCGGGATTTGTCCGGAAATTTTCAGGTTAAACAGGCCTTCTTTTTTGATGGCATTAGCCGCCACGATGAGAGAGCGAATTGTCAAATCTGCTTTGCGCTCTGAAACTAAAACCATGACCTCTGGTTCGTTGTCGGTCAGTACAACCCGCAAATTGGGAAAATCACGACGTACCCGTTCTTCAACCATGGTACCACGCGGTAAGGCAACACTTTCGCCTTGAAGTCCCCTGGCATCTGCAACAAATGGATGCTCTTCACGGGTAATGATAACGTTGGGATCAAAAAAAAGCGGTTCAGTGAAAAACAACCAAGAATCACGAGCTGGAGTCTGATTGATGAAGCTCATAATTTGGCACTGCTTGTCTTTTGATGCTGCCAAGCTTTCAACCCAACTCTTGACCCTATAGAGTTCAATCTTCAACCCCACGCGTTGAGCTACCGCTTGCACCAGGTCAGCGGCGATACCCTCGTGCTGTCCCTGTGCGTTGATCCACTCAAAGGGCGCCCAATCAGGGTCCACGCACATTGTAATGCTACCGGCTTTCTCGATATATGCTTGTTCTTGTGGTGTGAGATCGACGATTGCTCCAGGGGGATCGGCAGCCTGTGCAAACGCTATCCAGAAGGTGGACACGAAAGGGGCGATCCAAAATGCTAACTTCAAACATGGTCGGCACGTACGAGACATGGTGTGGTGACGTCTCCTTGAAATGGTACCCTGGCAATTGATTACTCTGATTATAGCACGTTGAACTCTTAACGAAGTCCATATTGTGCTGAGATATCGTACCGGGGGCAGAAATGTTTCTTCAAAACAGAGGGCGTCGCACAAAATTCGGGCTATATCCGCCCAAAGGAATTTGGTGTCGTCGTTAAACCTTCCGCAATTGATAGCTAAATTCTTTGCATTGCCGTGGCAATCATGGGTAAATGACAAAAACTATTCGCTGGTTTCAGGTGGGTGAGCGCACGTTTATCTTGTGACACTTTTCATCGAAAGTTCCGTCTTAAGTGGGCGGTGGAGGCTTGCCCATGCAAAGCTACACCTCAAAACGCATTGAAAAAAGTATTCTTTGGGGCTCGGTCTTTATTGATCTGTTGATCATCGTCGGCACGCTCTTTTTTTTGCTCCATAGCCGGTCCCATTTTCTTGAAGGGTTGAGTGTGGTCGGCCACAACCTGGTACAGCTCCTTGAGCAGCGTATTGCCGATAAGGCTCGGTTGGTGGATGATGCTGTCGTCCGGGTGGAGAGAGAGCTTGAGGAACAACTCAGAGGAGGTGCAATCGATCCTCAACGGCTCCAGTGGCTGCTCAATCTGGAACAGGAGCAGCTGCCGGAGATCGACGCAATTCGGGTAACCAATGCCCAGGGCAAAGTCATTTGGGGAAAAGGTGTTATCTCTACAGTCAACGCTACGTATGCGGATCGGGCATTTTTTAAAGCGCATCAGGAGAAGCATACGCACGAGTCGATCGTGACCCCGCCACTCAAAGGGAAAGTTTCCGGGTTATGGGTCGTTGCCTTTACCCGATGTTATCGATACCCGGACGGTCGTTTTGCCGGGGTCATTTCCGCGGCAGTGCCCACCGAAATTTTTTCTCGTATCTTAAGTAATATCAACCTCGGCCCGACCGGGACAGCGGCTTTGCGTTCCACCGATGGCGGGTTGGTTGCACGCATGCCGCCTTTGGATGGAGCGGTCGGACAGCCGGGGAATAAAAAAATTTCCCGTGAATATTTGCAAATACTGAACTCCAATATTTCAGTCGGGAATTTCCAAACTCGTACATCTCCGGATTCAGTGGCCCGTACCTATGCGTTCCGACGAGTTATGGGCTGGCCATTCACTATTGCTGTTGGCTTGGTCGAGAGCGAATATCTGGCTCCATGGCGTGTCCAAGCAATCTGGGGCACGCTGTTACTGGGGATACTGTTGCTGATGACCTCAACGTTGTCTTGGGTGACCATTCGTCATTTGCGCCAACAGGGGATCAGGGAAAAAGAGCGGGAAGAGGATCTTACCAGACGTCGCATTCTTATTGATCAATCCCGGGATGGTATCGTGATATTGGATAGCCGGGGCAAGGTCTATGAGGCCAACCGCCACTTTGCCGAAATGCTCGGGTATTCTCCTGAGGAAATCAAGGATCTGTATCTTTGGCAGTGGGATGCCCGTTGGACCCGGGAAGAGCTTGAAAGCATGCTCAGCGGTGTCGGTAATAATGGAGCGTATTTGAAGACGCGCCATCGTCGTAAAGACGGCCGGATAATTGATGTGGAGATCAGTGCCAACGGAGCGGATTTTGGCGGTAACAAGCTGGTGTTCTGCGTCTGCCGCGATGTCAGCGAGCAAAACAAGGCGCGCGATGCCCTGAGGGTGAGCGAGGAAAAGTATCGTATTATCTTTGAAAACCAACTCTATGCAGTCGCTATTTTTGATCTACTCACCTTGCGTTTTCTTGATGTCAACCAGGCATATATCCGAATGTACGGGTACAGTCGGGAGGAACTGCTCGACGGTATGACCATTCTCGATGTTTCGGCCGAGCCGGAACGGTCCGAACACGCGGTGTCTCAGGCTGTTGAGCAGGGGGCGATCTTTATCCCCCTGCGCTATCATCGGAAAAAAGATGGGTCTGTTATCCCTGTGGAAATTGTCGGTGGCCCCTACAACTGGGACGGGTGCAGGGTCATGTTTATGCTTGGCCATGATATTTCGGCCAGAAAGCAGGCGGAAGATGATCTGCGCGGCAGTGAAGAGCTGTATCGCTTTTTGGTCACCAGCTTGAGTGATGGTTTTTTTTCCTGTGATAACAGAGGAATTATATCTTTTGCCAATAAGGCGTTGGCGCAAATGCACGGGGTGGAAGATCCGGAGTGTTTATTGGGGCGGCACATTTTTGACTTTATTGCGCCGGTGGATTTGGAGCGAGTGGAAGCACATTTCAACGAGGCGCTTGCCCACCATATTGTTCCGGTTTCCCTCGAGATTATGCTCGTCAGGGAGGGGGGGATGAACTTGTGGGTCGAGGTCAAGCCCACCGTTGTGACCCGTGATCAGGGTTTGGTATCCATCCAGGGGTTAGTCATTGATATCACCCAAAGAAAAAAAGCTGCCGAGGCTTTGCAAAAAAGCGAGGAGCGGCTCCATCTTGCCCTGCAGGCCACGAAGGATGCCATCTGGGATTGGGACTTTCTGGCAGGGACTATGTACTATTCTCCCCGTTGGTTCATGATGGCGGGCTACACATCCGAGGAACTGCAGGTCGATCCGGAACTGTGGCTTCGTCTGATGCATCCCGACGACCTGGAACGAGCCAAGACGGTGGTGAGCGAGGCCATTGTCGATAAAACTTTTTTTGAAATTGAAACTCGATTGCTCCATAAGGCCGGGTATTATGTGCCGATACTTACTCGCGGCTATATTCTGCGAAACGATGCCGGCAAGACCATTCGGCTGGCTGGTACCAATACCGATTTGAGCGAACAACAACGGATTGAGGAAGAACGGCGTGAGTGGGAGCGGCAGGCGTTTCAATTGCAGAAGGCGGAAAGCCTCAGTCGTATGGCCGGGGCCATTGCCCATCATTTCAACAATCTGCTGAGCGTGGTCTTGGGCAATATTGAAATCACCTTGGAGGATTTACCGGCGGACCAACCGGTTGTGGCCAATCTTCGTGCTGCCTCCCAGGCGGGAGACCGGGCGGTTGAGGTCAGTAGCCTGTTGCTTACCTACCTTGGTCAAACCGAAGGGCGGCACGAGCTGCTCGACTTGGGGCGACTTTATCGTCAGAGCCTGGTGCAGATACAGGCGCTTTTAAAAGAAGAGATTGTCCTTGAAACCCGTTTTCCGAAAAACGGACCTTTGGTGCGCGGCAATGGCACCCTCTTGCAACGGATGTTGAAAAATCTGATTGTCAATGCGGCAGAGGCCATTGGTGAACGACAGGGACACATCGGCCTATCCCTGACTGTGATTGCACTTTCGGATATTCCTTCCGCCCATCGGTTTCCGCTTGATTGGGAGCCGGCAGCCGACCACTATGTCTGTCTGCAGATCCAGGATTCCGGTGATGGCATTGAGGCGGCTGATATCGAACAACTCTTTGATCCATTTTTTTCCAGCAAATTCACTGGGCGCGGCCTTGGCCTTTCAGTGGTAATGGGAATTGTCCGTTCCCATTCAGGCGGAATCACCGTTGCGAGCACCCGGGAGCAGGGGAGTGTTTTCCAGGTGTATATACCCCTGGTCGAGCGGGAGGCGCTGCCGGATCAGCAAGGTGTCGGCGATGAGCGTGCCGCTGCCATCGAGCGCACCGTTCTGTTGGTCGAAGATGAGGAACAGGTGCGACTGATGACCGAATCCATGCTCAGTCGTCTCGGCTTTGCCTATCTGAGTGCCGAAGATGGGGCTGAAGCACTGGCACTGTTCAAACGGCATGCAGATCGAATTGCCCTGGTCATCTGCGATCTGAGTATGCCCAATGTAGGCGGTTGGGAGACCATGGAAACCATAAAAGAGATTGCGCCGACCATACCCTTTGTCATGACCAGTGGCTACGATGAAACCCGAGTCATGCGTGAGGGGCGTAAGTTGTATCCCCAGGTGTTTCTGCAGAAACCTTATAAAAAAGATGAGCTTGGCGCAGCTATCGAGGCCGCGTTTAAACACGTTTCCACCATTTTATCTGCTGGGGAGCATTGCTAAGCTGGGAGCACCAGGTGAGTCTTAACCAGCGTAAACCGGGTGAACAGAGGAGGGAGAATGGAGCTGAAACTTGATGCGGTTGAAGTGCGGGTGCTGGGGTGTCTGCTGGAAAAGGAGTTGGCCACGCCAGAGTATTATCCACTCTCGCTCAATGCGCTGGTTAATGCGTGCAATCAGAAAACTAATCGCCACCCGGTGCTCGCTTTAAGCGCAGAGGAAGTCGGCGAGACATTGCAATCGTTGAAAGAGTTGCAATACGTCGTACAGAGTGATGCTGGTCGGGTCGCCAAATTCTGGCAGAGCCTGAGCAAACAGTACAACCTGGTCAATCGAGAGGCGGCCCTTCTGGGGCTGTTGTTGCTGCGCGGGCCGCAGACGCCTGGCGAGTTGCGTAGCCGCGCGGAAAATATGTGCCCGTTTGAAAACCTGGAGCAGGTTGCCCAGTCTTTGGACTCACTGATCGCCCGCTCCCTGGTCATGCTCCTGCCGCGGCAACCGGGCCAGAAAGAACAACGTTATTGCCATCTGCTGGCCGGTGAGCCAGAAGAGGGGAACCGTGGCTTGGTGGACGAACCCGTGGTGGCGATGCGTCGGATGGGTAATGATCGAATCGAGGCCCTAGAGGAAAAGGTGGCCCAGCTTGAAGCTGATCTGGCTGAGTTGCGCGAGGCTTTTCGTACGCTCAAGCAAAGTCTGGGTGAGTAAGTCAGCGCCACCGGTTCTTGCACCAATTTCGGATTAGCGTCTTGCTACGGGCGCAATCACCAGCCGCCGCCTCCACCGCCCCCACCTCCACCGCCCGAACTGCCGCCGCCACCCGAGCCTGAGGAAGAGCCGGGCGCAGTCGAAGCCGAGGAGACGGTCGACTCCATACCGCTGCCTAGGGCACCGGCAAAGGTGGCGGGATGGAGATGATTCCAATGATGGCCGTGGTACCACTGAGGCGCATATCCAGCCTGGTTGAGTACGTCGGCAAAACGTTCACCCCACTGGTTTTCCACACCCAAGGCTATGGCATAGGGCAGAAACTGTTCAAAAAGTTCCGGGGTTTCGTTGGGCGGATGGCTGAAGTTGAGCCGGTCTTTTTCCGCCACCGACAGATACAGCTTAAAACCCTCGATCTCATCCAGGGTTGCCCGGCCGATTCGGGTCGGGGCCTTGAGCAGTTCGTAGAAAAGGGCATTCATCAAGATCATTACCAGGAAGGCGGATCCGGCAATTAAGCCCGTTTGACTGAGCAGAAAGCCAATGCCCACTACTTCACCTGCCAGAAAGGGGAGCGCAAAGAGCGAAAGCATCACTGCGCTGAGCTTGCCCATCACACCCCGAGCTTTCCAACCCGTCATTGCCTGTCGTACCAGGGTAACGCAGCCAAAAGTCCAACCGGTTAACCACGCGCTCATAAAAAGGATAAGAGGCGGCTCCTTCGCAAACCAGGCCATGCCGCCGATGGTGAGTAGGGTTAGGCCAATTCCCGGCACCAGCCAGAGCGAGTTGGTAAGGAAGTAGCTTGAGGCCAGCTCTTTGCTCAGCTTGTCCTGCATCGCCTGTCGGGCTCGGTTGATGATGCGGTGGTTTGTTTTTTCAAGCCTGAGCCGAGTTCCTCCTTTCTGCAGTTCGTTCCAGGCTGCACGCTCGCCGACAGAAAGGGTCAGGGGTGCCTGGTCGGATAATTCCAGGGAAGTTTTGTCCTGCTCGTTGATCGTGAGTCCGCCACACACCGCCATGTTGATGATACCGGCGGTGAATGCAGTGTTGTCGAAACCCATCTTCCACAGCATCCGTACCATGGCTGGAGAAAAACCTTTGGGGGGGGCAAAGCGTGGGATGATAATGCCTTTGGCCGGATCTCGGCCCACTTTGAGCCAGGCGAGCAAATAGTACACCAGCAGCAGGCAGGCACCTATAGTGGCCGGGGCCAAACTCCCCTGGTCGGCCAATCGGGAAAGGGCCTTGTCGGTTGAGCTCGGTCCGGTGACAAATCCCTTAGGCCAACTCACGGCAATAGTTAACCCCTCGCCCGGGGCATAGGGACGGGTGGCATCGAAACGCATTGTGGCCCCTGTGCTCTCGAGACGGTAGCCGTCCTTGCTGCCAGTCAATCCCTCGTAGGCCCAACCCTCGGTAGCGCGTGCTCCTTGGGGTAGAAAGACATCGCAGCTGACCCGGTCAGTGGGGAGGCGCCAGCCGTTGCCGTTTACATTCCAGTACAGTTCGTCATGATCGGCAAAAAAGCCCAGTTGACGGGTGGTTTTGTATTCGATGGTGTAGGTGTAACGTCCGGGGCGGAGAAAAACATCTTTTTGGCCGGCATAAATTGCCACGCCATTACTGAGGCTCTTGGTATGGTACGGTTCTGGCCGGTCGTTCCGCGCAACGGCAAGCAGCTCAAAGCCGACCCGAACCGTACGTCCATTGCCATCGGTATACCGGGTGGGGAATTCACGGACGATGCCTCGTTTGATCTGGTGCCCCTCAGCCGCAACCGTAATTTTTTCCCTGACCAATAGGGCGCCATTCTCTTGGATATGGACGGTAGAGGCAAAGTTGAGCACCCGTTCTTCGGCCATACCTGGCAAGGCCGTGGCAAGCAGCAACAGGATAAGCAGCAACCAGCGATGTTTCATGAGGTCCTCAACGTCGTGTGAATGTGGATCAGTACGGTTTTTGGCCCGAACTTTCCTCTGTAAATGGGAGCGTTTAAAAAGTCACCTCGGGGGCTGTGCGTTCGGCAGAGCTTTCTAATTCAAAAAAATCGGCTTTGGTAAAGCCGAAACGGGCAGCAATGAGATTGGAGGGGAACGATTCGATTGCGATGTTCAACTCCCGTACAGAGCCGTTGTAATAACGCCTGGCCATCTGAATCTGCTCTTCGATTTCTTCCAATGTGTTCTGCAACTCGAGAAAGGTGGTGTTGGCCTTGAGTTCCGGGTAGCTTTCAGCCAGAGCAAAGAGTTTGCTCAGTGCTGCGCCAAGTAATCCCTGGGCCTGTGCCGTCTCGCCTACCCCCTGCGCGTTTTGTGCCTGACCCCGCAGTTGGACGACCTCTTCCAAGGTGCTCTTTTCATGGGTTGCATACCCTTTGACCGTGGCCACTAGATTGGGAATGAGGTCGGTTCGCCGTTTGAGTTGGACATCAATTCCGCTCCAGGCCTCCTCCGTCATGTTTCGTTTACGTACCAGTCCATTGTACAGGGTGACGGCCAAGAGAATGATTGCAACAGCGAGGGTTCCAAGAATAGCCAGTGTGATCATTGGTTCTCCTGAGGAGGGTATGCGGTAATGCGCCGCTTGATAAGTGACATGTAGTGAGGCTGTCGATGGTAAGGCGCTTTCTGTTTGGTGGCGGATTGGGACGAGGCGTCCGCCTTAGGCGAATCGCAGGGCGTTTTGGCGGATGCTTTGAAAGGTTTCCAGCATCTGCGCATACTGAAACGGTTTGCTGATATATCCGTTCATCCCTGCATCCAAGCACCGCTGTTGGTCTTTCTCCAGAGCATGAGCGGTCATGGCGATGATGGGAATACGTCTGCCGTTCAGCCGTTGTCGAAGTCTCAGCAGGACTTCTTCCGGAATGGCAACACGGAGTGCTTCCCCTTTTTCCAGTGCTCGAATTGCAGCTGTAGCCGTGAGGCCATCCATCTCCGGCATTTGCACATCCATGAGCACCATATCAAAATCATCTTCCGCCAATTTCTTCAGTGCTTCCAGTCCATTATTGGCCGTGGTGACCGGGTGAACATGCTCAAGCATCATCATGGCCACTTCTCGGTTTACCTCATTGTCGTCCACCAAGAGGATGCGCAGGTCGGAGAGCTGTTGTTCCATCGCCTGCGAGGAAGGGGCCATACCGGTCTCCATGACACCATTTGCCCGTTGTAGGTTGAGCGTGAAGTGGAAGCAGCTGCCTTTTTCTAGTTGGCTTTCAGCCCATATCTTGCCGCCCATCAGGGTGACGATCTGTTTGCAGATTGACAGGCCAAGGCCGGTTCCGCCAAACTTTCGGGTACAGGAGGCATCGCCCTGTTCAAAACATTCGAAGATTCGTTCCACCATTTCCGGAGCAATACCGATCCCGGTGTCGCGTATCTGGAAGTGCAGGTGGAGGCTGTCGTCGTCCGCCGGTGGAGCCCCCCCGTCCGCGCTTACCTCAATTCGGACCGAACCGGTTTGGGTGAACTTAATCGCATTGCCCACCAGGTTAACCAGAACCTGGCGCAGGCGCAAGTCGTCGCCTACAAGGAATTGAGGGAGATCGTCTTCAGTGATTTGGAGAAGTTGCACGCCTTTTTGTTGTGCTTGTACCTGAAGGGTCTTGACCACCTCTTCAATGCAGTCGCGAAGCAGAAAAGGCGCAGTCACTATTTGCATTTTTCCGGCTTCGAGCTTGGAAATATCGAGTATGTCGTTGAGGATGCGGAGCAGGTGGGTGGCAGAGTGGTGCACCTTGGTGATGTAGTCGCGTTGTTTACTGTCGAGCTCGGTCTGCAAGGCTAGATAGGACATGCCCATGATCGCATTCATTGGCGTGCGGATTTCGTGGGACATGTTGGCAAGGAACGCACCCTTGGCGGCACTGGCATCTTCAGCGGTGAGCTTGGCCTCGATCAAGTCGTTTTCGATCTGTTTTTTTTCGGTAATGTCTATCGAGTATTCGATGACCTGGATCAGCTTCCCGCTCTGGTCATGGATGGGATAGCCGTGTACCTCGACGATTCGCTCTTCGTTTTGCCTGTTATAATGCACGTGTTGAACCACGGTGGGGGATCCAGTTTTTTTAATCTCAATAATCGGGCAGGGGTGGCGATCACCCCGACAGGGGAGGGGCTGCCCATGGGAGAGCATGTGGCAGAAACGCCCTTCTCCCAAAGGGGAAAAGCCAGCCACCGTGTTGGCGAGAATTATTTCGTAGGTCTCCGGATCAAGTACCAGGAACGGATGAGGCAGGGCATTAATCACTGAATGAAGAAAATCGTTTTGGTGCAGGAGCTCATGCTGAGTTCGATTGAGACTGCGGTTGCTCTGGTTAAGCTCATCGGTACGTTTGGCGACTTCGAGCTCCAGGTTGTCGTTGAGTAGTTTCAGTTGATGCAGGGTGTTATCGGTCAGTGAGACAATCCCGTAAACAAAGAGGGAACCACAGAAAAAGATGGTGCTGATGAGCAACTGTAAGGGGAAATTGATTTGGGCAAACTGGATGAGGAGATAACCGCAATAGCCGAGAATAAAGAGACCGATCAATAGGGTCAGGATTCGCCACTTTGATTTGAGTGTGGTGGGAACAATACGGGAGAGATGGCGGCTGTTGTGTACGGAAACCAGCAATATTAAGGCGCCTGCTGCCACCATACCCGTCAGAATCCACTGCATGCGTTTATTGACTCCTCCTGAACAAAATCACAATGTGGCTGGAGTAGGGACCCCGGTGTACACAGGGCCAGAGAGGTGTTCCCTGCGCAGTCAATACCTGGGTGTCGCTCTTGTAAATAACCACGAGAACGACATTTTGTGTGGCGTGCGCCACTGTTTGGTAATGTATGGCATTTGCGAGGGTGGCTTATGATTAAGCCAATAAGATTGTCGGCTTTTAGGATCGCCTTGACAAGGAAAAAGTCGAATGGAATCTGGGGGGCAAAGATTTTTGGGGCTCGAGCGGAATAAGGAGGTGTGGAGGGTCAGGGGAAAGTTTCGGAGTTCCAGGGGAGGAGAGGGGCGCGAAAAAAAGAAAAACCCTCGAGAATCGTCGACTCTCGAGGGTTAAAATGGCTTTTGCAAGTCATTTGCAATTAAAATGGTGCGAAGAGAGGAGCCGAACAAAATCGACATATTACAATAATTTCATCCATTTGAAGCGCTGGAAAAAATTCGCCGTTCTCAATATACCCGGTTTTGTACCCGGTTTATGCAATCCTTAGGGTACATTGGTCCCGCCAACAAGTATTTACTCAAGGGTTTCTCTACCATGAAATTGGTTTTCTTACCAGAGCGGGCTTATGCCATTCAGTGGAATTATTGCTGCTCTGCTTATGTCTCACTATTTACAATAAATGAGATTTATCGATGACAATGTCTCACAATTGAGCCTTATAGAGCTCCTTGCTCTTCTAAGCCGTGGGTCAGGGGGGCAAATCCCTTCTGGAGTTCAAGTAACTACATGTAATTAGTATTTTTTACTGAGTGGCTATTTTAATTTTGTGTCCGAAAGGTAAAAAATCATGGCAATCGAGGAAAATTGGCAAATTATTTTTACTTTATCCTGGCTATGCTGTTTATTTAGCACTAATTTTTATAGGGACATTTTTGCCTTGTAAAATATAGGCAGTATAATAGGATTCAGGGAATAAGGTTACCTCCTAGCTTTTAATCTTCATAAAGATTATCATTTTTGTTATGAACAAAGTGTTAAAATAGTTTTTTTTGGTTAAATGGGAAATTCCAGGAATTGCACTCCTCAAATTAGATAACACAATCAAAAGAGAATATTATGAGCGAACCTCATCGATTATACAATCTTGTTATTGGTTTATCTGGCCCATATGGATCTGGGTGCAGCTCAGTTGCTGAAGAGCTTACAAGGATATTAAATGACTGGCCTGGGTGCAAAGCAATACGGATACAAGTTTCAAAATTAATATCAATTTGGTCCGATAAATTACTAGATATAAAAGATGACCTGGATGGACTTAACGATACCGATAGAAGGAAAAACCTACAGCAATACGGGAATTTAATAAGAAGTAAAATAGATAAAGAAGCTGTTGGTCATTTAATAGTTCATGAAATATACAAAATTGGCAAAGATATTGAAAATTCTCCAACATTATCATTATCAATAGGAACTATTATATTTATAATTGATAGTCTCAAAAATTTTAATGATCTTGTTTGCCTAAGAAAAGTGTACAAAGATGAATTCTTTTTTTGCTTTGTTAATTCTAACAATGATATTAGATGGCAAAGAATGAGGAACTATAGATCATGGTCAGATAAAAGAAAATCAGATTTTCAAAAATTAGATGATATAGATAGCGATGAAAAATTAGTTGATCCCAATGTAGGAAATAGCGGACAGCAAGTAAAAAAATTATCTTCTCATGCAGATTATTATTTTGTAAACAATTCAACGAGAGAAAATTTACAGCATTCTGTTTCTAGGCTTACACATCTTTTATTTGGCCACGGAATTAACCAACCGACAAACGATGAAAGATGCATGCATTTAGCATTTTCCAGCGCTAATAGCTCAGCATGCCTAAGTAGACAAGTAGGGGCTGCTATATTCACAAGCGACGGAAATATATTAGCGGTAGGCCATAACGATGTCCCAAGATCAAAAGGTGGTTTATATACAATAGAAGATGGAAACGATCACCGTTGTTTAAATGTTGGAGATAGACGATGTATCAACGACACAAACAAAGAAGAAAGATTCAACAACTTAACAAACAGCATATGCGACAAACTCTTAGAAGAATTCAACTCTCTAAATAAAGATAGAGTAAAAGAGATAATTTCTTCAATAGTTGAAATATCAGAATTTAAAGACGCGACAGAATATTGCCGCGCTGTTCACGCTGAAATGGACGCATTGTTAAGTGTTTGCAGGAACTTAAGTGGATCCACGATAGGAAGCACCGTTTACGTCACAACCCAGCCATGCCACAATTGTGTCAAGCATCTAATTTGCGCTGGCGTGTCGAGAGTTGTCTACATTGAACCATACCCCAAGAGCCTCGGAGAAGAGCTCCATTCAGATGCCATCACCCTTAATCCTCAGTCTGAAAATAATTGCGAAGAAAAAACCGCCTTTGTTCCATATCAGGGTATCGCTCCCAAGCGGTTTCATGATATCTTTAATATGGATGTAAAAAGAAAAGAGAAAGATGGGAGAATGTGCTATACAGACAAAAATACCTTGGCGTTCTCTCCGAAGTTTTCTAAAAAAACCGAGAAACGATCGAGGGTCGATATTGCTAATGTTTCAGGTATTTTCCTGAACGAACTGAAGGTGGCTTCATTCATTTTAGGGCGATTAGATTCCAAAGGAGAGGGCGATGGAAACGACTGAAAAAAGTTATCCAGTAACTCACAAGGAAAGGGAGGAATGGTTAAACGAACGCATTTCTCTCTGTCGTGATGCCACGCGGGATATTCAGAGAATTCATGAATGGGCATCTCGGGAGAGTGTCAAAATCCAAAATTTATCTCCGCAAGACCCACGTATATTGATGAACTCCTAACTCCCTGCGGTTATATAATGGATCCATAAAAAGCCCCGTATTTTGGGGCTTTTTATTATTGCTAACCTCACCTCCTCGCTGAAATCGTCGGCAAACATAGCCAGTTTAAATCGCAGATCGCTGAACAAGTTTGGTTCGGCGTAGCGGAGTCGGGCCACCTCCTCGTGGGGCAGTTTTCGGTGCAGTTCCAGAATCACTGCTCTATTCATCAACCTTTCATCCCCCCTTCTATCCGTAACAGCGTAACATCTTCGATAAAACGGAAAGATAAGCTGTGATAAATCCGTAACCGTTACCGTAACACCATGCTCAATCCGTAACTTATCACGCATTGCCCGATTGTTCGGCCATCCCATCAGTTACGGTAACAATCCGTCACGTTACGGAAGCTGTTACGCCGTAAAGCATGCTCATTCCGTGTTGTTACGCTGTTACGGATAAAACACCAGGCTCCAATGGTATATACCGGGAAAAGGCCTCCTCGAATTGTTTCATCTCATATCCTTTGGCCAGGCCCGCATGCCGAAAACGAAGCGTGGTGCTGGCAATATCATACCCTTTCAGCTTGTTTGCCAATTGCCTTGGGGTGATAGCGTTGCCACGGTTGTAGGTCAACCAGGCCTTTTCTTCATCATCGCATAAGGCTCTGATCATATCGACCGTGCTGATCCGTTCAACTTCTTTTGTCTCAAAGATTTCCCTGATATCGGACAATAGCTCCACCCCGATGGTCTGGGACGGCGTGGAGCTGCAGGATAGCTTGATTGCTGCTCTGGTTGTAATCTCGGGCCATTGCCCACCGGCAACTGCGGCAATAGCCAGAAGGGGTTCCCAGTTGTCCTGGGCGCGGTCGTTCAAGCAAGATGGCAGCGAAGGCCGGGACATCCCGACCAGTTCGCTGTAATCAT
The DNA here is from genome assembly GCA_028684915.1 of Desulfobulbus sp. The sequence goes on from JAQUEZ010000032.1 coordinate 22,377, forward strand.
CAGCCATCCGGGCTAGTTTCGAGCGCAGGTTACTGAACAGGTCGGGCTCTGCATAACGCAGCCGGGCCACCTCCTCATGGGGCAGTTTGCGGCGCAGCTCCAGGACCACCGACCGGTCCATGATAGTATCAGCAACGTGGCCAATTCCGGCCAAGGCCTTTGCGCCCCAGGTGTTAAACTTGGCTGGGGTGAAATTTTCACCCACGGTGCGGATAACATAGGCCGATTCCCTGGTGTGGCCACTGTTGATGATACCGCGTAGTTCCTCATTGTCTTTCATGAAGGCGTCGGCCTCGTCGATCAGCAAGGTTGGTTGCCATGCGTCGATGGCCCGGTACAATGCCGCCGGGGAAATGCTGCTTGCGGTCAATGCCCGTGCCGATAACCTCCCCAGGAGAAACAATAGTTGCGATTTACCGCACCGTTTCTCAGGCGCGGTGATAACCGCCAAGGGCGCCACCTGCACCACGTTAATGAACCAGGTCATGGCCGACCAGAGCGCCACGGCCTGGGCCACTTCATCTGAGCAAACAATAAACCTCTGTATGGTCGTTGCGATATCGGTCAGTAGTTGAGCCGGTTCGATAGGATCCGGCCATGGGTCTGGTTCATCAAAAGGCAGGATGCTTTCATTCTGCCCCCTCCCTGCTTCTCTGACCGCTTTGTCCAGGGCAGAGGCTCGCACGCCAAGAGCCTCGGCAACCGCATGCCGTTTTTGTTCGTATTCAATGGCCGACAAACCTGCCAGATAGCAGATCATGGCTTCTGGGTCGTTCCCTTCCGGTTCGCTCTCTTTGCCCCCTTGCTGGCCATCGATTGGTTGTGCGTTCTCAATGGCCTGTTTGACCGCATCAGCCCCTTGCTCGTGCCACAGGTCGCAAAAATCGGCCTTCTTACCCATGCCAGGAAACGCAATCAAGCCGCCGACCGATCCGGCGGCAGCGGTGGCAGCCTTGATGCCGGGATTGGTTTCATTGCCCGGTTTTTGGTCGTCATCGGCGCAAATGGTGATCGTACGCCCTGGGTGTCGTAGGCGGATTATCACCGCAACATGCGCCAGATTCGAGGCGGAGAAGGCCACCACCACCGGATAACCGGTAGCCGTGTGGATTGCAGCGCCCGTGGCCCAACCCTCGGCCAGGCATATTGGCGTTGTGGATGTCATGTCGCCAAGGGGGCAATATAGCCCGGTGACGGTGGCCCCCTTCAAAAACATCTTCTTCCCATCGGGATTGATTGTCTGTAGGGAGCGCACCGCGCCTCCCTGGTCGTACATTGGCACCAAAAGCAGGTTCCCTTCCTGGCGTAAGCCCTGCCCGCAAAGCTTCTTGGTGGAAAGGTAAGGGTGCTCCGCGTTGACCGGCCCGGCAGCATCCCACCGCCTGGCGGACTCGGCGGCAACCGTTTCCGGATTCAGCCCGCTCTGTTTGTTCTTCTCTTTGGCGTGTCTTCTGGGAGCTTGCCCGTGCCGGTACTCTGTGGTGTAAGGCTCAGGCCACAGCCCGCGGATTCGCAAGGCGGTGATGACATCCTGCTGGGAGCAACCAGCCATGCACTTTACCAGCAGTTGGCCGTTTTCTCCAAGATCGACCGACAAAGACGGCTCCTGGTCGTCATGTGCCGGGCAATGGCACATCCAGCCGCCTCCTTGTTTATTTTTGCCGCCCAAGGCCTGGCCGATACGATCAAGATATCCTTTCATGCGGCACCTCGTCGTTTTGTAACAATGATTTCGTATGCCAGGTGTTGATCTCGTCTTGTACTTCCTCGGCCAGGAACAATGCCGCCTCAACAGCCCTCAACAGATGCCCGGCAGAAACCGTCTGGCAGGCGGCGTCCGGATCAATGGCACACCGCAAAACGCCCAAGATGCCAAGAACCATGTCGATTGCCTCGTTTGCCTTATCGTAGGGGGTGCCTCTTTGGATAGCGTTATGCAGCGGGGAGTGATTTGGTTTATTCGTGATCATTTTTCCCCCTCACCGTTTTGCTTAGTTTTTTGGGAACCATGGTAGAACTCCTGTGCGGCAGGATCGGCAAAGGAGGTGTTTTCATCAAGGATCTCGTCTACCTCGGTGAATGATTCGCCAAGATAGTTTGCTATCATCTCAAAGAGTGCCCCGGTTCCATACCTGGTGGTGGCGCTGTTTTTAAATGCCACTATCTCCTCTGAGCGTGGTTTTGAATCGTCGATGGCCGAATACAAATCCCTCATCATGTTGCACACCCGGATAACCTGGTCAGTTTTCATGATGTACAGGTTGAGAGTGGAAAGGTCTCCGCCGTTCAGCGTGAGCTTGTTGTCCCAGTGCATGTGCTCTTCTTTCATGGTCACACCTCCGCGCTCTGTGCAGGTTGCGTCCGTTTTTTCAGGTCACGGCGGATTAAAAAACAGGATTCGAGGCGATTTTCGAGTTCAAGAAAAAGTTCATGACAGTGGTTTTCCCAATCACTGGACTTTGTTTCCATTTCATCGATAAGATCATGCAGGATAAGGAGCGCCCCTCCCGTGTTGTCGTCACTGGCTATTGTGCTATCGCTTTGCAAAAGAAAATAAGCAACGGACCTGAGTTTCAAAATCGTTTCGAGCGAGTCCGGCAGGGGTTTTCCATCAAGAGTACGGCGGGGGCTTAACCCATCCATGAGCTCCTCGGCGGTGATGGGCGAACTCTGGGTGATTTCCTGCTTGCTGCCCTGCTCCTGGGTGACCAATTCGCGGTAGTCCAGCAGGTGTGCACGGGAAATTGTCAGTGCCTGGGTAATCAGTTGGGCGACGTTGGGCGGTATCCCCTCTGTTCCCGCCTTTTTGGCTTTCTTTGTCCGCCAATGATGCCGGACCCGCTCCAGGGCCACATCAACCAGGGTAATGTTGTCGGAAATCTCGATAGCCTTACGGAATCCGCAAGAGTGGTCGGTGTCGTTTTGGGAAGGATTGGATTGATTGACAGGGTGGTTTTCGGGCGTGCTGGTGGCGGGACTGGTGGCGTGTTTCATGCTTGTTCTCCGAGTGTCGTGGGATTTTAAGCCCCCCGTTGCGCGACCAAACGCAAAAAGGGGCGGACTATGTGGGTTGGTCGACCGGCACTCGGACCGGCAGGGGTTGCCCCCTCCCCACATAGCCGCCCCAAAGAAAAAGCAAGCTATGGTGCAAACGCACTACGCCTGAACGATAGGCACAAAAAAACCGCCGAACTGGAGTTGTGGCGGTGCGTCCGCCGAGTGTTCGGGCGACCAAGCCCGGCAAACGTTTTTTGCGTTTGCGTTCTTATCTTTGCCGGGAAGTTGGGCGATTGTCAACCTTGAAGTGTGTTGATTCTTGCGGTGAGCCTTTCTTTATTTTCGCCCTTGCCCCCATGGGTGGACCTGTTCAGGGCTGGTGGAAAGAAAAAAGGTTGAATGGTGTGGGTCCTCCCAGAGGTTTGGAGTGTCACGGGTACGATTGACCGCTCCCCTCCCGCGCGGGTTAAACCTAAATTTGGGTGGAAAAACGGAATGGGTGGGTTCATTTTAAGTAACATTGTGGTGCTGTCGTATTGCGGGGTTCCGGCTTGTTTATGCACAAAATGTGGAAATTCTATCTCTAAACCGTTTGATTCGATCCTTGCTTTTTTTTTGCTGGTTGGCGGGCTTCCTGCTGGATAATTCGACCTGATGACTGAAAAGTGAACACAATTCCCCCGCGCCTACCGATGGTCACGACGAGGCCCGGCTTGATCCACACCGGCAACCATGCCAATCCCCAAGGTCCTGCAGGCCAACGGAATTTTGACCGGCGGACAAGGGCCGCGATTGTCCAACCGGCTGCCAGTAACGCGGCCTTGTTCTCTTTGATCCATGGCCAGGCAGCGGCAAAGTTAGCAAGCTGCTCTTCATTTGGCGGGATCCTTGCCGGTTGGGTGATCGCGGAAGTCTCGTTCCCCTCTCCGGATGGAATAAATTCAGCATCCAATGAAGGTTCCTGCCGATCCGGACCGGTGGCTTCAACGGGATACCCGAAAAGCCCAGGAGCGCAGGACCTGCAAGCAAATCCTCCTCCCTCGATATGCAGGAATGACCGCCCACGACATACCGGGCATGGAGCCAGAAAAGAAAGGCGCTCTGGTTTTCGGTTGAGGATGCGGCGGCGTTCTTCAACCTCTTCCGGGGATGGTTTCCAGATATCCAGTTCACTTTCTTTGGCCCCGTCCTGTCGCTCATCCTCGGTTGTTATCCTCGGTAAGGTGGTCGCCCTACTTGATGGCCTCGGCAAGAGTTGCACTCGCGGTTGGTTGTTGGCCGATTGCTCCTCGGCAGTGTTTAACCGTTCGATGGCGTCAAACAGTGCCATGATCACCACCGATATTCGAGAAAATGAGGGGGCCAAGGTCAGGAAAGAAGGTGCCCAAAACACAGAATTGACTAATTTGGGTGTGCCCAAAGAGCTTTTTACCGTGCCCAAAAGCGTTTTCCCCGTGCCCAAATGAGGGGAAAGGATTCAAGCCCACTAATGGGGCATATATATAAATATTTAATATTATTATATAATATATATTGAAAGAATGAATTGGGCACGGTGGGCACACTGGGCACGGGGGTATTTCTCTATTACGCGTAATGTTTCCAACCGGTGTCTTGCATACGTTTCTATATATAACAATGGGGGCGTGCCCACCGTGCCCACCGTGCCCAGCCTTTAATTTCAATAAGTTAGGCCGTGCCCAAGAATAATTCCCACCGTGCCCACTGTGCCCAAATTGTGGTTTTACCCCTGGCATCATTCACCCTCTTCAATTGCCAAGTGGCTATTTTTGTGCCATTCTATATCGAAAACCCAGACCCTTCTTCTTTTAGTGCGCCCTGATTGGTCCGTGTCCGGGTCGTTGGGGAATCGGTAGCCTAATCCATTTCTGATGAATGAAGGGTGTCGCTGCAAGGCTGTATTAAGGGGTTCGCTTGCCTGGAAATTGAGACCTTTATTTCTGAGGATGTTTTCCACCTTCGGCAGATTGACCAGCAACCAACCTTTTTCGGTATCGATGTGGTAAGCGGTTGCTGCCTTTTCTTCGTCAATAGTGTCGAGCAGTTCAAAAAAGTGGTCGGCAATGGTGGTTTGTCTGGTCGCTGCGCTGATGCACTTCCGCTTGCCGATTTCCTTCATGAAGGCGATGAAGGCTTGGTCGGTCCGGATATTGAAGCAAGAGCAGAACAACCGGTAAAAGGATAAAATCAGAGCGTGGTTGTCGAGTACGCGGCGCTCGATCATGGGGGCAAGGTCAGACCGCGCTGTGCTGTATTCTCTTTGCCAGGCGCTTTCAAAGTGTGATCTGTTTAAAAGGACCTGCTGCATTACTCCGGCAAGGACCTTTTTCCCTGTGCCCATCAATTTTTCATAGGCTGCCCGGCTGGTGTCGGTGAGGTCTTCGGCTTTGAACTGTAGGCTGATAACGCGTTGGCGCTCGGCTTTGGAACTGAATGGTTCTACGTTTTGAACAAACATAAGGGCGCCAAGAAATGGAGATTCCTTGGTCTGCAAGTCAGCGCTAAAGGCGGCTTGCACCTGCAATGGGCCTCGGTTGAAACCGGTCAACAGCATGGAATAGTCAAAGCCTTTTTCGTTTCGCTCGTTATCCTCGAGCAAGGGCGTGAACATGCCGGACACCTGGCCAATCGTCCGAACCATGCCTTTTTTGGAGTTTAATTGACTGATAGGCAAGCCCTCGCCTTCACGGCCCTGAATATTGTTCAAGAGAACAACCAAGGCGCTCTTGCCTGCCGCTGGATCTCCCCAAAGGGAAATGAAAGGGAAGAAACTTTCTTCTTCTTTGATCTGATTAACGAACCACCCAGCGAGCGCCCAAGAAAAAGCGGCCACACCATTCAAACCCCATGCCTCCCTGATCCCGTGAAAAACGTCCTGAACCTGCTTTGGGGTGATGCTTTCCGGGGTGATTGCCTTGGTTTCCCCATGGGCCGGTGGTCGGAAAAATCGATTGTGGCCAATGCGAAAATGGCCGCGTTTATCCGGATGAAGGAGTTGGCCACCGGTATCAACTCCCCATCGGGGAAATACATAGGCCGCATTTTCTGTCTGGTATCCAATGACGGTGAGTTGCTGCACCTCCGGTGCTTTAGCAGTTGTGATTTTAGCCTGAATGGCAGAGGCCGCCCTGTGATCGCCTTCAAAATTGACCTTGGCAAATGAGAGGAAAAACTCATTCAACGTGCGGGCCGTACTGAGATCGCGACCGGATGCGGTAGCCTCTAAGGGGCGGCGGCCTTTTTGGCTTGGGGTGACTTCCAAGTTGTAACGGAATTCGGGTCGTGTTGGGTTGGCGGTATCAATCACATAGGAAATAACCTTGATAGAAGCCCTGAGTATGCGGCGGGTTTCCAGATAGGGCGGCAGGTCGCTGCCCCTCGGGCTCTTGAGCTGCGCGAAATATGTTTCACGGTTGAAATCAAAGAGTTCCGGTGGGTGCTGGTGGAATTGGTGGTAGATATCTGCCCACTGTGCAGCTGACTCGGCCAAAGCAAGTTTGCCGTTGTTCTTGAAGCGGGGGAGTGCTTCTTCCAACTTCTTCTTTGCCTGGCCTGGTGTGGCTGATCCGGTTAAAAGGTCATTCCAATCATGGCCAGTGTCGCAAAGAATGGCTTCCAATCCCTGATATACCTTGAACCACTTTCTGCAGGCGGACCGGCCAGCTTCATCGTTATCAAAGGAAACCACCTTTTGGGGGAACTCAGATAGGTCGATCTTGGCTGGATCCTGGCCCGCAGCCAAAACAGCTATCGCTTGTTGGTCCATGGCCAGGAGTGAAAGGGCGTCGATAATGCCCTCTGTGATCCAAACAGGTTGGGTGGGATCGTAAGAAAAGCCGGGGTGTCGCCAGTAAAGCCCGGAATGGGAGCCTATATTATGAGATTTTCCGTCACCTGGGAGCGAGTTGAACAACCGTCCATTGGCCTGTTGCCTACCCTGTACATCCTTTCCCACGGTGAACATGACCGCCCCGCCGCCGGTGTTGCGGACGTTGGCCAGATACCAAAAATTGAGGCCCTGCAGGAGCGCTTCCGGTATACCGCGGCTTAATAAGTATTCCCTGGCCGGGCGGTGGGGTTCGGCTTTGGTGGGCTTGAAGTCCGTGTCAAAATTCCTTTTGAGTTCCTGGAAGAGTTCCAGGGTTTTGGTTCGAGCTCCACATTGGGAAAGGCGGTTACAGTTGATCGCCATTGGGCTGTTCAGGTACGCCCAGCCAGCAGCCTTTTCCCCGCAAGCAGGGCAGGTTAACCCCTGTATAGTGCTTCCCGATATCCGTGTTGTGTCGGTCCACCACTCGCTGTTCTTCAGGCATTCCAGGACCTTTCCGCCCAGGGAACTGTTGTTCTCAAACCTGCTCATCACGAACCCTCTGGGTCTCCCTGAAGAAGATGACAAGTGCGTCCCCGATAATTAAAGACGGCTTTAGCAAGGCTTTGGCGTCTGGTTTGCTCTTTTTCCCCAAGGTATGGACTTTTTCAATTATCTCTTGGCAAGCTATATCTATATGACCGAAAAATTTCGTGATAATAATCAGTTCGTCTACCGCCAGGGGGGTTTTCTTTTTCTCGTACCGCCTGCTTATGAAAGCACTTGCCATGCGTTCGGTTTCCTCCGGACTGCATCCGGGAATACATGCCGGTGGCCGATAGTCTTTTCGCCTTGCCAGTTCGAAACCGTCATCGAAATCTTCTGTGGGATGCTCTTCGTATGCGAGTCTTTCCAGGTGAAACTGAAATTGAAAAATTCCTTCTTCATCCGCCCTCGCAATGGCTTTGAATAGAGGGGATTTAAACGGATAAGCAGACGAAGCCAAACGCCGCACGCGGCTAATGTGGTCCGCAAAACCGGTAAACTGGATGCCTAGCTGAATGTATTCATTTGTAGTTAGGAGTGTTTTCTTCATGCTGTAGCCTCCTCGGCGTTAGCGATGGGGAGGCTTTCAATCCAGGCATAAACAGAGCTGGATTTCCAACGGACGGAGCGGGTGCCCAGCTTTACCGGCGGTGGGAACCCACCCTCTTGGATAAGGGTATACAGCTTACTTTTCTTTAGACCGACAATGGTCTCTACTTCGGGAAGGCGTAACAGGGATTCGGTTGGGTGCATGATATAGTCCTCCATGCGTTGTTCCAGTTGGGCCCCCAAAAGTCCATATTGAGCGCCATGAATGAGGACTATCTATTTGAAATTTATAAATTATTCAAATTTGAGAGAGCGGGCACCGGTGGTCACGGGTGATCACCGGTGGGAAGTTTGCGGCAATTTTCCACCGGGAACGGGGGGAATGAAGGGAAATGCGTTGGGATGGAAAGAAAATATATTCAAACAAAACAGATATATAGTCTGTTTTTCTGTCTTGCTGGGTAGTGAAAAAAACATACCCATGAAAAGGCATGGCGGGGAGTGAAAGGGAAGTTGTTTTATTTTAGCCGCTTAGCAGCTTTTTTTTCTCCCGCTTTTCGCTCGCTGTATTTGCCGTATTTGGTGATCAGGTCTAATAATTCATCTTCGTAAGCCCACACTCTATGTCCTTCATGGTGAATAACATGCGGCATCTTGACGACTGATTCTGCTTTTTCGATGGTCTTTTTGCTCCTTTTCGCCGCCATCTCGATATCTTTCCATGTCGTCAATTTTATTCTTTCAGGTTCTGATGGCGGTAATTTTATACTTGAATGAGTGTTACCCGTGTCTGGCTGCAATACTGGTCGTTTGGGTAATATTTTCTCGATATCATTAGTTTTAAAAATGCTTTTGCTGATAATTTCGAAAATTCTTTCGCTATTCCAGCCTGCTTCTATTTCGAGGAACTGGGACAGGGCAAGGTTTCGCCTGGTATCATGGTTGAAGTTCTGATCGTCTGGGAACTCCTGTTTAATTCGTGCCCAGTTTTTAAAAAAACGGTGTAAAATACCCCATGGTGCGACGGGGGAGTCTTTTTTTATATTAATTCTATCTTGTTGGATTATTGAAAGATAATCTTGAATTTCTTTGAATTGATTCTCTAAAAAATGCCAATTTACAGGTTCCTCATCATGGTCATAAGCTGTTAATTGCCCGCTGCGAACTGCAGAGATAAGGGTCGGTTTGTTTGCAAAATCGAGTTGAATTATTTCACCAGCAGTAAGCCATTTTTCCATTTGATCCTCGTTTTCAAATGAGCCTCTGAGAAACAAGCACGGAAGCCGCCAGAGGTAGCGGTTTTCAGCGGAAATGATCAGTTTCCGCCTATCCGTGCTTGTGTTCTGGTGCCGGTTGTTACTCCCCGGCTGCTGCCTTCTTGCCGATTGGCACAATATCTGCCCCATGTTCAAGGTGGTGCAGGTGGTCTGCCCACCATTGCATCATTTGGGTTCGTTCCTGCATGTACTCGCTTCGGTGGTAGGCGGCCCTGATGGCATCCTTCTCTTTGTGGGCCAGTTGGCGTTCAATGGCGTCCGGGTTCCAGCCGGTTTCATTGGCTATGGTGCTGAACAAAGCGCGGAAACCATGCACAGTTGCCTTTGAGTGGTAGCCGATACGGTACAATGCAAAGAGCATAGTGTTTTCACTGAGGGGTTTTTCAGGATAATGGACGCCAGGAAAAACCAAGGGTTGGTTGCCGTGGAGAATCTTCAACCGGTTTAGGATGGCGACTGTCTGTTTCGAGAGGGGAACGGCGTGGGCCGCCTTCATCTTCATGCGCTCGGCGGGAATGATCCAAAGGCGTTTTTCAAGGTCAATCTCCGCCCAGGTAGCCCCGCGAACCTCTCCGGAACGGGCGGCGGTAAGGATAGTGAATTGCAACGCAAGCTTGGTGGTGGTGTGAATATCTGATTTAGTGAGGGCCTGCAGGAACTCCGGTAGCTCTGCGGGTTTTATCATGGGGTGGTGAACTACTTTACGGGAAATCAACACGCCCCGCATATCGGCTGCCGGGTTGTAGGTTGCCCGCCCGGTCTGGATGGCATAGCGAAACACGCCATTCATGATTTCAAGGCATTTCTTAGCAGTCTCGCCAGCTCCACGGGATTCAACCGCTCGAATGATCTTCAGAACCATAGGCGGGGTTACCTGGTCGATAGGGATTACGCCGATAGCGGGGAAGACGTTGCCCGTCAGCTTGGCCAGGTTTGACTTTGCATACCCGGCGGACCATCGCGCTTGCCTATAGTGGTGCCATTCGTAGGCCACTGTCTCAAAGCTGTTGGCCGCCAGGTTCCTTTCTTCTTCTTTGGCTTCGATAGCGGCTTGCTTTTGTTGCTTGCGCTCTTCGGATAGGTTGATACCGGCCTTGACCTTCTCCCGGATCTCGGCGCGTTCCTTGCGGGCTGCCTCAAGGGAAATGATAGGGTATTCCCCAATGACGTATGTGGATTCCTTGCCAGAGATGGTGTAGCGGTAGCGCCATGTTTTCATGCCGCTTGGGGCGATGTACAGATAAAGGCCTTTTCCGTCGGTGAGCTTGAAGGGCTTATCCTTGGATTTGGCGTTGCGGACTTCAATTGCGGTGAGCATGTGGGGTCGCCTCTCTGTTGGGGGAAGAGGAGAAATAGCGGGTATTCGTGGAGCGGGTAGATTTACCCTGGTTTATACCCGGAAAAAACGTGGAAGTAAACGGACTAAAATGGAAGGAAGCGGACGGAAAACACAAAAAAAACCCCGAAAAATCTAATGATTTATCGGGGTTAAAGGACTTCCACGGAAGTCCGTGGATAACAATATGGTGCCGAAGAGAAGACTCGAACTTCCACTGGGAAACCCCAACTAGACCCTGAACCTAGCGCGTCTACCAATTCCGCCACTTCGGCACTGCGCGGGCCATTATGCTAGATCGGTGGTTCCTTGTCAAGCATTTCTTTGTTACCGTAAATAGATTTGTTGAAGAGGCTCCATGGTCTGGTTGCAGGCATGGCTGGAGCTGAAAGCGATACGCAATGTGCCATTGCTCGAAGGTGTCTGAGGGCCATCAGCTATGAACTGTTTGCTTGTTTTTTCGATATAGGGTAAGTATCCCCTTTTCATGGTCGCGTAGGTTTTTCCTGCGTGCCGGGAATCCTTTTTTTGTGTTGTAAAGAGACCGCAGTCATCGGCGGCAGCTTCCATGGAAATATATACAGATCTTACCGCAATCCAACATCCGTTTGTCCGCGCCCATGTAACCATCGGGAACTTTGATGGCGTACATCTGGGGCACCAGAAGCTCTTTGAGCATGTGGTGACCAGGGCTCGTCAGGACCAGGGGACCAGTGTTGCCGTCACCTTTGACCCGCACCCACTGAAAGTTCTCAGCCCCAAGGGTATTCGCCTGATTTCCACCACCGAGCAGAAAATTGAGTTGATCGAGCGCGCAGGCATTGATGTGCTGGTCGTCATTCCTTTTAGTCGCGAAGTTGCGGTGACCACGGCCGAGGACTTTGTGAGTCAGGTCCTGCTGGAGCGTTTGGGAATGCGTGACCTGGTGGTAGGGTATGACTATGCCATGGGGAAGGGGCGTCAGGGGGATACAGATTTCCTCAAGGGCCAAGGAATGGAAAAAGGTTTTTCCGTGTTGGTGATGCCAGCTCACTACGAACAAGAGAGCCTGGTTTCCAGTACCCGGATTCGTCGGTTGGTGGCCGACGGCAAGATGCGTGATGTCCGTCGTTTGCTTGGCCGCTATTACCAAATACGTGGTGATGTGCAGTTGGGGCGGCAACGAGGCGGAAAATTGCTCGGCTTTCCTACTGCCAATCTCAGCCTGTCCGAGGAAGACCTCTGCCCGAAGCGGGGAGTCTATGTGACCCAGGTCATATACGATGGCCGGCAGTACGGTGGTGTTTCCAATATCGGCTATAATCCGACCTTCGGTGACACTAGCCTGGTGGCGGAAACCCATATTTTCGATTTTAATGCTGATATTTACGGACGACCTTTAAAAATCAATCTCCTGCGGCATCTGCGCGGGGAAATCGCCTTTGATGGTATCGAGTCTCTGGCTCAGCAGATTCGTCGGGATATTCAAGTTGCGCAGGAAGTCCTGGCGCAGGAGCGTCAGCGTCGGTTGATCAGCTATCAGCGGCAAGAAGGCGTTTAAGCGAGGTCCGGTTGTTTGGGCATTTTCCCCGAGTCGTTGCCTTGCGTCGTAAGCAATTGTGCCTATACTATAGAAACTTTGATGGCCTCGTAAAAGCAGAAGAAACGGGATCTTGCTTCAGAAAAACAGTATCTTACGGAGCACGGAGCGTCGTTTTTGTGGCTTTTTACCAGAACGATAAACTTTTCCCTTGGGGATGAGGCGGCGCGCCACCCCCAACGGGTCCACTTCAGCAGAGAGAAAGGTTTTTTTATGACGGAAGCACAGAAACCAGCCGAGATTGCGGCTGTCATCAGCGAGCTGGAAAAAATAGTTGGGGAAAAGCCGAGCAATGTTATGGCCCGGCATCACCTTGGTTTGATTTATCGGCAGGTCGGACGCATCAACGATGCCGTGGCTCAGCTGGAAAAGGCGATTGAACTGGATGACCAGTCCATGGAAAGCATGATCAACCTGGGAGCGATCTTTTTTGACCAGGGGGATACCGACCGCGCACTCGAACTCAATGAGCGGGCGTTGAAAATTTCCCCGGATATGGCCGAGGCCCATGTGAACATCGGTTTAATTCGCCAGCATCGCGGTGAAGTCGATCAGGCTGTGGACTGCTACTCCAAAGCGGTTCAGATTGATCCTAAACTGCTGACTGCTTGGATCAATCTCACCTCCGCCTACACCATGCTCGAAGACGACCAAAAGGCAGTGGACGCTGCTCGTCAGGCTGTGACCTTGGAACCGGATTCGGCTATGGCCCGCAACAACCTGGCAGTGGCCCTCTATTTCAAGGGTGACTATGCCGATTCGCAACGTAACATGGAGAAGGCCAAGGAACTTGGATACAGTGTGGATGCCCGTTTTGTCGAGGCGCTCAAGGAAAAACTGGCCTGATCATGAGCAGTAAGGCAGAAGCACTCCTCAAACCTTGGTGCCCATTCTGTGGTATGGATGTCGGACGACCGACATTTGGTACCCAGCGGAAGTTGCGCGAGTTTGCCCAAGGCACCTGTGAATGCGGGGCGGTTTATGTGAGCGATCCCACCGGTCACAATATCGGTGCAGCCATGGTTGAATGCTTGGTCATTGCCTGCAACGATGAGTGGGACCTTGCTTGGGAACTGATTCCTGAGGATGATTATCTCACCGGGATTTTAGACGATTACGACGAGGATACCCATCAGGTCATTCCTAAGCGGAATCTCGACGGGCGTGCGGTTCGTGGTGTGCTGTACTTCGTGCGCCTGCACCGGGAGATGGCCGATCTCGTCAAGCGGTTTGAAAAGAAGTCGGCTGGGCAGCAAGAGCCAAGTGCGGGCGTTGCCGAGGCTCCGCAAGAGATTGCACCCGTCATGGAACCGGCCCGCGATCCCAAGCGCAAAAGAAAACGGGCGGACAAGAACGGGGTCAAGGCTCTGGCAGAGGCCAGGGATATCGACAGCCTGGTTGATCTTTTTTTTGATGATCGCAAAGTTTTGCGCTATCTGCAACGGCTGGTCTACGAGCCTACCCCTGGTGGCAGCTATCATGCGGCCTGGGTTATCGGGCAGGTTTGTGCTCGGGTCGCCACCCGTGAACCTGGACCGGTTGCCGATCTGTTGCACCGGTTGTTTGAGGCAAGTTCGGACTCGGCCTCTAGTTCCTGGGGCATGGTGGAAACCATTGGCGCAATTATCGCCGGCCGACCTGATATTTATGGCGCTTTTACCCGGCACCTGTTCGGCTTTATGGGTGATCCCGCTACCCGTGAGGGGGTTCTTTGGGGATTGGGGGAGATTGCTGCCGTCAGGCCGGATCTCATCCGCAAATCCACGCCGTTTTATTCCCTCTTCCCTGTACTTAACCATACGGACCCTGAATTGCGGGGCTTGACCCTGCGGCTTTTGGGACGGATTCAGGCTAAGGAGGCCGTCTTACAGATTATGGGCCTCCAATTCGACAACACCCCCATCACTATCTACGAACAAGGGCAGCCCGTGGAAACCACCGTGGCCGCGTTGAGCGTCGAGGCTACCCAATACATTCATAAGGACGATGCCAATGGCGAGTGACACCCTACAACCGTTGAATACCCTCGGATCTATGCCCAATGGCCCGGATGCCGACCTGGATGATCCGGCGAAAAAGGATTACCTGGAGGGGCGTAAATTTTTTCAAAATGGCGAGTATTCCCAGGCTGCCATAGCCTTCCACAACGCCCTGCGAGGGTTTGAGGAAAAGGGCGACCAGATCGGTGTGGCCAACTCTGCCGACCGACTTGGTGATGCCTGTCTTGCCCGTGGCGAATATGCCATGGCTTTGGCCAACTATCAGCAGGCCCATATCATCTGTGAGAAGGAAGACGATAGTTTTTCGGTCCTTGCTCTGAATAAGAAGATGGCTGCTACCTATCGCAAACTCGGGGACCATGAGAAGGCGCTTGAATTGCTCTATGATATCCTTGAGCATTATCGCCTGACCAACAACCCCAAGGGTGCAGTGGAAGTGCTGGTGTTGATTGCCGATGCCTATCTGGATCTGGGAGATAAGACCAGCGCCGCCGATGCCTATCGGTCGGCTGCCAACATTCATAAAGGATTTAAGCATGCACGCTTGGCCGAAGATTTTACCCAGCGGGCTGCGGCATTGGAGCAGGAAGGCTAAATGTTCACCGGGATCATTCAAGGGCTGGGGACGCTTTTTGAAAAACGCCCTGCCGGCGGTGGGATGATCTTCGGGCTTGAAGCCGATTTCGACCTGACTGATCCGGAGGAGGGGGAATCTATTGCTGTCAACGGCGCCTGCCTGACTGCGCGAAACATCAAAGGCAATCGCTTTTATGTCGATGTTTCTCCGGAGAGTCTGCGACGAACGGTACTGGGTGGCCTGCAGGCTGGAAACCGGGTGAACCTAGAACGGGCTCTTCGTTTGAGCGACCGCCTGGGGGGGCACCTGGTGAGTGGTCATGTCGATGCTCAGGGGCAGGTCAAAGAGCGACGCAATGCCGGGGATTTCACCCTGTTCGGCTTTTCCCTTGACGCCGCATTGACTAAATACGTGGTCGAAAAGGGTTCGGTGACCATCAACGGCGTCAGCCTGACGGTAAATAGCTGCGAACGCGATCGGTTTTCGGTATCTATCATACCTCACACCCTTTCGGTCACTACCCTGGGGCTGTTGCGTGAGGGCGATAAGGTAAATATCGAGGTGGATATCATTGGCAAGTATGTGGAAAAACTCCTTTCAGTCGATCAGGCTGGCGGTGTGGCCCGGAGCCGAATCAATCCCGGTTTTCTTGCCGAACACGGATTCTTATAATCACGGCTGGCGCAGGTGGTCAGCTGCAACACGCCATGGCAGCCGCAGAGTTCGGCTCGCCTCCTGCAAGGGAGCGGTTGTCGAAAATAATTGCATGTAAATAGGTTCTTCTTTTTTCGGAGAAGGCCTGGCAACAGAGGGGGCTGACGTCAGTGGGCGACAGCTTGGAGAGGCATGGTATGGCAGTCAGTTCTATAGATGAAGTAATCGAAGATATCAAGGCCGGGAAAATGGTGATCCTGGTTGATGATGAAGACCGGGAAAACGAAGGCGACCTCTGTATGGCCGCCGAATTGGTAAACTCGGAGGCGATCAATTTTATGGCCACTTATGGCCGTGGGTTGATCTGTCTGGCTTTGAGCCCTGATATTGTTGATCAGCTTGGTCTCCCCATGATGGTTTCCAACAATCAGTCACCCTATGGTACCGGTTTCACAATCAGTATCGAGGCTCGCACCGGGGTGAGTACCGGTATTTCGGCAGCGGATCGCGCCCGTACCATTGAGGCAGCGGTAGCGCAGGACGCAACGCCGCGGGATATCATAAGCCCTGGCCATATTTTTCCCTTGCGTGCCCGCAGCGGTGGTGTGCTTGTTCGCACCGGACAAACAGAGGGGTCGGTGGATCTGGCCCGACTGGCCGGATTGCGAACCGCCGGTATCATCTGCGAGATCATGAAGGATGACGGCACCATGGCTCGGATGCCTGATCTGGAGATCTTTGCCAAAGAGCACGATCTCAAGATAGCTACCATTGCTGATCTGGTTGCCTACCGTCTGCGGAAGGACGCCTTGGTTCGTCCTGCCGTTGAGGCGCGTCTGCCCACGGTGCATGCCGGTGAATTCCGGGTGATCGCCTACAATAACGATATTGATAACCTGGAACATATTGCCCTTGTCATGGGTGATGTCAATACGGATGAGCCGGTGATGGTTCGGGTGCATTCCGAGTGTCTGACCGGAGATGTGTTCGGTTCGGCCCGTTGCGACTGCGGCCCTCAGCTTCATGCTGCGATGCGCATGGTTGAACAGGAAGGGCGCGGCGTGGTGCTCTACATGCGTCAGGAAGGCCGCGGCATTGGTTTGGTCAACAAACTCAAAGCCTACAATCTTCAAGATGTTGACGGGCTGGATACGGTTGAGGCCAACATTCGGCTCGGTTTTAAACCCGATCTCCGCGATTACGGTATAGGCGCGCAGATTCTCCGTGATCTTGGGGTGCGAAAAATGCGGCTTTTGACCAATAATCCTAAAAAGATCATTGGGTTGGAAGGGTATGGTCTGGAAGTTGTCGATCGGTTACCCATCGAGATTCCGGGCGATGAAGAAAATAGAAAGTATTTACGAACCAAACGCGATAAGATGGGGCATATCCTTGAGCTGTATGGCGACATGCCGATGGGATCGGTCACCAGAGATCCGTGATAGCCTGATAGGAAAGAAACATGGCAAAGTATCTTGAGGGACATTTACAGGGGACCGGGCGTAAAATTGGTGTTGTTGTTGCCCGGTTTAATTCCTTTATTTCAGAAAAACTGCTGGAAGGTGCCATTGATAGCATGGTGCGCTCCGGTGTGAACAGCGATGACATTACGGTTGCCCGTGTGCCCGGCGCATTTGAAATCCCGCTGGTTGCTCAGAAAATGGCAAAGTCGGCTAAGTATGATGCAGTAATCGTCCTTGGTGCGGTCATTCGTGGCGCAACACCCCATTTTGATTTTGTTGCAGGCGAGGTAGCCAAAGGAACAGCGCAGGTTATGCTTGATTCAGGCATCCCTGTACTCTTTGGTGTATTGACCACCGAGACCATCGAGCAGGCCATTGAACGTGCAGGAACCAAGGCAGGGAACAAGGGGTCCGATGTTGCCATTGCTGCCTTAGAAATGATTAATTTGCTGGAGAACATTGGTTGATGCCTGTGTCGTATTGCCGCATTGCCGGCCACACACGCCTTTGTGAATCATTATGGGATTAAGGCGTAAATCCAGGGAATTTGCCCTGCAGTTTTTGTTTGGTCATGATTTTCAGGGGCGCTCTTGTGCCCCTGAAGAAGTGGCTCGGGATATCGATGTCTTTTGTCAATTTTTTGATGTCGAAGAGAAATCGCTTGTCTATGGAAAAGAGCTGATTATCGGCATCTGCACCAATTTTGATGAGATTGATACGCTGCTCGCCCAACATTCACACAACTGGCGCGTAGAGCGTATGTCCCTGGTCGATAGGAACATCCTACGCATTGCTGTGTATGAGATGCAGCACTGCGACCAGGCACCTGCCCAGGTGGCCATCAACGAGGCCTTGGAAATCGCCAAGCGTTACTCCATTGGCGAATCAGTCGCCTTTATCAACGGTATTCTTGACGCCGTTCAGGCCTCTTTTGACCAGTAACTCTCTACTTTTCCTCCCTTTCATTTCTTCTTTTTTTCGTCGACCTTTCATAACGGAACGTGTGCACAGGGGCTTTCCCCTGTCGGGACGTTGGTGATCGGGTGCTGTTTTGCTCTTTTCTCAAAAATAGTGTACACATAAAGGGGCCTTCGAACTTTAGCATCTTTGATAGTTGAGTTCGAAGTGCCTGGCTGGCTATGGTTGCCGCCTGGAATCGTTTTCATCTCCACGTTGAACAGACAGAGTGCTGGCATCTTTTTGCTGGATTAGAAAGAAGATTATTCATGACTGTATCGGACACGCAACAGGAGCCACGGCATAGGCAGGAGGTCGCTTCACTCCTGCTCTTTTTTTTGGCGCTTTTTCTCCTTTTGGCGCAAATCAGTTATATTCGGCCGCTCCTTGGTTCGAATCCGACCTGGCTGGAACCCGCAGCCAACTGGTGCGGGACGTTTGGGTATTATTCGGCTCATTATCTCTTTTCTTTTTTCGGAATGATTGCCGTTTTTCCGGTTTGCCTGCTTGGCTATGCGATGATTAGCGTGCTCCTTTCGCGACCAGCTACCAACAGGTTGCCGGCTATTGTCGCTGGCCTTTCCGGGATCATGTTGAGCTCGTCAGGGCTTTTCGGTGCCTTTGATCAGCTCTGGCTACCGCCCGGATTTATCGCCCCTGGGGGATATCTCGGTTCTTTGGTGTGGGAGGTGCTGCACCGGGTGATCGGCAGTGTCGGGACGGTGCTGGTGCTAGTGCTGGTGCTGCTCTTTTCTCTGATGGCTTCGGTCCGGTTTTCTCTGTTTGCCGTGGTGCGCACCAATGGAAGGGGCAAAGACCGTGAGGCGCCGGATGAAGAGGTGCTTGATCTTCCTGTGGCTCCGAAAAAACGGAACCTAAAGAGTCGCCCGCGAGATTCGGAGGAGCGAACTCCCCCGATAATAGAGCGCGCTGAAGCCGGACCGACACAAGTTGTCCAACCTGTGGTCGAAAAACGGGCTACCAGTGTTGCCAGCGGCACGGAAAAACGCAAGATTGTGCTCGGTGATTTTCAGTTGCCGCCTATCACCCTGCTTGATGAGAATCCAGGTGATTCGGTAGAAGTGAGCAGTGCACATTATTATGAGGTGAGCGACACCTTAATTACCAAGTTGCAGGATTTTGGCGTCCAGGGAACCGTGGCTGGCATCTCTCCGGGGCCGGTGGTCACTACCTATGAGTTCTCACCAGCTCCAGGGGTGAAAATTAATAAAATCGTGACATTGGCCGATGATCTTGCCATGGTGCTCAAGGTAGATCGGGTCCGTATTGTCGGCTCGATTCCGGGAAAGGCGGCCATCGGTATTGAAATCCCCAATCCGATCAGGAAAACGGTCTATTTGCGTGATATTCTCCTGAGTTCAGAGTATCAGAATTCCAAAGCCATGCTGAGTCTTGCCTTGGGTTTTGATGTTATCGGCCGTCCGGTGGTGGCAAATCTGGCCCGGATGCCGCATATGTTGATTGCGGGGGCTACTGGTGCCGGTAAATCGGTGGCAATCAATGCGTTTATTGCCTCCATCCTCTTCAAGGCCACGCCGGATCAGGTGCGTCTGCTCATGATCGATCCCAAGCGGATTGAACTTTCGGTCTACGACGACATTCCACATCTGCTCCATCCTGTGGTGGTTGAGGCAAAGATGGCATCCCGTGCACTGCTATGGGCGGTGCGCGAAATGGAACGTCGCTACAGGCTGTTGGAAGAACGACGGGTCAAATCTTTTACCACCTTTAACCAGGTCTCTGATGAAAAACTGCCCTATATCGTCATTATTGTCGATGAATTGGCAGATCTGATGATGGTCGCTTCCAAGGATGTAGAAACCTCCATTGCCAGACTTGCACAGATGGCACGGGCAGCAGGCATGCATATTATCCTTGCCACCCAACGACCGTCGGTGGATGTTCTCACCGGCCTGATTAAGGCAAACTTCCCTACGCGTATTTCTTTCAAGGTGTCCTCCAAGGTGGACTCCCGAACCATCCTCGATGGATCAGGAGCAGAACACCTCCTGGGGATGGGCGATATGCTTTTTCTCCCACCAGGAGCGGCTAAGCTTCAGCGTATCCACGGGGCGTATATTACCGAGCAGGAGACCGAACGCTTGGTGACGTGCCTCAAAGAACAGGGCATCGCTGAATATGATGAGAGCGTGCTCCAAGTGGTGGAAGAGGAGCAGGAGAGCGTTGAAGCCGGTGAGGAAGAGTATGACGAGAAATATGATGAGGCAGTGGCCATTGTGAGCGAGACCGGGCAGGCCTCGATTTCCATGGTGCAACGGCGTCTACGCGTTGGATATAATCGGGCAGCCCGGATGATCGAAATTATGGAGCGGGAGGGTATTGTCGGCCCAGCGGACGGATCCAGGCCACGAGAGGTTCTGGTCCGCGCCTCCTACAGTGAAGCAGAAGGGTGATTGGGGCACTCATAACAGGAAAATTTTTATGATTGCCCTTCTCCTAAGCCCGATCCAGCCCCACATTGAAAGTGTGGAAGAAGTATATATCCATAATTCTGATACTTTGAATAAATTTTGTTGTTCAGCCTTGTTTTGACGATTTTTCTTGACATCAAAGGGGCAACAAATTAAAAGATTACACGACCAGAATGAGTGGCTGTTCATTTTATTGAAATAAAATTGCCGTCTGAAAAGACGTGTTATATGAGCATGTTGCAAAATTCGGTTGTGGTGGAAAACGGATGGCTGCATGACGTGAGTATTTGTTTTTCTTGAAGCAAGAAGCTAGAGGTTATTGGCAGTCCAGTTTCGGACGCCATAAAGGAAAATCCAAGTGAGGAGGTAGTTTAATGCCAAGTTACGTAGATCCTTCGAAATGTGATGGTTGC
>JAQUEZ010000533.1 GCA_028684915.1 Desulfobulbus sp.
GTTCTTGAAAAAATCTCAAGAACGACGTTCCGCGCTCCGTAACAGCCTGTTTTTATGATGCACGGCCTCTTGCATTCCGACTTTTTCACGGTGCTGCCATGATGGTGAAGTCGCTTAGAGACACCTCGCTTTCCCATTGAGGCAGCCTGTCCGTCGGGCCATTGATCCTCACCAGCGGTGGTTCACGCGCCGCGAGCCCGTTGATTTTCGCCCAGAGAGTTATGTCTCCCCAGAACTGCGGCGGTGTGTCGGCGGCAGCCACGGAGGTGAAAATCGTGCCTGGCGTCTCGCATCCGGAACGAATCGACCTCAGAGCGAGTTCTTCAAGCCGCCCCAGTCCTGTGACGGGGTCGGGACGTTCCTGCAGCCATCGGGTAACCGCAGCAGGAATCCAAGGTAACGGCGCGTTGGTTGATTGCGACAGTTCGGTCAACACACCTGCTTCCTGGGTCGCGAAGGCCTCGTCCACTTGAACAGCAAATAGGAACTGGGTGTCGGTGACGGGCTGGCGATGGTCATACCGGGAAGCCAATTGATCGGGTCGCATCTGCCCGAGCCCGTGGAAGGGCACGATCCCGGGGAACGCGTCAATGCAGAGAAGCTCCACTCCTCGGGCGCCTTGGTGCTGCAGGCAGGTGAGGATATGCACGAGCATTGACTGATCAAACAGGCAGGCGTCAAACCACAGGACGATATGCTTGTCCGCACCGGCCTCCGTCAGCTTGCGGTACTGATTGAGCAGCGTCTCAAGAACGCGCCGCTTATCCAATCCGCCTGCGGTGTATTCTTCCAGAAAGACCGCCCGGGCATTGAGGGTTTCCTCGTCGGGCCAACCGGGACACCGAGGACCGTCATACAGTATGTCGTGCCAGACGAACACTTCGCCGGGCAGCCCGGATTGCGCCAGACTCCCTCCGGCGATGTCGCCACTTGTTATGTGAAGCGTTTCAACCATCGTTCGTTTCTCCTGCCGAAAACGTATCTCTCACCTGATGGTGTGTAGCGCAGCGGAAAACCGGTCAAGTGCAGGAAATGGTTGGGAGGTCAGTCTTCTTCACCGTTAAACATATATTCCCACGTTTCATTCTGGTGTAACCATACTGGATCTGCGTTTCTTTGGATGAAATCATCAGCATCTATACCATTAGTGGTAGGGGGACGTTTCACTCTCTTTTGCTTGCCATTGATAAATATGGTCATATATTCCATCCGTCGACGCTTCTTTTCCGCCTTTTCAGCTCCAGTAAATTTTCTTTTGCACTTTGACATGATGGGAACTTTTTTATTTCTCTATCTCGACAGTTGTCCAGATGATCGCACTATTCGATAAACCGCCAATACCTGATTCCAGGCGCACCTTTTTGACACTCGGGGCACTTTCTTTCATGCATGTCAGTTCCATTTGTCCCATATACGTAGCCGCAGTAAGTGCATTCAGTCTTGTAAGCATATTGGCCACGATCGGTCCCCGACACTCCACAATGGCCACAACATTGTTGGCCATTAGGATTTAGATAGCCGATTTCGACGCTTTCGCCTTTTCCTTCCCGCCATTCTATGTGAATTGTAACTATATCCATGAGTCATTCCTTCTCCCAACGCCACGCATAACCGGACGCAAAAAACGGAGCGCAGCGTAGCTTTTTGTGATCCAAGTTTATGCGATTGTTGGATTTCGTTTTGCTTTTCATAGTTCAGTCATTCGACAGAATGTTATTGCGCTCTCTGAAATACCAATTCTGCTTAACGCTACTCTATGGTTGTTTTTTTCTTCTTCTCTGTAATACGTGACAACCTATTGAACTTTACCCGTATTAATGTTTTTTACTATTTCCCGAAAATACGCTTCGTCTACAGGAGACAATGAATGGCCAAGCACAGTTATTTTTGACATCCCAGATAGGCCTCTGAAGAAAGCTGAGTGGTCGAAAATAATTTTTCCAGAATTTTTGAATGTTTTCCCAAAATAATCATTAATTATCTCATTCCCCTCCATCACTCTTGTATCCATTGATTCAGGGTCTGGCACATCATTGAGCGACGGAATTTCAACGGGATTCCAAGCATGACCTAGAATCAATTCTTCGTCTTCTTGTGCTTCTCCGTGGATATAAAGAATATTGTTTCTCGGAATAGAATAGATCTCCGTGAGTGAGGGTGTGTAATTAAAATTCAAATAGTGGGAAGTTACTGACAACCCAAGAGGATGAACTTTTAGATCCCTCAGGGTAGGAATTCTCAACCGCCTTACCCATTCACTAAAACGTTCTTTAAGCGAAACCGACAGGCCTTCGATAATTCTATTGACTTCATATTGATAATCATGGTGATAGGCATCACTCCAATCCCATGCACCATAAGATACCAAGAATTGTGAAGAATTATCGACGACATTATCAATATCAATGATTGCTAGAGCGGCTTCAAAATCTGACCAATCTTCCTTGGTATGAATAAATTCTTCAATTAAGTCGTTAATGTATCTATCGGCATCAGAAAGATATTCTTTAAAATTGTAATAATTAGAATAAATTCCATGGTAGATATCGAATCCATTCCCTATTATGTATAAATTTTCCTGTTGCATGTATGCTCACCGCAAAATCTAAAATTGTTTTTAAGCAATTAATCGATGATTACTACCGGACAAATT
>JAQUEZ010000033.1 GCA_028684915.1 Desulfobulbus sp.
GGTAATCTGCTTGGAGAAGGCCGATCCAGCCTCCTCGGTGGTCGACCGCAACTTGCCACCGACATCGGCCATGCTGGCACGGATGACCTCGGCAGCATTGCTCAGCCCTTGCGTGGCAGCAAGCAACTGCACTTCCAGTGTATCCCGTGTCCGGTCGACATCAGCCCGAACTGTGCTAGTGATGCCACTCATTCCCTCGGCGATGGCCTTAGCGGCGGCACGTAGGTCGCCGGCGGCCTCAGCGATTTGCCCCGACAACCCGTTACCGCTGCCGGTGATGTGCTCTGAGGCATCCTTCAGTGCTGCCGCTACAGTCGCCAGCTCGTTCGATGCAACTTTGATTTCTGCCCCAGCTTTTTCAGTGACTATTGAGCCAAACTCGTTGGTATTCTTGGTCAAGGAGTTGAGACTCTCGGCAATGGGTGATATCACGGTACCCATGACACCCGGCATAGCTTGATGAAGATCACGGATGCTGTTGGAGATATCAGTCACCCCATTACCCAACGGGCTCATTGCGTTGGTGATGACACCGGGCATAGCCTTGTTTAGGGCATCCTCCAGAGCCCTGCCAAGATTAAACGCCAGTTGTCCCGTAAACTGCTTGAGTTGATCCGATTGCTCCCGCAATTCATCCAACTGCCGGTCCGCAATCAATTCTGGCGTTACCGTTCGTGTACAGCGCTCAATTTCTCTGCAAAGAGCATCCAGAGCACCATCGAGGCACCGAAGGCGGTACCGGTAGAACATTCCTAATGCAATGGAGCTACCAAGACCGGCGATGGAAGTCCAAAACTTGAAGGTCGCCGTACCCAATAGCTGGGCCAGTGCCCCCTGCATTCTTGCGGTCTGTTGGGCCGCATCTACATTTTCGCCGCCCACAGCGTGGATAGCCTGGGAGGCAAAAAACAATGCAGCCACGAGGCCGATGAAGGTGAACAACAGACCGACACCGACGAAAATTCCTGGGACGGCGTGAAACCATTTCAATTTGAGGCCTGAATGCTCAAGCTCTGCTAGGTTGATCAAGTCACCAGGTCTTAGAGTACTCTCGATGACTGTCGAGTTATTTTTAGAGGAGAGCAGGGTCTCTTTATATTCGTCCCAGCAATGACTGAGAAGTTTGCTCTTCATCATCAGGGCGTCAAACTCATCGAACCTAGCGAAGAAGTCCTGGCGGTCCTTACACCCTTTCATGAATCTGAGACGCTGGGTCACCTCTCGTTTTAGATGCCATACGTTGTATGCAAACCAAAGCCCTAAGCATATTGCACACAGTACCATCGAGACGGCAATAGTCGGTGCCACCCTTTCATCTTTAAACAGCGAGAAAAAAGGCAACACCGTGTCGATTGCTACGCGACCAAGGCCAAAGAAAGTGTCCGCTGTTGTGTTCAAGAAGGTAGTCTCCATTGATCCTGTTGTGCCGAGTTGGCCATCACGTTATCGCAACGCCATTTCATCACAAACGACTTGCGCAGGGTATGCAAGGCGGAGAGAAGGTGCGAAAAGGAGGTTAAGTAAGATGTGACAGTTGCGTGGTTGTACAGATCAGCGCACAATCTCCTTCATGTATTTGGCAACCCTAATGAAATGCTACATTTTTCAAAAAATTGCAACGTAACTAACTGAAGCGGAGTGAGAAATTAATATAATCGCCTTTCCTGCAAATGATTCATTCCAAATAAGTCATGACCGACAGGAGAATCTGGCTTCTAAATAATAAGTTCACCTGTACAACTCTTTTTGACCTCCGGGGCAATGGCTGGTTGGGCCTGGGGTCTGAATAAGCAAAGAACATTGTACCTTCTCTGGGTTTGAAATTTGATTTGAGAAAATCCATCTTTTCAATAGATCTCAACAATGTGAC
Source organism: Desulfobulbus sp. (assembly GCA_028684915.1). The sequence continues at coordinate 1,871 of JAQUEZ010000033.1, forward strand.
AACACATCACCCAACGAACGCGCCACGACATATCTTGCCGGGTTTTCTCCCGTCGCGAGTGCTTTGAAGTGGGCTTTGCCGCAATCCACCTTTGCTCTTTCCTTGTCCCGTAGCGCATCGGCGAACAGGCCACCCTTGGTTTCCACCACAAAATACAACCGTTCGGCTCCATCTTCCTCGATCAGAACCGCCCAGTCCGGGTTGTAGCCGCCAAGTGGTGTGGGTACGGTGAACCAGCTGGGAAGTTTGGTATAGACTTTGACCGCGCTATTTTTTTCCAGTTGATCCGCGAAACCGGCCTCGGTGTCGGAGTCATAGATAACCTGCTCGTAAACTGATTTTTCGGTTTCGAGCAGATTCTTGAGGTAGCCGGTCAGTTCCTCTTGTTCAAAGAGTTCCTGGGCGTAGAAATGCTCGTTGCCCAACTTCTGGTATTTGATGCCGTCCACCACCGCGAGTCGCTTGCAGCGATTGATGGCTTCGGCTGCCAGTTCGATGAACTGCTGCGGGTTGCGCTTGAAATCGTCGAGCCGAAGGCTGTCCGTCAGGATGCGGTGAATGGTTCGCCGGGTCAGTTGTGTTCTGTCCTGAAGATCGGTCAGCAGGTCAGGTAACTCGATATCGGTTTCATCGAGCATAACCGTTGTTGCGCCTTTTCGTTCTGTGGCTTCGACACCCGCCTTGCCTATGGCAATATCCGCCTTGCGCCATTGCAGTCGGGGCCTTGAAATGGGTGGAGCATCCTGTAGAGCTTTGATGCACCTTTCCACCAGCTTCTCATTATCGAACTGCACCCGGTAGGTGGTCTTATATTTGATGCGGTTCCAAAGGGCCTTGAATTCGGGGCTTTGAAGAATAACCTGCCGCGTCCGCACCTGCCTTCGTTCGTTGGCGTCCTTTATCTCCAGGCGGCCGGCTAGTTTCTTGAGAATGGCGGCAACCTGGTCATGCTGGGCAGTAAAGGCTTCCGGAAGAACCAAGCTCCCTTCTTTGAGCGCCTTTTTAAGGGAATCCTGCACCCTGCCCTTCTTGTCGATGTATCCACGCTCCTTCAGATGCGCACACAAGGCCTTCGACTGGTCGAAACCCAGCGGCACAATCTTTCCTCCCGGATCGACAACGCTCACACCCGCAAACTGATGATCCTCGACAATACCGAAGCGGATGCCGGTGTCGGCCTCAATCTCCTTCTGCAGGTTCTCGGCGAACTGTTGATATCCTTCGGTGGCAATGACCGTCAGGGTGTTGAACTCGAAGCCCCGCACACGCTGTCCCTCCTGGTTGACGCACAGGCGCAGACCACGCCCGATGGTCTGGCGGCGTTCACGCTCACTTCCCATTTCCCGCAGGGCGCAAATCTGGAAAACGTTCGGATTATCCCAGCCTTCGCGCAAGGCTGAATGGGAGAAGATGAACTTGAGCGGCGTATCGAAGGAGAGCAATTTTTCTTTCTCCTTCATGATCAGGTTGTAGGCCCGTTCGGCATTATCTCGGTTGCTCTGGTTGTTTTCGGCGGTGTCGGTCCAGCCTCCCTTCTTGTCGATGGAGAAATAGCCATTGTGCACTTCCTCGGCCACATGCGAAAGATCTACTTCCTTGAACAGGGTGGTGTAATCCGGATGTTTGGCGGCCCGGCGGTATTCTTCCTCGAACATTCGGGCATACACCCCCTTCACCGGTTGGCCGTCCGCATCGTGCCCGCGATACTTGTCCACCGCGTCGATGAAAAACAAGGAGAGCACTTTGATCCCTTGAGGGCGCAGTCGTTTTTCCTTGTCCAGGTGCTGGCGGATGGTGCGGCGGATCATCTCGCGTTGCATGGCCAGTGCATCCACATCCCCCCAGACCTCACCTGGCTTGAGAAACATCTCGCCGCCGGGTACCCGTATTTCCAGGAACTCGTTGCCTTTCTCAACCCGGATTTCGCCGACACGACAATCGGCATACAGGGCACGTTTCGTCGTCTGTTCCAGATTGTCGCCGTCCTGCACGCTCACTTCCCGGCGTTGCACCCCACTGGCAGCCTGGACATCCAGCTCAACACGGGCGGAAATAAGGCCCCGCTTGTTCTCAACCTTGATCAGGCGAACAAAAGGTTTGTTATGGGCATCCTCCACCGTGGCCGAATCGACCTCGATCTGTTTGACCAGCCGCCGTTCATAGGCATCCACCGCATCGAGCCGGTAGACCATGTGATGCTTATCCGCATGGGTTGCGGAATAGCGCAGGGTGCAGAGGGGATCCATGGCTGACAAAGCGGTTTTTCCTGCACCGGAAAGGCCGCCGTCAACACTCTGAGGTTCATCGACAATGACAATGGGCCTGGTTGCCCGTATCAGATCGATAGGCTTTTCACCACCGGTTTTCTCACTGTCCTTGTAGAGATTATTGACGTCTTTTTTGTTGATAGCGCCAACCGTGACCACCATGATCTGAACCTGCGGGCTGGTGGCAAAGTTGCGGACCTGGCCAAGTTTACTGGAATCGTAGAGAAAAAAATCAAAAGGGACTCCGGCGAACAACCCTTTGAAATGCTCCTCGGTGATCTGCAGCGACTTGTACACGCCTTCCTTGATTGCTATCGAAGGCACGACAATGACGAACTTGGTGAATCCGTAGCGTTTGTTCAATTCAAAGATCGTGCGCAGGTACACATAGGTTTTGCCGGTTCCGGTCTCCATTTCGACGGTGAAGTCGCCCGATGTAAGCGATCCGGAGGGCGGCAGGCCATTACGTAGTTGAATGCCGTGCAGGTTCTGTAACAGCTCATCGTCAAGCAGAGTGAGCCGGTTGCCGATACCGAGATCGTTCTCCAGCCCGGCCATGGGCAAGAATGCACCACCAAGAGCGCTTTTGGTCACCGTGAATTCCGTCCGGCATATTTCCTGCCCGCGAAACAGGTCGCAGACTGCATCAACGGCAGCCATCTGGTAATCCAGATTTGGTTCAAAATGCAGCTTCACACCAATCCACCCACTGAGGTAGCAATAAAATATCGTAACATTTTTAATCTTTTACAAAAATCTTATGGCTAAGATATTAGCTAAAATAGCCAATGGCTATAGTTTAGCAATAAAACGTTTCTATCCTGCCAGCACCCATTCAGGCGCTTTGTTTGACCCAGCATTCCGAATAACCCCACCCCTGCGAAGCGATTGCAACAGGTTCCGCACCTTGTGGGCCTTCTGTTCATGGGTGAGCACCTCGGGGAGCTTAGAAAAGAGCAACTCGTCCAGGTCTTTGCGGCTGGCCTTCGCATATTTTTGCAGGTACTCGGTGATCAATCGCCGGTAATAATCGTCATCCAACCCCCGGTTACGAATATACCGAGCCTTCTGACCGGTCCACTCCGCCACTTTGGCGGAAATGAAATAATTGGGCGCGCGGCCTTCGATCAGCTTTTGGGCTTTGAGCAGTTTCGATGCCGCTGGTGTGAGTTTTTGATGTTTCTGCACCTGATCCAGCAGGACCACCTGGGAAAGATTCAGATCGTGCCGTTTCATCAGCAGCTGCGTATACTTCACATCTAGAATCCTGCCGTGGATAGCCACCTCGACCCTCGGCTTGACCGAGCTGTCCGTATCAATCAGATAATCGGGCAAGGGAAAGAACCGTTCCCGCTGGGTCTCGAACATCCTGCGAATGCCGCTGCCCTGCTGGTCGATCATGCGCAGCCTGATCATGCCGTTAATCAGCCATTGGTTGCGATAATGCTCCGGCGGCGATTGGTGTTCCAACATCCATTGCACACTGGGTGGGATGAAGACACCCAGATTGGTAAAAATCAGTCGGTCAGGGTGTTCAACCACATTGATTTTGCCGCCCATACGATAATCCTGATGGGCGATGCAGTTATGCAGGGCCTCGCGGACAACCCAGGAATCGTATTGCGAGACCGGAACAGGAAACAGCCTGCCGTCGGGCATGTATTCCATGGTGACATTGCGGATTCGTTTGAACAGTGCTTCCGAGGCCAGCAGCAAGGGTAAACCGAAATGCTGGCCGCCGATCATTCGATTCTGTTCGTCACGCAGGTTCCAACTGATCTTTGTGTCTGCCGGAGTCAGAAAATGCGCAGACTCGTCCCGACCGAGCAGCAAAAGGGCAGAGCGGGTCAAGCGGCCCTGCTTGGTGATATGGGCTTTGTTGAGGAATGTGGCCACATCCCACGCCAGGGTTTCGGCTCGAAGAGTATCATGACGTTCGCTGTCCGGTTCAGATTTGAGCCGGTATTCAAGAAATTTGTTCCGGGCAAAATCGACCGCCTCAGGATCAAGATCCTCCAAGGTCGCCTCGACAACCAATTCTCCAGACCAGTCACTGACACCGCCGAGCAGTTCCCAAAGCCGTGCTTCCTTGCTCGGATGTTCGGATAACCGCGTTTTATGACTGTCGATGCGAATGTAGCGAATCCCCTTGAAGGCCAAGGGTTCGGACCGAGGCGGATGGATTTCCAGCATGATCACCTTGCCATCGGGATGATTGAGCTCATGAAACTGAAAATCCGGACGGGGTTTGATCTTTTGAGTCAACCACATGATCAACGCCTGCTTGCCCTCGCCCTTACTGGTGAAAGGATTGAAGGTTGTGCCCTTGACGGCATGGGTTGCATCGTCGATCCCCCAGATCAGCCAGGCCCGTTCGTGCCGTTCGAGCACGGCGGTATTGGCCATGGCTGAGAGATATTCGCCGATGTCATCAGCCAAATTCAAATTCGATTTAAACTCGACGGTGGCCTCTTCGCGTGGCAGGCGACAGAATTGTTCAAGCAGACTGAGTAATGCTGCATTATCCATCCCCAAACTCCTCTACAGGCTGCGAACGTTGCACAAGCCATGCTGATTGAGGATGGCCTCCAGGTTGGTCTTGGCAACATCGTCGTTAAAGGCGCTGTCTCGGAATACGCAGGTGGAGTCGCCGACCGGGGCCAGCTCTTTGTGCCAGTTGATGATACCCATCGCCAGGGATTCAACCTCGTCGCGGCCGATTTTTTCAGTCAGACAAGCAAGCAGGACCCCGCCGCCGATGGCATGGACGGTTTTACCTGCAAGGTCCCGTTGCTCGATGGGCACACACAGGTCGAGACCGAGCTTGAGCAGCAGCTCGTGGAGCAGGTCAGCCTCGGAGCGACCGGGCTTGATGTGATCGATGGTGTCGAGGAGGGATTGTTGCAGGTTCTCGCGGTCCGGTTCCCAGGCGCGGATGTTGCTGGAGTCGAGCTTGAAGACACGGAAACCGGTGTCGCCGGGGAACAGAGGATTTTCGGTTTTGATCTTTTGTCCGGCGCGGCGGAGGCGTTCTTTGGTTAATTCAGCGATAGTATTGGGTTTGCCCAGTTTCTCACAAAAATCGGCGGCGGTTTTCTGATCTCTGTTATTAATGTCTAATGGTTCAGGGAGCTGGACTAGAATGTAACGTCGATTATTCTGATTAACTATATTTTGCACCATAACAGCATGGCCAGTCGTTCCAGAACCAGCAAAAAAATCCAACACTATATCGTCACGTTCTGAACCCTGTTCAACGAAATTTGAAATCAGACTAACCGGTTTTGGGAAGCTAAAAATCCTTGTGTCGAACAAATCATCAATATCAGATGTTCCATCTCTTGTGAAAATACCATCGCCGATGATTGTTGAGAATCCCGTAAAATCTGAATCCAATTCGGAAATAAAAGCCTTGCGACGTGGCCTACCTTCCGCGGAGGCCGGCCAAATAATCCTTTTTTCAGATATAAGTCGGGCCATCGTTTTTGGTTCATAGCGCCAACCCATGCTTGGACAACCATAATTGATATCTGTTTCTGGATTAATGAGGTCATAATGGAGGTTGGGCCTACGATCTGCAGTCGCAATTCCCACCATATTGGCACTTGTCCAATCACCTCGTGAGTCACCATCTGGGTTGGTATATTGGCTTCGATCACGAGTCGCACCTCTTATGGAATTCCCATAACAGATAATATACTCATGATCGACAGATGCACCTGTCACTGTCCGATTGTCTTTGTTTTGCCGACTTTTCCATATAAAGCTCGCAAGGAAGTTCTCTTCACCGAAAATATCGTCTGCAGCATTTCGTAGTCGCGGAAGCTCGCCGTCATCAATACTGATGAAAATTATGCCGTCTCGTCGAAGAAGGTTTCTCGCCAGCTTTAACCTCGGATACATCATGTTCAACCAGTCAGTATGAAAGCGTCCACTGGCCTCGGTATTGCTGGTCAGCTTCTGCCCGCCAGCCACTTGGCCGGTCAGCTCCAGATAGTTCTTGATGTTGTCCTGGAAATTGTCGGGATAGACAAAATCATTGCCAGTGTTGTAGGGCGGATCGATGTAGATCAGCTTGACCTTGCCCGCATAGGACTTCTGCAGCAGCTTGAGTACTTCGAGGTTGTCACCTTCGATCATCAGGTTTTGGGTGGTGTCCCAATTCACGCTTTCTTCTGGGCAGGGCCGCAGCGTGCCGGTGGACGGGGTCAGCGCCAGTTGCCGGGCGCGCCGCTTGCCGTGCCAATTGAGACCGTATTTCTCCTCGCGCTCTTCCACCACCCCACCGAGCAGTTGTTTGAGCACCTCAAAGTCGATCTTGCCTTCCACGACGGCCTCGGGGAAGAGGGCTTTCAACTGTTCGACATTTTCGGCCACGATATCGGCGGACAAGGCTTCAGGGCTTTGGGCGGTAATTTTTTGCATAGTATCGTTCATGTTCAGATTTTCGCCCGAACCGCTGCTCGTGCGGCTTCCAGGCGTTTGGTTTCCAGATTCAATTCGACCTGCCGGGCAATCTGTTTTTCCTTGGCCGCCGCAGCCCGCAATTGGGCGATCATCCCGTCCAGCCGCTGGTATTCATCCAGGGATTCTTGACGCTCCACAGCTTGGCGTCGGTCAGTGGCAGGTCTCAACAGCCCCGTGATCCGCGCGGCTTTGAGGGCCAGCAGGGTATCCGACCAGCCCTGATAAAGGGCGTAGAGTGTGCTGGTCGGTTGCTGGCCCAGGGCTAACGCGGTCTGGAATGCAGGCCAATGAGCTCCATCCCGTTCTGCCTCCCAATCGATAGTGAGGGCGTCACCATCCAGCACCGTCTTGCCAGCCTCGTTCTGCGCCCAACGTTTATGGGCAACGGACAGATCGATCCGGGCTTGCTGCTCGGTCAGTAGCAGCACCGGATAGGGCACGGCTCGATGCACCAATTCCACCAGACGTGCCGCCTTGGCCCCAGCCCGGAGTGTAAGCCGCAAGACCACGATTTCCAGATACTCCCGGAGAGTGTCCCGGTATTCAGGAACACCGATGGTCGTCGGTTTGAGGGTCGCCATCCACCAAATTTCTTGAATGTCATCAATAATCCGACGCTTGTCGGCGGCCGTCGGGGCACCGTTCTCAAGGAGCAGCTTCTTGGGCACACGCTGATCGACCCGGCAGCCGGCAGGCAGGTCAAGGGCCGCAATCAGCGTCTGCACATCAAGGTGAGGCGTCACCTCAAGGTACCACCAAAGGCCTTTGCTGTCTCTTCACTTTCCCGGCCGGAGATTGCCTTGCCGGTGGCACCTTCAATCAGTTGCAAAAGGGCCGAGGCCCGACAGCGGATGAATCCGTCAAAATCATCTGACCGAAGTTCAGGGATGGGTATTGCGTGCGAGGCGAGAAAGTCATCGAGGTTGTCACTGCTCACCTGTTTGTTCTTCTGGATGCGGGACAGGTAGAGACTGGGAGCATCACCGCTGATAAATCGATTCGTTCCGGCAGCTAATGGAGCTTTGTTAACCACACTGTTCCATTTCTCGCGGGGCAATTTGTTAGACTCGCACCATGCGCGTGGAAAGATATGGTGAATGTCGATGGCGTTGTTGAAGTACGTATTGAGGTCGATGGGGGTGCCACTGACGAAGTCTCTACTGCCGTGCTTCATCAGAAGCGCAGCTAATCCCTTGTAAGCGGCCGCCAATCTCGATTGCAGGGACAGAAGTCGGGTCGGAGCAAAACTTGCATCTCGGAGGGTACGCGGTTCGGAGCCACCTTCTATCCATTGGATGACGTCTGGGAGATCCATGCCGAATCGGGTTTCGTTAGCACCGCCGTACAATTCACCAAAAACCCCGCACCAATACCATCGGAGCACCTTTTGCTTGATTCCATGTTGGGTGATTTTTTCGGATAGGCGGGCACAGATGGTGGCAAGCGGAATTAGCTGCGTGGCATAGGGGAGACTTTTGGCATCAAAAATCTTTTCTTCGGCCAGCAGTTCGACGGCCTTTTTGAAGCCTTCCTCTACCCGACCCTGAAATTGTTTGAAATCGTTGAGGTCAAGGCGCAGGACATCCGCTCTCTTGCAGGAAACTGCCGATTTATTGAGCAAATGGCGCTCATAACTGGCAAGCAGGGTAACAGCGGTGAGAAAACTGGTCCCGTCGGCTGCGTTTAGTACGTCATGCTTGGCAACCATTCGTTTATGGCGGGCATCCCAATCTTCTCGCAAATTGAACTCATGGGCGGCGAAAGTGGCTGTCATTAACTCAAAAACGGTCAGCGTGACTCCGCCGGTGTTCACCTTTTCAAATACCTGGCAAACGGCTTCACGCGGTGTGTCTTGAGTGAGTTCAATGGCCGGCACCTTGAACTGCTGAAAACGAAGCCATATTTCTTGTTCAAAACGCATGAGGAACATCATGGCATCTGCGGCATTGCTGTGGTGGGTGGCGTATCCCATCTTCCATTGCATGAAGCCCTGGGTATCGAATATTAACCCAATGGGAAACATACGTTGTTCATACTGTAACTCAGGAGTGCTCAGGTCCAACTCGACCTTTCTTCCAAAATCAGAGGTGATCTGATAGGAGGCTGGAACTGAAATCACCGCTTCTTCACGATCTGCAGCAGGATCGAGACATTTCGCCATATCAAGAAAATAGAACCGATGTATATCTGCGCCTTTCTCTGTCCTCGTCTTGACCGGCAGGCCGCTCCGCAGCGAGAGATACATTGAAGTGAGTCGTTGTTGCCCATCGAGCACAAGCGTTTTCGGTTTGGGGGCGGGCTGTAGCTCAACGCCTTCAAAGAGTCTGGGCTTGAAGGGAACCCCACCGGCTTCCAGAAACATGACGGCACCGATAGGGTAGGACAACGAAAGACTGGCGATCAGCGATCGAATATGGAGGTCGTCCCAAACCCAACCCCGTTGGAAATCGGGCAACTGGGTCTCGCCTTTAGCAATGGCATCCAACACATCTTTAAGGGCTGGTTCTGCGGTTCTGAAACTCATAACCCTGCAACTCTCTTCATTAGTGTTCAGGTAAAACAACGAGAAAGGCCTGTACTTCAAAATCATTGATCCCGGCAAACTCGCCCTTCATGGCGTGTGTGCCACCGGGAGAAAAGAGGCTGGCCACAGCGCGTTCTTCACTCTTGCCGACAACAGAGGCCACTGCGTTGGCGAGCAAACGTTGGGCGGCCTGCATATCCTCGCCTTGTTTGGTCGTCTTGTCGAAACGAGCGCAGGCACCGGCATCAGGTAAATCGCGGCCCAAACAGAGGCGTTTGAGCCGATCCAGAATATGTTTGGCCTGGGTATAGGGGAGGAACACTGTTGAGTTGTCTTGCACGTAGGCAAGATAGTGGATCCCCAGAGGGTAACCTGCATCCGGAATTCGCTTGGCGGCTTCCCCTTCGGCCCGTAGGCAGAAAACGATACCCGGCGGCATTTCGACCTCGCTGGTGGTGGTGACGGCGCAGGTTCCCAGGGGGAGATTTTCCAGCACACCGGGGTGGGTCTTGAGGTATTGAGCCAGATCAATGCGGAAATCAGTGAGGGTCAGGTCAGCAATGGAGATGCCCGAAGAGAGATCTTCCAGATCGATAACCGTATCCTGAAGCTTCAAGAGCTGCCGGCGCCGGTATTCAAGATCGTTCATCTGGTTGCCGGCCTGCTGCTCGATTAGGTTCTCCTCGCCGGTGGCCGAGATGTCGAGGAGAACCATCTTGCCGCTGACTCGCTGTTCGAGGTTGATGTATTCTTCCAGCTCCATGTTGGGCCAAAAATTGACCAGCTGGATACAGGTATTGGGTGAGCCGATTCGGTCGATACGGCCAAACCGCTGGATGATGCGTACCGGATTCCAGTGAATATCGTAGTTGATCAACCAGTCGCAGTCCTGCAGGTTTTGGCCTTCTGAGATGCAGTCGGTGGCGATGAGCAGGTCCAGTTCGCCTTCGCTATTGAGTTCCTGTGGCCGTTCCTTGGAACGCGGTGAAAAGGCAGATAGAATAGAGGCCAGGTCCTTGCGCAAGACGGGAAGCGTAGCCCGGTTGCTCCCAGTGCCGGTGACCAGGGCTGATTCCAGGCCAAGGTTGGATTTCGCCCAGGAAGCAAGCTGGTCATAGAGATACCTGGCCGTATCGGCAAAGGCAGTGAAGACAATGACCTTGCGATTGCCCGAATTGATTGGGCCGGTACATTTACGCTTGATCACTTCACAGAGCGCTGCGAGCTTGGCGTCACGGTCGGCGCTGACCTGGGCGGCCGCCGCATGAAGCGTGGCCAGCCGGTTACGGTCTTCGATGAGGTCCTGTCGCCAGCGCACTAAGTCCACATCCTTGAGCAAAACCTTAACTTTACGGCCGACGAGCAGGCTCTCGAAAGCAGGATCGTCGAGATCAACATCCTCGATTTTGATCTCCTCCACCTCCTCAGCATGGTTTTCAATGCGAGTGAGCATGGCCTGCACATCCCGCAACTGACGCTGAACCGTAAGCCCAAAGGACGATACTGAACTCTCCATCCGCTTGAGCACATTGACCCGCAGCAGATGGATGAGGCTTTCCTCGCGGTCGACTTGTCGAAAAAATCCCTCTCCGCCACGAATCTGGGTGCTGTACTTCCGGTCATACGCTTCCTGCCTGTGCGGCAACACATACCGGAGCGGCGCGTAGGAAGCGAGATTGAGCCGCCGGATCTCCCGGTTGATCTCGCGTATTGACCGGAATGCACCGGTGAGATCAACATCGGCCTTGATGTTGATTGGCTTGAGCCGTTCCGGGAACTTTCCAGTTTCGGCGATACCGTAGTATTTTTCTACATGCTTGCGCGAGCGGGCGATAGTGAGGAGATCAAGCAGGGTGAAGTAGTCAAATCCGAGCATCTCGATGAGCCGCGTTGTGGTGCGCTCGTTCTCATCAAGATCGAGCCAGCGATTGAATTGCTTTTGCGCCAGGCGAGTGGTGCTGTCGATACTGCCAATACCGTGATCCAACAGGGCGGTGTCATTGCCTTCGGTGGCAAAGGCGATTTGATTGCGAAGATCTGCCATGCGGTTATTGACTGGGGTGGCCGAGAGCATCAGCACCCGAGTTCTGACACCTTCCCGGATTATTCGACGCATCAGCCGGTCATACCGGGTTTCGCTGCCTTGTCGTGGGGTTTTCTTGTTCCGGAAGTTGTGAGACTCATCGATGACAACTAGGTCATAGTTGCCCCAATTGACATGTGACAGGTCGATATCTCCGGAGAGCCCGCCATCACGGGAGAGGTCAGTGTGATTGAGAACATCGTAGTTGAATCGGTCGGAGGCCAGGAAATTGCGGCGGTCATTGGCCTTGTACAGGGTCCAGTTATCACGGAGACGTTTAGGGCAAAGAACGAGGACCCGGTCGTTGCGCAGCTCATGGTATTTAATGATCGCCAAGGCCTCAAAGGTCTTCCCGAGCCCGACACTGTCGGCAATGATACAGCCGCCGAAACGGTTGAGCTTGTCGATGGCGCCAACCACGCCGTCACGTTGAAATGTATAGAGTTTTTTCCAAACTACGGTGTTGCGGATACCGGTAGCTGACTTGACGATTCGGTCTTCATCGAAATCCTCACCACTGGCGCTGAAAAGATGGTGCAGGATAAGTGTGTAGACGAGATACGGGGCTCGATGAACGGAGTAGGCCTGTAGAGCCTTTACGAACTCGTCTTTAACCTCGTTATCGGTAACAAGGCCAGACCATTGGAGGTCGAACCACTGACTGAGAAGAAGAGCCTCTTCTGCTGTTTCAGAGGCCTGGATGAGGCTCAAAGGGTTGCCAGGTGTTATTCCAAGGCCATCTGTACTGAAGGCGAGCGATCCAAGCAAGGCCTGTAAGGGTTTTGAGTTGCCATCACGAACGATGAAAGCACCTTGAGGAACTGGGCCTGGTGCACGTTTTATCTCGGTTTTCCTATGAATCCACTCAATCAGACGACCAGCAAGCCATCGGACCTGCAGGCGGTTACGCAAGGAGCGATCAGCCTCTGATCCAATAACCGATAAATCCCCGGTGACTGGTGGCAGGAGAAGCCGGCATCGCTCGAGTATTTTAATATCGTTCTGAACCTCGGCGAAGGCGAACAGTGAGAAGGCCGACGTCACGACATCGAGCTGGTTTCCCAGAGTGAACCCGGGGCGTATGCAATCGATAACGCGGTTGGCCCCTGTGTTGCCGACGAGTTTCATGCTTTGTATTCCTAATCCGAGGGGGCTGGAAAACTTCAGGAAGTCATATCACTTGAAAATTTGAAAGTTCACGAATATTGGCCATGTACCTTCAAGAGAAATTTCTTATTCCTTTGCAACGCGGATAATTTGAGCATCCCCAAAATTGTTGCCCTGCAGCAGCTCCTTTCTTTGCAGTTCTCAGTATCATTGTTGCGCTGCAGGCTGGACAAATTGGTGCTGCTTGTGCTTCGTTTTGAGAAAGTTCACCTGGCGATACGACTCGTTCAGTGTTTGGGGCAGGGCTATTTTTCACTAAATCAATCATCGCCACTAACTGCTGACCTTCGACAAGATCCAGGGGTTTGTCCCGAGCAAAGGCTTTCGCCTCCTGGGTGAACAGACCCGAGGTAATAATGATGGATCCAGACGCGTTATGGGCAGTGACGAGGCCATACATCTCACGGACCACCTTGACCCCAACCTTCAGAGTCTTCCACTGCTTGCACTGGACCAAGTACTGGTTACCATCCTTGCGCAGCCAGAGATCGACGCCCCCATCCGGGCCTGCCCCTTCGTTTTCCAAAACAGTGTACCCCTGCCGCCGATATGCCTCGCCAACCAATTCCTCAAACTGTTTCCAGGAAAGATCGCGAATCGATTGGATGTTTTTTTGCTTGTCCAGCAGCCTCTTCTTACGGATTGAGTTGAACAGGGAGATAGGAGCAGGAAGTAAAAGAAGGAGGGCAACCCAAGGGGCGAACATCGGGCCGAGTTTGGGAATACCTGCCAATACCGGACTGCTGAGCGTAATCGAAGGAATGATGAACTGAAGAAAACTATAGGTGATGCATGAGGCAGCGACACTTACCCACCAGGGGCAGAGGGCAAGGATATCTAGGATGGTTTCGTTTCGTCGTGCCATGTATTTCTTTCGGAAATGGTGGGTTGGTGCTCGCTATCATTGCCTGGTAGCAATTCAACGGGCTCTTTCAATCAAACAATTCATAACTCTATGATAATAAAATAATAAAGGCAAGGAACTGTTGTGCTTGGAACAAAAACCCTTGAATGCGTTGGTGTCGCAATGATCTTCCCATAATTAATAGCGATCCGTAACTATTTAGAAATGACCAACTGAATGGTTTTCTCGGGTAAACAGCTCTGAATTCCGGGTTTCAAGATGCCCTGATGCGATATAACTCTGTTGCCAACCCCTCAATCAAATCCCACTGCACAAGACGTTGCCGCCAGGAGGCAGGTATCCCCTTAACACCGTAATACGCACCGGCAATCTGCCCGTAAATGGCAGCGGTGGTATCGGCATCATTACCGAGGTTGGCCGCCATCAGACAACCATCCTTGAAGTTGGTCGATTTATGAAAAGCCCAAAGGGCGGATTCAAGCGAATCGACCACGTAGCCGGTCCCCTTGATTTGGGGCGGGTCTTTGTGTTTGAAGGAACCCATGGCAATCGCGTTTATCGCCGTGCAAAAAGGGGATCGAACCCACAAGCCAGGCACTGGCGAATACCCTTCCGAAAGCAATTCTTCCTTTGTGACTCCCCTGAGCGCCCCCACTATCAATCCACCAAAATACCGGCAGGCATCCAGGCATGCCACGGCGCCATGCGTGGTTTTGGAACTCTCTGCACTCAAGTGTACCGCCTGCTCAGCATCGGCCGCAAAATACAGTGGAATCGGTGCCAAGCGCATCAGGCTGCCATTACCGGCGGAATGGGGATCAGTGGAACCTGAAAGCGGGTTGCCCGTCTGCTGATATCGACGCAGGGCTTGCGAGACCGTCCCGCCAATGTCAAAACATCTGCCGTTGCTGCTCAGGTAGCCTTCCTTCCACCAGCGGACATAACGATCCATCTGGTCACCGGCATCGAAGCCCTTGCAGGTGAGAAGACTGTCAGCCAGGCACAGTGCCATGGAGGTATCATCGGTCCATTCCCCGACGTTGAGACCAAACGGCCCGCCTCCGACCATATCCTCGACTAGGGGAAAGGAGCCAGGGGGCATGAATTCGACGGTCGTACCCACCGCGTCACCGACAGCCAACCCCAGCAGGCATCCCTGGTACCGTTGTTCCAAAGAAATCATCACTCTCTCCAATCAAGGATATATTGTTTCTGTTCCAAGGTTTCCGGTGACTTCCGATAGGCCGATTTGGGATTATGTCGCCAGAGTTCCTGAAGCCGGTCATAAGCAGCCTGACCTTCATGACCGTGTCGCGCCAGCCAGCAACCCACCACGGTTCCTGTTCGACCAATCCCTCCCCAGCAATGGACATACACAACTTTGCTCTCGTTTATATGTAGATCAATGGTGTCCAGGATCTTCAGCATCAGTTCGGGGGATACGGGAACCGAAACGTCACGAATGGGGAATCGGAGATATCGCGCCTCAACAATCATTTCCTGGTATGGAAGCAAGCCGTCCTTTTCCTCGGTCAGGTCAATGAAGACTGACACACCGGCCTGCGTCAGGGCGTTGAGTTTGATGAGCGAAACTTGTTCGTCGAGATCACGTGGGTACTCACCCGCAAGCAACTGGCCAGGAGAAACCCAGTAGCAATGTGGAATGGGCTGTTTCATGGTCGGCTCCGGCGGTGTTGAGTGGATTTGTTTTCAAACTCCAGCCTTCCTTTTGAAATTGTCTTTGGAGCTTTGCCTGGCCAGAGGATACCATGACTGGTAGGACAAATAGCGTCATACCAGTCAGAAAAAGAGCACACATGGCAAAATACAAACCGCAGCATGCCCGCCTGTTGTTTATAGACAAGATCATTCGGGAGAAACGATACCCGAACTGTTCGTCACTGGCAGAGGAGTGGGAAACGAGTTCCAAGACGATCCAGCGAGATCTGGATTACATGCGGTACGAACTGGATGCACCCTTGGTGTATTCAGCCAAGGAACGCGGGTTTTATTACACCGAGGAGCAGTACCAACTCCCGGCGATGAATATCCGGGAGAGCGATCTGTTTGCCATCTATCTGGCAGATAAATTGTTGGGACAATACGAGGGGACGCCGGTCTATGACAGACTACGGTCGATGTTTAGGAAAATCGAGGATTCATTGCCAGACAAGGTGGTGATCAGGCCAGGTGATCATTCATGCTTCACCGTGATCCCCCCTTTTTCAACGGTAATTTTACCGGAGGTCCTGCCAACGGTCATCAATTGCCTGCGAACCTCGACCCGACTGGAGATCGAATATCGTACTCCAGGAGGCACCACGGTTTGGCGGCAAATTGATCCTTATCACGGAGTTCGGTTTGAGGGTGACTGGTATGTGGTGGGTTTTTGTCACCTGCGGCAAGAGATCAGGACCTTCAGTCTCTCCCGAATCCAGGGGATAAAACAATGCAAGGAGCGTTTTTCCCTGCCGGCACACTTTGATTTCAAAAAGCTCGCCGGCAGCCACTTTGGTGTTCATTGGAGCGGTGAGGAGTTCGAAGTGCGCATTCTGTTTGCAAAAGAGGTAGCCTCTTATGTGAGGGAGCGTCAGTGGCATTCAACGCAGAATCTTGATGAGAGACAGAATGGTTCGATAGTTCTGACCATGACGGTCAATCATCTTCTGGAGTTGAAACGATGGGTGTTGTCTTGGGGGGCTGCTGCTCGGGTGTTGTCACCTCCTTCGCTGGTTGAGGAGATGCGCAATTCGACACAGAGTATGGCGGCACTTTATTCAGCCATAGGGCATGCTGATTAGTATGGAACCGTTTGAGAGTAAAATGAAAAAAACATGAAGTCTTCAAGGATTCGCTACCCGGTGGTTGGCTAACCTTCCGGGGCGGGATTCACTCCCGTTGAAATAAACGACCTTGCCCGGCCGCGCTAAATATTTTTCCAATAAAATAATTCTCAATTTTAATCACCTAACTCTGAACACCTCTTCTCTTTAGCCACAACAACGCCAATGATCCTCAACTCAATCCCGGTCATGTCCATGATCGGGTATCGGGTATTCAGTGGTTTGAAAAATAGGCTTGCCCCACTAAAACGAGCTAATTAAACGTGGTTTTTCCATCTGCATCCCTTGTGATCACAAAAACAGCCATTACCCCCATCGCTGTCCGGATCGGCAGACAACGACTCATTGATCTTCGTATTCCTCGTCTTGATATTTTTGAGTCAATTTTTTCGAAATGCATTTCATCATCCTTGCAGCTGACGGTTCAAGGATGTCATCAGAGTAACTTTGTGGCCTGACAAATCCGGCTTCTTTAAATTTTTCCAGTGAGAATAGAAAATTGAGATAAGCATCTAGAAGTTCAAGGCTCGTTGTCTTTCTATTTAGTTGCTTCTTAAACTTTTCCTGAAATTTTTTAATCTGCTCCTCAGAGGACTCTTCTTCTATGCTATACATGAAAAGATCTGCAAAATCATTTTGGCTTATTCTGATTTTCTTGAGCCAACTTTTAAATTCTGATTGTTTTTTGGAAACTTCATCCATCTTCGCCTCCTGTCCCCAAATGTCCCCGATGCCTCTTGTATAGTCCCCTCAAGCTGGGAGGCTAAAAAAACAACTGGGAGGTATTATGGCAAAAAAAACCAAAAAACACATGACGATCGAAGACGCTCAAAGGATAGCGAAAGGTACCATAAATGCAAATGGCGGGCAGATCCCCCAAGACTCATTCGCCAAGAGAGCAATTGCAGCCGCGAATAAAAATAATAAATTGCGAGGGAACAATGCCTGACACGTCAAACATGAACCAAGAAGAACTCGATCTTTGGTCCGATATCAACAACCCCAACAATGACGCGAATATGGATGACTGGGCAGATGCCCATAATCCAAACAATGAGGATTATTTAGGCGATTAACCAAGCGCCTCCCAGCCTTGGGGAGCAGGCATCACGCCTGCTCCGTTTCTATTTATCCACAAATTTGGTTGCATAAAGACTAAACATTTCCATAAATGCCTTTTGGTCTTTTTGAAATTCAGCGTAAGAGATTTCCCCTTGAACCTGTTCAACGGCATTTATGCATGCATCCCTTTTCTTGTTGAAAGAAATTCGACTCATGGGCGCATTGTATGAAGCAATACATTTGTCAATAAGAGCGTATTCAATTTTGACAGGATATCGTTGATATCCAACGGCTTGTGAATCCTTGTAGTATTGATATCCATGTGAGATTCCAGCACCCATTGCAACGAGCAGGACTCCGGGGATCAGTGTTTTCTTAAATGTAAATTTTTCGAGTGATTTTTGACAATAGACACATTTGGTCCCATTTGAAGTCGAAACTTCATTTTCTTTATAGCATTCTGGACAGATAATCTTCATTCGTACGATTCGTTGATCTCAATCCCTGTCATATTCCTGCCACCTGGTAAAGAGTACCTTGATCAGCCTCACCGTTATTTTCGGCATTCCTTTGATAACGCCTGCCGATATGCCTACCATATGGTGGTCAGATAATCTTTTCAAGAGACCGCTTTGAGCGGTTCACAGGCTTTCAAGCCACCGGCAAAACCGGTGGTCTTGAATCTTGTTGCGCCAGTTCTGCGACAGGCTCAATTATGGTTTGATAAATATTATTCCTCATTCTATCTATGGAGAGCGGGAAAAGATACTTCCAATAAGCGTTGACCAATCATGCTATCCCTTTCTTCTGCTGTTTGGCAACTGACTCTAACTTCACCCAATCAGCGCAGAATTTCTCTTTGCAGTATTTCGTATACACCCATGCATAGCCGTTCTGAACGATCAGTTCACTGAGGCTCTGGCCATCCACTTTTACCAAGCCAACGACCCTGTCGTATCGGTCTATATCCTTCTGCTCAACGTCAACATTCCTACCAGAAACCAGAGCAGTGGTTAGAGCCTTGGCCTGCTCACCGTGACTTTGCCCTTTCTCTGGGCAATCTATCCCGTACAATCTGATTTCTTTTTTCTGGTCATTATGCAGAACAGTGATGGTGTCCCCATCGGCAACAGATACAACTTTGGCTGGCCAGGAGAAACAGGTGGCCGGTATGGCGAGGAGGAACAAGAGAAGAGTGAGGCGGGAACAGTGCATGCGGGTCTCCTTGGGATTTAGGTGGTTCTTGAATGTCTACCGTATCAGCACCAAGAAAGCAACCCTGGTAAGATCACCTATTCCTTTGTTATTAATTAACAATATCAGTGCCAAAAACAGACGATTTTGCTCGTCGCCTCTTGGTTACCCCGCGGGCTTACGATACAATCAAACCATGAAATCCTCCATCATTGCCATCATCCCCATCATTGCCATCATCCCCATCATTGCCATGGTCTTGTGCCTATCTTCCTTCTGTGCCGCCGACACCGGTAAGGATTGAACAATTATTGTAAAGATGAGACAAACTGGCAGCAGTGGTATGAACTGCTTGCCAAGCACCCACAGGATGACGCTATCCGCGCACTGTATGCGACCCGACGCGGACTCTGCTCCATGGTTGAGTCCAGCCAGATCGAGACCTGGACCGGGTGACCCGGAGCTTCCTGCGAATGCCAGATTTGTTGATTGATCGGTATCAAGAGCAGGAGCAGATGGAGTAAAAAGGGGGAAAACGAACGATGTGACAAGTATTGGCCGCCACCATCGTCAAATACCCAAGTCGATAGATTGCGCACAGAATCCAACACGGCGAACAACTCACAGCGAGGAACCGATTTTCATTTAGTCGATCTGCAATGCACAAAACCTCACAAGATCCGATCCGGCCAACACTGTTTTTGCGTCAGATAGGCCACAAATATCCCACCGCATGGGGCCAGTACGAAAAATTCCGGCAGATGCGCGGCCCTGCATTTGAGGAATGGCCGGATTGGTGCTACTGCCCCATGGCCGCAGCCTATGCGATCATCTCCCAAGGTAAAGCCATAAACGCCGTCCCCGATGGGCCTCGCGAGATTGCCGTTCTGGCGGCATTGGCCACATGGCGGGTCAGCCAAGGCGTCTACCAGTTCGACCCTACTCTGGCTGCAGCCATCCTCGAAACGCCGATCACCGGGTTACCGGTTGATGTGTTGTACAATCTTCCGGAATGGTGCGTCTATGTTGAGGCACCAACAGGCCTACAATGGTTTGGAGATTCACTGGAGGGGTTTTTCGCGCATCTGGAGTTCGACATGAATACCCAACGCCACGAACTCCGGCTGGTGTTTGACTGTGCCGGCCAAAACCTGTTTGGCTTTCCGTTGCATTTGGCTGGAAAGAGCTTGGAAGAAGCCATAGAGCTGGCCATAGCCGAATCCAGACGCCAGCAGGAACGACTTGGCAATGTCCTGGAGATATCGCATGATTTTGTCGAAAAACTCCGCGGCAATCTTACCCCTATCATCAACCTCATTTTGTATATCTGCTCAGCCAATGCCGATTTTGGCAGCAAGGCGCCACAACGGCCCAAGCCGCATAAGACAAAGAAAGGATGGCGGTTATTCGCCCCCAACACACCTGTACGATGGGATATTGGGACCAGGATTGGAACGGCGCTCAGGGCCGCCCACGAAACAGCACAGGTACAGTCGCTTCATCAGGATAGTCCTGCCGACCACAGCGAGCGGGCAAGGCCTCGTCCTCATGTGCGGCGGGCCCATTGGCACACCTATCGCACAGGCACAGGAAGAATAAACCAGATCTTAAAATGGTTGCCGCCGATCCCAATCAACCTGGATAATCTGGAATGCATGCCAGCGACGATTCATTTGGTGCAGGAAGAGAGAAATTGACACAGAGGCTCACACATGCTGAGCCTCGCCACAAGACAACAGTATCCCGTACTAAAACGGGATGGCAAAGAGAGTGTGGTCATCGGTCATGGGCAGAACGAGGAATAGACTCATATTAAAGAAGGAAGAGGTCGGTTTTGTACGCAGTTACCTTGAGAGGAAGCTGTATACGAAGGATTGGCCTTCACATGAGACACAAAAAGAAGCTCTTGCTGACTACGAACAGCGCCCGATTTTCGGCAAATTTGCGCATGATGAGTTGGCCCGGTGGTGCAGAAAGTGGCTCAACGATACGCAATGTCTGCAATTAAGGAATACAATGAATTCGTGGCGGCACCGACAGCGAACCATAGATCTGCCCAAAAGAATTCATCTCTCTCACAATGCCTGGAAAATGATCGCCGCCTTGGCCGAGATGGAGAAAAAATCAATTTCTTCATTCATCATCGATCGGTTTACGGCTGAGTACCAGGCGCTAGAAGGCGACGGTCCCTTGTCATAAGTGTCGCCGCCGACCAACTTTTGACCCACCATCGGTGGTTGCAGCGCTGCAACCTTTTTCATCTCAAACACCCTCAGCCCTTATCTGAAGGGCATTTGAGAAGAAAAAGGTTTTCATTAAAACCGCCTCCCAGGCACAAAGTGGGTGGGTCCGAAAAAACACCCCAGTGGGGGTAAGTCTTTATCTGGCTATATGGCCATATGGCCATATGGTGCAAACCTCTTTGTTCAAAGAGGCAATCGGCGCGGCCCCCTGCCTTGACCAATACCAACCAGTATTATACAATATTAGAAAAGCATCTACGGAGGTGATCCCATGCAAAAGAACACAAGCGTCACGCTTGGCACCCATTATGAGAAGTTTATTGCTGAACAGGTGGCTCAAGGGCGGTTTGGCACGACAAGTGAAGCTATCAGGGCAGGGTTGAGACTTTTAGAAGAACGGGAGATGAAATTGGCCGCACTTCGCCGCGCTCTTGTGGAAGGTGAAGAAAGCGGAACCGCCGCCTACTCCCTGAACGGGTTGATTGATGCGCTTGACCATGAAGGGCTTGCTTGATGCCCTCGTTCACACTCACTAAGAAAGCTTTAGCTGATTTAATAGAGATTGGCCGTTACACCCAAAAGCGTTGGGGAACCGAACAGCGCAACACTTACCTCACCATGCTTGACAGTTGCTTTCAGCAGTTGGCCGTTGATCCCCTCACAGGAAGAGCTTGCGATGAAATTCGTAGCGGCTACCGGAAAATGAACGCCGGCAGTCATGTTGTTTTTTATCGCCAGAAGCAAAGCGACGAAATTGAAATTGTCCGTGTTCTTCACGGGCGCATGGATTTTGAGGCAAGGCTTTCTTCAGACGAGAATTAATCCGCTATAAGCTGCACCTGTTTCATATAACCGTATAACCATATAGGGGTCACCGCAGAAAAAGGAAATTTAAGCACGGTAAGGAAAAATTAATAAAAAAACAATAAGTTATGTGCTCGACCTTTTTAAACCCATAGTGTGCTGAGCGCTGAATCAGGAACAGCCTGTAATGCTGATATTTATTTTTTTTAAACGTACGATTTTTCCGAATTCTGAATCGACCCCACAATGATCTTGTCGCTGTCAGGGTGGCGCATCACAATTGAGTTACATGAGCTGGCGCGACGATCCAGGGAGTAGCCGCGTGCAGCCGCAAAATCTGGCAAAACAACCTCAATCTTGAACCGTTCCAGCCCGGTGTCCACCGGAGATTACCCGTTTAATCGTTCGCGCAGTTGCCGGCTGGGCCGGAAATTGACCATCTGCCGTTTGGTGATCAGCATGGATTCGCCGGTTTTCGGGTTCCTCCCCCGCCGAGGGGATTTATCCCGGACCACAAAGCTGCCAAACTGGACCAGCTTGATCGATTCTCCACCAACGAGCGTGTTTTTCAGCGTCGCAAAAACAGTGTCGACGATTTCAGCCGCATTTCGTTGGGAGATGCCCAATTTGTTGGTGACGGATAAAGCCAGTTCCTTTCGGGTGAGATTCTTTTGGTTCATTTTTTCAAAAGTTGTTTTGTACGGCATATTGCCGTATTTTTTTGTTAGGAGGATTTTTCAATGTCTACAAACGTCTCTACCGCTCGCCTTGAGGCGAGGATCAGTACCGACCTACATGCCATGCTCAAGCGTGCGGCTGAATTGCAAGGCCGCACCATGACCGATTTCGTGGTCGCCGCTGTCCAGGAAGCGGCACAACGCGCTATCGAGCAGGCGGGGATCGTCCGTTGTTCGCTCGCCGACCAGGAGTGCTTTGCACAGGCCCTTCTGGCCCCGCCACAGCCAAATGCAGCTTTGGAGCGTGCCTTTTCCCGTCGCAAGGCACTTTCGCGTCCAGAATGAGTACAGCGCCCTTTTGGGTTACACGTCTTGATGGCGTACACGACCGTTCTGTCTTTGATTGTGCATCGGAGCCGCTGAATCAATATCTCCGTGAACGGGTTACCGCTGACATTCGTCGCCGGGTGACGGTCTGTTTTGTGGCGCTTACTGAGAGCAATCGCATTGCCGGCTATTACACCCTGGCCTCGGCAAGTTTGCTCCTCGCCGATCTCCCCGACGCCATTGGCAAGAAATTGCCGCGCTACCCTACCGTGCCGACCGTTCGCATGGGCCGATTAGCCGTTGATCAAGCGTTTAAGGGGCAAGGATTAGGCGGCGCTTTATTGGCCGACGCGTTGAATCACGCTCTTCGCTCGGAGATAGCGGTTCACGCTTTGATGGTGGATGCAAAGGATGAGACTGCTGCCGCCTTCTATCGACACCATGGGTTTATTGCCTTGCCCGACTCCCCGCTCACCTTGTTTTTACCCCGTGCCTCCCTTCCCCAATCATCGGAGTAAGCAGAGTTGGTGAGCAGGGCGAACCAAGGGGGAATGGGGTCCGCCCCATCTAGCGTAGCGGAGCCTAGCGTAGAAAAAAGTCGAGAAGGATGAACTTCAGGCGTGCTGGAGAGTGCTCGAAGCGGCTGCCGATCCAGCACACCCGCCACCTTCAAGGCGCTGTTTTTAGTTTTTATTTCAAATAAGGTTTCGTTGAATTGACGTCTGTCTTCTTCTGATCCGTAGGGGCTGGTTATGGAGTATAGGGGGTCTGTTCACGAAACGGGAAAAATCGTACGCTAAGCCTCGGCGAGCATTCGTAATGGTCGAAACTTGCCCTGTGCCATCTGTCTTCTCTGCTGCCACACGTAATCGCCGGTCAGATTGATGTGTTCCCAGCCCAATGGCGACAAGTGCGACAGCAGTTTATCATCTATACCCTTCCCCGAATCCCTCAAAACTTGCACTGAAAATTTACTTCCGTTCATTTTTTTGAGTGTTCAAAAATAATGAACATTGGCAAGAGTGAACATAATCGTGAAGGCGGAACAAACGAAACCAACGGCTTTGATGGGGGAATGCGCATCATTTTTTCTTGCGATTTCGATAAAGATCGGATTATTTATGTGCATTACCTTCCACTTGCACTCGTTTGCAAGGAATCCCTTCCATGGGAAATCGCTGGACTCTCTCGCTTTGCTCCTTTGAGCATGAAGAGCAGATCCTTGGAGTATCATCATTTGGCGTAGCCATGAGGATTGATGGAACACCATCAGTTATCCTTTGCGCCCTTCTATTCGTGGATTATCTCTTTTTCTTCGCCTTGAAGAATACAAAAGAGATCCACACCTCTTGACCCCTTTTCTTTTCTGAACCTGGACACCCACAGCAGCAATCATGCTGATCTGTTCGTCCTGGTTTGATTCATATAAGTTCACAACCCACATCTTGGGAGAAATACAAATCTCCCAATAACGGGTGCATTGTGTTTTTCTCCCGTATCTCAAAGATCTATAAGGAGACAACACAATGTCAGAGCAAAATTTAAAAACAATGGTCGCCGAGATAAACACCCTTCTTGCCAGTTATGGTAGAGAGGCAATCCAGGAGACCAAAATGGAAAAGGAAGGCAAGGTTATCGGCCAAATAAAATACGGATTTAAACCTCAATATGTGTTTGATGCAATCAATGAGGTCATTGGTCCGGAAAACTGGCGATACGAAGCCCAAAAATACGAATTGTTCGAACAACAAGCCGTCATTGAAACCAGGCTGTTCATTCGGCTCAACGGTGAATGGCTGCTGAAAGGTTCGCAATTTGGTCAAATGCAGGTCATCAAAGGCAATGTTGGCGATGCCCTCAAAGGCGCAATTACCGACTCGATCCAGAAGGCGTTTTCGCTGCTCTCAGTTGGTAAGGATGCCTACAGCGGCAAGTTGAAAACCCTTTGGGCTGCTGAATTTGCAGCAAAGGGAGCAGGTCAAAAACCAGCGCCAGCAAAACCCCGACAACAGCAGAAACCGAATACCGCACCGCAACCGTCTGCACAAACCCCCACCCCACCCTCCCCTGCTGCGACTGGCGATCAACAACCTCCTGCACCATCCGGAGCGTCAGTCACCCTGCCCATTCAACACCTTCCCTTGATCGCCGGCGTCGATTATGTGATCCAAGATGATCGCTATATTGCCACAGGTGAACGGTTGTTTGACAAAAAGGAACTGTTGAAGGCAGCAGGATTTCGGTGGGAGGGAAACAACAGGCAATGGTCAAAGGAGATCACTCAATGAATCCTTGCATTGTGCTGATTGTTGCGCTGCTCAGTTTTTGTTTCGGCATATTGATTTTTCTTCATTCGCATGTCCTTACGTTGTTTCTGGTACTTGTATCAGCACCAATATTCATTGCGTCTTCGCGCAACATGTTGGCTCAACAGCAAAAAACTGTATCGAAACAACAGCAAGGTAAAAAACAACACCCATAACTCTTGAAAACCCATCCTTGAGGGAGCGACACACGTATCCCTCAAACGGGTCTGTGCGTTCTTCCTCAAATATTTGCTGAGGTCATCATGGACGCAGTCGCAATAATTCACAACAGCTTACGCAAGCTGTCCTCTCAACAGACCACCGATACACTCGGAGACCGCCGCAACTACCTCGGCGCCTCGGACATAGGCCATTGCCCTCGCAAGGTCATCCTGCAAAGGACGGATCCCAGGGAGCATGATCTTGCCAGTCTGCTTCGCTTTGAGCGAGGTCACATGACAGAAGAGATCATCGCCAAAGTCTTTTGTGCCGCCGGGTATTCCTTTGAGCGCCAAGTCGAAGCTCCGATCAACCTTGAAGGTGTCCCCTTCCTGGCCCACATCGACTTTGTTTTCACCTCCACCACAGCCAAGATCAAATCCATCCTTGAAGTGAAGAGCAGCGCGATCCTCGAAGGTCCCCATGGGTCCTGGGAGGCACAGTTGTTCACGCAGATGGGAGCGATGGAAGCGCAGTACCCGGATTACACGATTCGTGGTGCAATTCTGGTTGTGGACTTGGCTGAGGGCGCGGTGGCATTTTATTCCGGGTATGCACCAAACGCCATTGTCTTTGATGGTCTGAAGCAAAAAGCAGCACGAATCTGGTGCGCGTATCAGGCTGCTCAGCATGGCGAAGATATCGAATGGGAAACCGAGCCCAGTTTGTTGTGTGGCCATTGCGAATATCTTTTTACTTGCCCTCGCTTTGCCGCAAAGAGCGTTCCCGACCTCATTGGTTTTGTCGAGGAAATGCAGGCATTCAAAAGCGAGATCAAAAAACTGCAACAACAGATGGAACCACAAAAAGAGCAACTGATGTCGATTGTCCAATCAATTGGTGATATTCAGGTCGGCTCCTATCTGCTTAAAAAAAGAACGACGAAACGACAGTCGCTTGATCAGATTCGACTCGCTGAGTTCCTTTCCGAGCATGGTTTAACTGTCGATGATTTTCGCGGCACTCCATCGGAATCGTCGTGGCTTGAAGTGAAAAAGCAAAAATAAATGCCGTTAAGGCCCGGACTGCGCCCAAGCAGTTGGTCGGGAGCACACTGACGGTCAACACACAACCCGTTCCGTGGGGGATTTCACAACAAACCCCATGTGCGGGTTTTTTGTTGCCCTGCGGCACATCCATCACTGTTCAAAGGAGAACACCATGAACAAATCCATGCTTATTGGCAATCTTGGCGCAGATCCCGAAGTCCGTTACACCCAGTCCGGCACCCCGGTCGCATCCTTCAGCGTGGCCACCACGGAACGATGGAAGGACAGCGATGGGAATACCCAGGAGCACACCGAATGGCATCGCATTGTCGTTTGGCGGCGCCTGGCGGAAATTTGCGGTGAATACCTGAGCAAAGGGTCCAAAATCTATGTCGAAGGGCGATTACAAACCCGGAAATGGAAGGATGGAGACGGCAATGACCGCTACACCACCGAGATCGTCATGATGAAGATGGAAATGCTCTGCGGTGGTCGGCAGGGTGAGGCCTTCGACGATCCAAATCCTAACCCGGTCCCTGGAGACGAAGTCCCCTTTTAAGGGGTAGCGCAGGCCCGTTGTTCAATAACCAATCTCCCATGGGGGCCAACACACCCCCATGGGTGCGTTTTGCCCCCTTTTTTTGCTCTGGAGGCAAAACGTCATGGCACGATTAGGATCACAAGCCAAAGCAGGATTCTATCCGACTCCGGATAGCGTCTGCGATCTGCTCAAACAAATCATTACCTATGAAGAGGGGGCACGGATACTGGATCCATGCTGCGGTGCGGGCGAGGCCTTGGCGGCTTTGGCCCAAACAGCTCCTGAAGGAGTGGCCACCTACGGTATCGAACTTGATCACGGACGTGCGACACTCGCTCGGCCGCGATTGAACGAGGTCCTTTGGTGCGATGCCCTGCAGGAGACCCGGTACACGCTCCATGCCTTCGGCTTTCTCTTCCTCAATCCCCCTTACGATACCGCGATTACCCCTGATGAAAAAGCACAGCGTTTTGAAACCCTCTTCCTGCGGAGCTTCATCAAGGCCCTGCAGCCCAACGGTTTCCTCGTGTTCATCATCCCCTATTACGTTCTGGCAAATCAAGACTGCGCCCAGGCCATAGCCCGAAATTTCAATGTCCAGGTCCTTGGGTTCCCCGAGGCGGACTTTCAGGCGTTCAAACAGTGCATTGTTTTGGGTAAACGGCAACGAGTCACCGCCGAGCAGGCTGAAACGTGCGCACATAACCTGATGGAACTCGGGCAACTGGCCCCGGAAGCATTTCTTAGAGAAGTGGAGATCATGGCAGAGATGGCCCCGGTCTCGTTGGTCATCCCGGCCGCGAGCAAACCGCTTGCCTCGTTTAAAAGCTCTCGACTTGATCCGACGCTGGCAATTCCCTTGATCCGCAAGGCTGGAGTCCTTGGCAACATGATCCGGGAAATTGCACCGCAGCAACGGAACACCATCCGACCCCTCGGGATGTTGGAGAACGGCCACATGGCCCTGCTCCTGGCCGGCGGGTTCATGAATGGGGAGATCGAGAAAGATGGACGTCGTTTGGTGATCAAAGGGGTGGTGAGAAAAATCACTCCCATAGTTGCCACACGTGAAAACGAAAAAGGCAAGGGTGGGGCCATCACGACCCGCGATAAGTACATCCCAACTGTCAAGGTGATCGACATGCAATCCGCAACGATCCAGACGATTCAATAGAAAGGGAAGCAAATACAATGGAACGATTTTATCGAATGAAGTGCTTTGGGTTCGTTGCCTACTGCGATGCGTTTATAGGACGCAGACAGGTCGAATCCGGCATTGAAACATTGAGTGTGTTCCTTATCAGCATGATTGGGACCGCATCAAATATCAAGGCGATATCCGCAAATCTTTATCAAGGAGAACAAGTCAGATTGACCGAATTTGTCGAGACCAATGAATATGAAGGCATTGGATGCAGCTATTACGGCCAGGCCAATGCCAACAATTTTCAAACACTGCGGACACGAAAGATTGATGATGTCGTCAATAAGATCGTTGTCCATAAATTCGTTCTTGGCGCGCAGGAAAATAAGGCTGCTGTGGTCTTTGGCCCTGACCTGCCAACAGTCCAGGAACGGGCATTTCTTCAATTGGATGCAGCTACAACAATACCGTTGAAGAAACAGTGGATAGGCTGGTTGTGGGACGAGGTCATGCAACCTGAGCAACTCTATTCGTTTGGCGATCCTGAGTTGCACCTTGCCTATCTGATCTCGTTGCCGACAGATGAGGAACTGGAACCCCCGGTTCTGCAGGCGGTCAAAGACAATTACCTCCATTAAATCAACCAATAACCCATAACAGGGGAGCGCTATTTCCCCCTGTTATGGGGAGGCCTCTCCTGTGGGATACCTCAGAGTATACACGGAGAGGCTCAATGACAGCACCAGCACCCATGCTCGAAGTTTCGTCTGCAGCCGAGACGGACAGTGAGCAAACTGAAAATGAAACGATCAAATTGGCTGATTTTCTTGAGGAATGGGGCGATACACTCAAAGCCCAGGTCCTGAGGAACATGCAGCCGGTCTATTCCGGAAAAACCGAAGATGAATGGGACCGTCAAGCCAGGGGGCAGTTACAAAACCTGCTGCGGACCGCTTTTCCCGGTCAAATCACCAAAGGGATTCTCCCGGTCGCCAAGGCGTTTTACCACGCTGACAACAAGGCGGCCTTTCTGGTTGGCGAGATGGGAGCCGGCAAGTCCTTCATGGGCCTGGCTGTGCTCTACCTGATGCCGCAGAAGAACAAGAGAGTCCTTATCCAGTGCCCCGGTCACCTGGTCCAGAAATGGATCCGTGAGGCCAAGATGACCATCCCCGACTGCACCTGCGTCAACCTCAACGGCAAATCGCTGGATGTACTGCTGGCAAACAAACTGGCTCGCACCACGCCCAAAGGGACCGAGATATGGGTCATGGGTAAGGAGCGGGCCAAGCTGCACTATCAACGTGTCAGGCAATGGATGAAAATCCAGGGCCAGCCATGTTGTCCTGCCTGCGGTGCGTCAGTTGACCCCGACAGCCTGGAGGTGTGCATCAAGTGCAGGGCAAGGATGTGGGCAGCGGACAAAGACCGGGTTCGCCGGTACGCAAAAGCGGAGTTCATCAAACGATACTTACCCAATAATTTTTTTGATCTCCTCATTCTTGACGAGGTCCACGAACTCAAGGGCGGCGGAACGGCACAAGGCCAATCCATGTCCTGCTTGATTGCTCGCTCAAAAAAAATTCTCGCATTAACGGGAACTTTGATGGGCGGCTACTCCAAGGATCTGTACTACCTGCTGTGGCGAATGTTCCCACGGTGGATGAAGGCGGCGGGTCTGGAGTACGGCAGGGCGTTGCAGTTTGCGGAGCGCTACGGTGTCATCGAGCGCACCTATGACAGCAAGGATTTGAGTGTCAGCCTGAACGCGGCCAGCATCGGACGGAAGATAGGGGGAAGGCACCGGATCAAGGAAATGCCGGGTATCTCTCCCCTCCTCCTGCCTGACTTACTGCTGGAGAGATCCGCCTTTGTGCGCTTGGAGGACATCAACGAGGCACTGCCGGCCTACGATGAAATGATCGTTTCGGTGGACATGGAGGGAGAACAGCGAGAAAACTACTGCGCGTTGGAAGCCCAGCTCACGGAGGAAACTCGAAAGGCCATGGCTCTTGGAGACATGCGGATGCTTGGCAAGATGTTGCAAACCTTGCTGGCTTATCCTGATGGCTGCCGAGCCGCTGAACGGGTCACGCTGGAGGTCGCAGGTATCGAGAAAACCGTCGGTTTCGCGCCGTCACTGAAAGTTGCCACTCTCCCCAAGGAAAAGCGACTGCTCGAGATCATGCGAGCAGAGCAACGCCAGGGGCGAAAAGTAGCCATCTTTGTCGAGCATACCGGCACCCGAGACCTGTTGCCGATTCTGGAAGCAAAGCTTAAAGAGGAGGGCTTTTCACCGCTGATCCTACGCGGACAGGCGGTTGCTCCTGAGCACCGGGAAGCGTGGCTTGAGGAGCACATGAGCTCAGGGAATTACGATTGCCTCATGTGCAACCCCAATCTGGTGAAAACCGGTTTGGATCTTCTTGAGTTTCCAACTATTATTTTTTTTCAGTGTGGCTATTCAGTCTACACCCTCAGACAAGCAAGTCGGCGATCATGGCGCATCGGCCAGGAACATCCCGTCAGGGTGTTTTTCATGGCCTACGGCGAATCGATGCAGGATAAGGCGCTCAGCCTCATTGCCCAGAAGATGGAAACATCGCTGGCAGTGGAGGGGGTGTTGTCCGAACAAGGCCTCGCGGCCCTTTCGGAATCCGAAAACAGCATCGTCATGGAGCTGGCCAAAGCACTCATTGGAAAGAACACGGTTGCAGACGTCAATGAGGCCTGGACCAAGTACAAGCAGCAATCCCTGCTGGCCAACTTGAATCTGGACGACCCCGAAGACATGACCGTCACCACCACGACCACTATCACCTCCTCTGCCGGCACGGCGACGATCTCGTATCAGTACGTTGTTCGGGGAAAGGTCAAACAGGTGGGAAACCAGGTGATGGTGTATGTCGGACGCAATCGCTTCGACCTCAATGCCGGCAAGGTACTCTGGTCCGGTAGAGTGGTTGGATTTTATGACAAGAAAGGCTTTGGCGAGATAAACGGCAAGCCGATCCGTATTTACAAGCCATCGGGCAAACCCTGGTTTGTCCTCGCGGAGGTGCATGAAGTCGAAATGCATCAGTAACCAACCTCTGTAAAATTCAACAATACCCCTCACCAGGGACAACACAACGTCCCCAGGGGGCTTGTCTTGTCCCTTTTTTCTTTTTCAATAAGGAGACAAGACATGCTCTATGTGTGTGACAGAAAGGGAGAATACACGGAAGCCCCGAAAGAAGTCGTCTTGAAAGAGGCCTTAAAGGTAAGCAAAAAGGTGTTTTCCTCAAAAAAACAGATAATGAGCAAAGAAACGGCAATACAGGCCATAGGCGCACAATTATGCGGTTTGGAGAATGAGGTTATTGGTTGCCTGTTCCTGAATGCTCCCCATAAGGTTTTGGGTTGGGAGATCCTCTTTCATGGATCAGTGAACAAATCATACGCCTATCCAAGGGTCGTGGTTCAGAAGGCCCTGCAATACAATGCCGCAGCTATCATTCTTGCACATAACCATCCCTCTGGGTCCATCAAACCTTCACGTCAAGATCTCGCTTTGACAGGAACGCTTCTTCAAGCACTGGAGGTTATCGACGTGGTCGTGCTGGACCATTTGATAGTCGGGGACGAAATTTACTCGTTTGCCGACAATGGTCATATCGCCCAAATACGTCAACGCGTTTCGAGCAATATATGGAAGGGAGATATGTAGCACTATTGCAAGTCATTGATACGACAATCCATTGATCATTGAATCAATCCCTATGCCAGGGGCAAACACATGCCCTGGAGGGAATGGTGTGTCTTGCCCCGTTTTTAAGGAGAAAGATATGCCACCGATTTTCCACAACAAGACACGGCACTACAAGTGCTCATTCTTAAATCGTAAGAGCCAAGTGGTCGCAAGGACAACGTGCAGGGCTGGAGTACATCTGCTAGATGATGTCATCATTGGGGCATTCAGGCACCAAGCGTCATCCGTAATGCTCGCAGATAATGACGCTCAACCATGCCTTGCATGCCAAGCAATCATTTATCCAGAAGAAATGGAGCTGATCAATAATCTGCGCTATCACCTCAAGACTATCGACGTTGAGTTACAAGAAGACGCCTTGTTGGCTGATAAAATTCTGGCAACTTCAGATCAGTTTGTTGAGTAGCCTCTGAGTTCACTTTCACCTGTCACCCACTACCAGGGACAAAACAACGTCCCTGGAGGGCTTGTCTTGTCCCTTTTTGTTTTCAACACAACAAGAGGCAAACCATGGATACAAACATCAACCCCCCTCCCCTTCCCGTTCATCACGTTTTCCTCAATCCCAACAACGATCAGGACCAATCCTTAAGCGGGCCCCACTGGCACGCTTGCGCAGCTCCAACGCGCAGCCATGCCATTACCGCAGTCCTGCAGGCATACGACGCCCAGGAGTTCCGGCCACGGACCGTTTGGGTGCTGGCCGCTGGCCAACCAGGACAGCTATATTCCCTGGTCGAGATGTTCACCATCGAGTGGCGCCAATGAAGTATGGCGACTTTGATGTTGAAGGGTACTGGCAAGGCAAACTCCACAAATGTTGGGTCGTTTGCCTGTCCAGGATCGTGAGCAGACGCGAACAGCGCGAATTTTGGAATGTCCTGGCCGCAACAGCGGATAAGGCCATAGCAACCGCCAAAAGAACTTGCCTTTGGAAAGGCAAGAAAATCTATGGATCGGCACGATTGGCCGGCCCGCTGGACCTGGGCGCTACGCAGTATTGGAATTCGGGGACGAACCAATGGGAGAGCTTCCGATGAACAAAGCCAAGAAGTGCGTGGGCAGCAGTTGTGCCTCCGCGCAAACGGATCCATCAAAGGCTGGACAGATTTCAAACGTGATGACTCAATAGTCTAATCATTTCAATATTATCTCCAGGGAGAACCTTGTCCCTGGGGGGGCATTGTTTTGTCCCTGGATTTCTTTTCACCAATGAATTAAGGAGACAGAACCATGCAGCAAGCAAATATAGATCAAAAACTCATCGATAAGCTCCAGAAGCTCCTGGCCCTGGCCGGAAGCGACAACGAGCACGAAGCGCAACTCGCCATGAGTAAGGCTGAAGACCTTATGCGCGAGCACAACCTGTCCGTCGCGGATGTTGCCCTCAACGGCAGCGGCGCCCATGTGCAATCGCAAAAGGTATATGGCCATACCGCTACCTACGCCAAGTGGGAAGGTTCTCTTGGTTGGACGGTGGCCAGGACGTTTAACGGGCAGGCTATTCGGATAAGCAGAGGCAAGGATGAAGGGTGGTTTTTCACCTTCGTTGCCGGCCGCACCGACCTGGTCATCATTGTCGATCTGTACGAGCGATTGCGCGAAACGATCAAACGGATGACCAAACAGTATATGGCCCAACACAAAGGGCACCAGCGTCGCTCGCTTCTACAGAACAGTTACCGGCTGGGTCTTCTGAACACCATCGTCACCCGGTTGAAACGGTTCAAAGAGAACACCGCCCCTGACGGCATCCAAAAAAATGCCTTTGGTTTGACCGGCAAAGAGTTGATGGTCGTCAAGGAAAGAGCCGTTGAGCAACGTGTCGTCCAACTTTTCCCAGACCTCACGATGGCTCGTACCCGGGTAAGTAGAGTGCTCCTTTCCGCCTATGAGCAGGGGCAAGCCGACGGTCACAACGTCAGCTTGCATCAATCCGTTGCCGGCGGCAAGGGTGACCCTACAGCTCTTACCCATCGTTAAAAATCTCTCGCTTCAACCCCATGGGGCAAGCCAAGCTCCCAACGGGGCGGTTTGCCGTCTTAAATGAATTTTCATCAGAAGGGTAAACCCATGATTGATAATCAAATAGCAGAAAACAGCATTTCCGTTTCATTGGTGCCCGATCAAGATCGGCTTGCATTTTTCCCAAAACATTTTGGGCCTTATATGATCGAAGGTGAAGCTTTAGTCTTCACCTGGATGAGGAGGCTTGCACCTGAATACAATGGCGGCTATTGGAATTTCTTTGAATTGTCGAATGGAGGGTTTTATTTAGCACTGAAAAACGACAAAAAAGAGAGGTTCAAAATGTTCAGCGGGTACATTGAAAGCGAAGTTTCAGCAGACGCAGCTGGTATTGTTGCGACTCTCTATGCAATCAATTACCTCCTCAACACTGAGCATGAGAAAAATCTCCGTCCAGACCAAGAAAAGGCTATTGAGGACCTTGATGATGGCTATTACAAGCTCCGTGATTTTGCCTCGGAACACCCCGAAGCAACGGAAATTTTCGCATTGATCGATTAAAACCACCTACCCAAAGGGGCGGAACAACGCCTCTGAAAGAGGCCATGTTCTGCTCTATTTTCCATGAAAGGAGAAAGAACAATGGCCGATTACTTCAAACAATCAGTATTCCAGCCACTCATTCCCAAACGCCTACTCGCTGCTGAAGACTGGCGCGTCATCGAGGCATTCGGCATTACCATTGCCACCTCGCCGACCGACATGGATCGCGTCTATCTGTATTCCGACAACTGGAACAGCGTCGGGTATCTCGATTCTGATGACGGTAAAGGTGAAACACTGGAACTTGCCGAAGACGACCTCTTCGCTTGCCTCCAGGCGATCATCCGCCGTTCCAACGGCGAATTGACCTGGATATCCCAGGAGTGTTCCTATACTGCCTCAGAGATGGTACCAGACGGTTTCGGTGGCAGTGCGCTCTTTATCACTGCTATCGACGTGCAGTATATCAGCACCTCGCAGTGGCTGGAGGAGCGGATCGGTGAAGTCGAAACAGGCGACACAGGGCCGCACACGGATGACTCCGAGGCCTCAGTCCCCTACGACAAAAAGCTGTTGCATTGAGCTGCAGCCGGCATGGGAACAATTGAGAAAAACGAGATTTCATAACGAGAACCAACCAGGAGTTAATATGTATTACCAAATAGGTAACAATTTAACAGGTCCGTATTCCGCCCCTATAGCCTCTTTAGAGAAGGCAAGGGAGGTGTTGGAGACTGAAATTTCAGCCGTTGCTGAAAGTGCTATTCAGGAATCTGGCGGCAAACTTTCACGCGAAAAAGCGCTGGAGGTCGCAAGGGACCATTGTTGGTTGTGCGACGAAAATGAAACGATCATAAATTGATGCTGTAGTTTCGCTGTAAACAGCAACCATCCCGAACAGGGGCAAAGCATGCCCCGGTGGGGTGGTGTCTTGCCCCTGTTTCTTTTTCATCTATTGAATCAGGAGGCAAGACCATGACTGCTCTCATCACCCCCAAGTACCCTACCCTTCGTTTGCTCACCAATGACGACATTATCGACTACGTCCCCGCCGCTGGCGCCTCAAGCCCTGTGGCCAAAGCTTCAGCACGCTACTGCTTTGTATCGACCATCTCGGTGGTTGAAGCATTGCGAGATGTGGGCTGGTTTCCGATTGATGCCCGGCAAAGCAATCCACGCCTGGTTAGTCGCCAGGGATTCCAGCAGCATTTAATCCGCTTTGCCCACAAGCAACCTACCGGGTTAAACGACGAGCGTGTTGACTTGATCTTGTGGAACTCCCACGACTTGGGCAGCGCATTCAAACTGTTTGCCGGAGTATGGCGGTTCGTTTGCGGAAACGGCCTCATGGTCGGGTCTGAACTGATGAACTTCCGGCATAAGCACGTCGGATTCGACATGGAGGCGCTTTTAGGATCCGCCCTAAAGATTGCCAACCATGCAGGCGTGGTGGCACAACAGATCAACGACATGAAAGCCATCGACATGAGCCCCGACGAACAGGGCATCTACGCCATGGCCGCGCATACTCTCGTTTATCGCGACCAAGCCGAACAGGCTCCGGTCACGCCCGATGATCTGCTCCAGACCAGACGCTATGACGACTCACAGGACCAACTGTGGTCCACCTTCAATGTTGTTCAGGAGAACATCATCAAAGGCGGTTTGCATGGTGTGAAGGTCAATGAAGCGGGCCAAAGGCGAAAAGTGATGACCCGACCCATCAAGGCCCTCGACCGCAGCGTACAGCTCAACCAGGCCCTGTGGGTGCTGACCGAGGGCATGGCGGCCATTAAACGTGGCGCTGATCCCCAAACTGTGCTGGCCGGCGTTTTGGCCAAAAAACGCGCTAAGTGTTGAGGTCGAAACGAAACCACGTATCGTTTGAGCTTATTCGGGGTTGTTCCCCTTTATATGGTTTCTACATAGTAGCCGCGCTCCCCCTGGTAAGGGGACGCGGCTTTTTTTGGGTGCTGCCGCCTGTTTGTGTATCGGGGCAAATAGCTGGCAGCATATATTTTTTCCCTTACACTTCTGCCCTTTCTCGCTCTCAAATCCGCCTCTCGCCAGCCTGTTTCATCTCTTCGAGAACCGCCGAACTAGACAAAATAGGGGGTGTAGGTGAATGCAAGTCATGATCACCGCATACTATTTGGAAAATACTGACATTATTCGCCGCAGAAGGCTTGGTTTATTCGGTGTAGTCTTTTGAGGATTCCGACATGAGGACTTCGTAATCCCTGCCCCCATAGAAGATATTGAGGATAAGAACGGCCTGTTTTTTTTCATCAACAAGGAAAGCCACAACAGCTTTCTTGTCTATAGGCGCAACCCTCAAGTTTGGCAGAAGGTCGTCACGCTGCTGGCCTCGAAGGGGCGCTGTTTCTAGTTCGTGACATTGCTGGCGGAGTTTTTCAACGTAGCCCCACGCCATTTCAGGAAAACCGCTTTTTTCTGCAATGTAGAGGTAACCCCAACATTCGCACTACCAGGGATCAAATTTAGGAGTGGGACACGTCACAAGAAATTCCTATGTGGATCCGCTTCAGAAAACGGCTATGGTTGAACGCATGGCCCGCATTGTCGTTTCCGAGCTTTTCAAGAAAGGCTACCTCAAATTCGATATCACCCGCACCCCACTCAACCTTGCCTTTTCGATTGATGCGGTGGAGCTGTGGTTTCCAAGGTTTTATCCTGCTGTATAAATTGACAAAAATTTTTACAGTTGTTTTACTCCGGAGAAAAAGTATATTAAGGTAATACCTTTATATACCAAGAAGGAGAACCATGAAAACCACTGCTGTTGCCGTAAAAATTGATCCTGAAATGAAAGCCCGCATGAAGCGCCTTGCCGCCTCCAGACGTCGCTCAACACACTGGTTGATGAAAGAAGCTATCAGCCAATACGTCGAGCGCGAAGAAAAGCAGGAGTCATTCCGACAAGACGGTATCCGGGCTTGGAACGAATACCAAGCGACCGGTTTACATGTGACATCAGAAGAGGCTGACACCTGGCTTGCCGAACTGGAAGAGGGAAAAAGCGTGGAACCGCCTAAATGCCACATCTAATATGGACGCCGTCCGCGTTGCAGGACGTGCAGCGTGCTTATCGTTTTTTGGCAGAAAAAAATGTCGACGCCGTTCGGCGAGCGGCAAAAAACATCCGTGAAGGCGTCAAAATCCTGGCCAATCAACCGGAAATTGGCCGGCCCGTGGAGGAGATGGAACCTGAATATAGAGAATGGCTGATCGACTTCGGCGTCAGCGGCTATATTGCACTGTACCGCTACGATGGCAGTATGGCAGTAATTCTCGCTGTTCGGCACCAAAAAGAGGCTGGGTATTGAGGAGAACTCTCATCCTCACAGTTTTTCAAACCGGGTCGGATTGGTTGTCGTATAAGCACCAGTATTAGAGGTGGAATAACTGAGGTGCCAATCAATGACAACGGCTGAATCTCAGGTTATGAATGATGTGTTTTATCGCCTTATTCCACTTATCGGCGGTGATAAGTTTCTTTTTTATGTTGATTATCCTTCCCAAGCGTCGCTTGCCATCTGCCGTTTTTCTTCCCTCACTACTTGCAAATAGATTTCAGTAGTCTTGGTTTTCAGTGTGGCCCATAAGTTGAGATAATACGTGGATCGGCAGCGGTTTCTTGGCTGTGACGATCGCCACGCCGAATGCCGGAGTTCTTTGCCGGTGGCCATCTTGCCGACGGATCCCGGCCCGGTCCGTATGATCACCTGTCAATTGTATGTCAACGGCAGTGCCAGCCAAGCGGAACTCTGCCGGGTCTTCGGAGTGAGCAAGATCAGTATGTTGCGCAGTGTGAAACTGTATCGGGAAAAGGGCATGGCCGGTTTTTTGCACCTGTGCCTGTCGTGGGCCGGCGGTGTTGACGCCTGCGATGCTGGAGCAGATGCAGCAACACCTTGATGAGGAACACGCCATCCCCGACATAGCCAGAGGAACTGAGTCTAAAAGCCGGGTTTCTCCGTAGAATGTGTGGTTGACCGGTTACGCCCTGCTCTACAGCCTATTGTTGTTGCCCAATCCGAGCAGTTGCATTGGAATCGGTCGTTGGCTGGAACAACTCTACGTACCGTTTAATAATCCGGCGCTGTCGGTAGTATTGAGCCCCTATTCTATCAAAGCCATGCCCTGCGGGTGTGCGCTGTGCGCCCAGCCTTGACAGAAGTGAGCCTACACGCTCGTTAATCTTCCATGGTATTCAGGCTATGGATTTCAAAGCACACGATCTTGCAATTTTACACTTAACCTTATTTGTTCATTTTAACATTTGCATATTTACGACTAATCTTAAAAGTGTAAAAGGCAGGCTCAGGTGTTTGGATAACTCAATATCCTCTCCCGCCACACCGGGAACAAGCTTTCCAGCCATCGTTGACCTCA
This sequence comes from Desulfobulbus sp., assembly GCA_028684915.1. The sequence goes on from JAQUEZ010000033.1 coordinate 40,271, forward strand.
TCATCCTGGTCATCACAGAGCAGGCCAGTACCACGACACGCAGGACAATCGGGAAGTCCTCTATTGGCAACATGATACCGTAGCCATCGCTCCCACAGGTCCAGGAAAACCTGATCACCATTGTCGAGTAATTGTTGTGGTTCTATTCCAAGCTCAACTCTGCCTTGGATAACGGAAAGAGCCGCCTGATAATGAAGGCTATCCAAATTGCACAGATCGACGATATTTAATTGGAACTCACTTCCATTGTAAGCGCTTAACAGCACCTGGGCAGCAACTCGGCTACCACCAGTGTCACCTTCTGCAAGATGAGCGAGTTTAAGGATCGCGTCGGAATATTCTAGTTCAGTGGTCATCCCCTCTCTCCTTTTTGTAGCCTGCGACTTTTGGCTTTGGAAGGCTCGATAAATACAAACTGTTGCTGTTGGTCTAGAGAAATCCAAATCAATCTTTCACGCAATAGTTGAGTGCGAATTCCTCGCCATTAGGCAGTGGTGCAATCGAGCTTCAATCTTTTGTTCCTACCCACACAAGAGTTTGCGAGGCGGAAGCGTGCGCCTCAACATTTCATTATTTCATTATTTACTTTTTTACGATTAAACATAAATGAACATTTGTTGCCGGATTGAAAACCACATGAGATAAAGGAAACTGAGATTTCCGTGTTCATGCTTTCCGTTAGGAAGCGGTGTCAAGTCAATCTCTATGGGAGCTGTTCCCAATCGAACAGTTTTCATTTTGAAATAAAAATCCTCTATATTTTGCCTGAGACGAAGGCCTGACTCCGCATTAGGCACTGCACCGCACCCACATACTTTCCCGTGTCAAAGGAGATGAGCATGAGCAGGTAATCCATCGAGGTAGAATAGGCGGCGGTGACGCTGCGGCAGAAGCCGCGATTATAGGCCGCGCCCTTGGTCAGGTAATCGGTGACCAGGGGGTTGTGTAGCATCAGTTCCTTGCGCAGCAGCTGATCAATGACGGGGCGATACATTGAGGCAGGTTCAATCGGATTGACCGTGGTCAAACGGACATGGGCTACAATGATCCATGCCCGTGAGTTCGCCGCTATCTCGCGAAACTGCAGCCAATCGCTGTGCATCAGGGTGGCTGGGGAAATGGCTAAGTCGGCGGAAAAATGATGCGTGTCCGCAGGCACCTTTTGCTGGCCGGGAAAGTGTTTCAAGGCCGAATAACCCAGGATTCCCGCAAACCTCGCACATAGGCACCGGCGATGCGTGTGACCTCCAGGGGATCATCGGCAATGGCCCGTTGACCGATTTTGGTGTGCCTGTCTAGGGTGATTGGTGGTTGCAGATTTTTGTCCTGGATCTGTCATCATCGGCAATTTTCCGCCAAGATCGGTGTTCCCCATGCAACAATACATATTCAGTAATGGATACCGACCTTTTCGATTATCCGACCCAAGTTGGACAATCCTTTTCAATCCTTCCCTAACAGCCGAGGTCACTTTATGAGTTGCCACCAGGGGCTGCCTTGGCAATATCTGGCAGGTCGCTCGTTTTACAATACACGCTTTGCCAGTTTCTGTCGTATAACGATACTGTTTATTCACGGTTTCATTGACCGGAGCGACCATGCTTTATCGCTTTATTTCCTTACCCCTGCTGAAGCGAAAACCCTCCACCATCTCGCCCTACCCTACTTCCAACATTCACTTTCCGATGAATGGTCATTGCGTCAAGTTATCCCTAATTCCTTGCTTTTTCGTTGATTAGCCGCATTGTTCACATTTTTTCATTATTTCTCCTTATTTCTTTATTTCATCATTGCCTTTTTTACGATTTTCTTTAAATTAACAAACGAGCCTGTCGCAGAACCGATGCAATAAAACTCAATATATGTTATTGAATTTAAAGCATTAGTTGAGTTTCCAAGACTTCTCCCTCCGCCGAAGGACAAATCCATGCGCCGTCGATTTCACAAGCCCAATCGGAGTCAACTGCATCTGCTGCCGATCTCGATCGACCAGTGGGTGGAGGAAAATCACCTTGCGCGGTTTCTTTGGGATTGTGTGGAGCATTTCAATCTGGGGCAGTTTTACGCGGCCTACGGCGATGAAGGCGCGCCGCCTTATGATCCGCAGATGATGCTGGCCACCTTGCTGTATGCCTGGTGTCTGGGCATCCGGTCGTCTCGGCGGATCGCCCAGGCCTGTGAGGATCAAGTGCCGTTTCGGTGGCTGACCGGCAATATCCGGCCCGATCACTGTGCCTTTGCCCGTTTCCGCAGCCGTCACGAGGAGGCGATCAACCATCTGTTTGCCCAGGTGCTGTCGCTCTGTCATGAGGCGGGCCTGGCGAAGGTGGGCAAGGTCTACCTGGACGGGACCAAGATGCAGGCCAGCGCATCCCTGGCGGCCAACCGCACGCTTGCGCATCTGGAACAGGAAATCGTGAAGATGCAGGCGGAAATGAAAACGGCGGACGCTGCCGATGACGCACGGCATGGCAAGGATCGGAGGGGCGACGAACTGCCCGCCGGGTTGCGCGGCAAACGCGAGCGTCTGGCGCGGTTGCAGGAGGCCAAGGAACGCCTTGAGCTGGCGGCAACGGCCGAGCGTTTGGCGCAGGAGTCGAAGCTGGCCAAGCGGGCGGAAGAGGAGGAGCAGAGCGGCAAGAAGAAACCCGGCC
>JAQUEZ010000534.1 GCA_028684915.1 Desulfobulbus sp.
TTTGATAAGCTGCGGTCAATGGCGCTGGCCTTGATAGCACCTTTTCCCGTGCCGCTCACCACAACCAAACCGTTGCCGTGCGGCTTGATCTCCATGCCGTATTCGGCCAAAGCGGCATGTGCCTCTGCCCAATTTCCAGCTGCCCCTAACTTCTTTAAGATGCCGTCTTTGTGCTCCAGGACAAACGACTGAAAAGATTGTTCGCCTGAATGGGCTTCCATGCTTGCTGCTTTTTGTTCTATCTGCGGTGATGCCTCCTGGCCTTGACTGATTCCATTATCCACGATCAGGCCATATTCCTTCTCCATTTCCCGGCAGGCTTCAGAGAGCTTATAGAAGTCGCGGAATGGTTCACGTTTGGTGAACAACTCCGGATGGATCATGTTGTACGCTACGTGCAGGTGCATGTTGTTGGTATTCTTATGTACCCCGCACACTCGTTGATGGTCACTGAAACCAAGGGCCTCCGCAAAGGCCGCTTCGATACCTCGCATGGATTCCGGGTTCAGCTTCGCCTCGTCTTCCGGCCTAAAACTGACCAACAAATGGTAGGTCTTGCCGCCTTGGCAGCGGGTATTCATACCCTGCGTGGCCTCAATCTCGATTAAAGCGCCGGCGTAAGTGTCGGACAAACACCCTTCATGCCAGGCGAGTAGCAATTTTTCGCCTTCATGGCTTGCATCCGCAATGTATAACCCTAATTTTCTGGAATTGTCGTTGCCCGGTTTGGTGTTGATGCGTTTGGCAATCATCTTCCCAACACAATTTTCAGTATTTGCCGAGCGCTTGATTCAATCCCCATAAACACTGAGGCTAAAAGAATGACCACTACCCAATAAAGACCGCGCGCTATCCACACCACCGTCCAAACTGCACAGGGTAGGATGATCAGCACAGAAGAGATTTTCCCGACACCATTCAAGCCATCTGCTTTCCAGGCGAACAGCAAGAGGGCGCATACACTGATGTAAACGACCAACGAAACAAGATTGAATAACATTTTCATCAGCCTGGCTCTCTGGATTATTTGTGAGCAAATCCTTTAATCAAGTTGTCGAACTGTTTTGCCACAGTATCCTTGGCCTCCTCGATTTTCCGTAAGGTGACTCGCAATTCATCAGCATGTTGCCCGGCTTTCCCTTCTGATAAAAACATTTTGAATAAGCCTCCTAACCTTCCAAGATCAGCATTAGCCTTGGTTAAGGTCAATATTGCTTGGTGATCAACTGTGCTTGGTACTTTGTGACCCAGGCAAACACGTTTGACAAACGTAGAAAAGGATAATCCCGCCTTTGCCGCCGAATCAGCAACTTGCTGGTATTCCTTATCTGTGAGGTAAGTTGTTATTCTTTTTTTTGAGCTTGGCATAATCTCATTTTTTTGGGCAGTTGCGTTGAGCCGCAGGCGAATAAGCTGCTCCCGGAGGGCAGGGTGTCAAGAGCGAGGTAACGCTACTTGACCTATCCTGCCCTCTACTCCAAGGAAAAATAAGTAAATTTTAACAATAATCCGACAGATGAATCCGAATTTCTGGCTAATCTTCCTTTCTTCGGACTTATTTTATTTAAGTTCGGATTATTATTTCTTATTTCGGTCTCATTATTCTAAATTCGATCAATCAAGTTTTGATGGGGAGTTGAAACGTTGACTTATAAGGTCAACGGCCCCTCTCGCCTGAGAGGGGGCGAGGTGAGCATATCTCATGGTAACGTGTATGCTGCTGTGTCCCAACAATTGACTCACCAATGCCAAGGGCATACCGTCCTGAACAAGCCAACTCGCAAAGGTGTGTCGTAGCGTATGAAAAACGATTTTTTGCCGCAAGTCAGTAACGCCTTGATTAAACTCACACTTCTCTATAGCTTTAGAAAATATCTTTGGAGCTTTACTCTTAAAAATTGGATCGCCAACACTCATTATTAATTTTTTTTTTGATTTAGTATATCAATAGCTACGTTATTCAGAGGTAAATTACGGTTCCGACATGATTTAGTGTCGGACACTATTAATAACCCACTATCAAAATTAACATGCGTCATGTTGAGTTTAAATATTTCACCTCTCCTCAACCCTGTATTCAGAGCAAAAAGTGCTATATCATGCCAGTTCATAGATTTATCAGATTGTTTCAGCATATTTAAAAGCAAATCAGCTTCTGTTTTACTCAAAAACCTCTGCCGTTTATTATCAAACCTAGGCAATGACCCTTTAAAGCTTGGAACTTGTCCTTTGAAATATCCCCATTCAACAGCTCTCATAAGACAACGTCTGAGTAAAGATAAACAATGATAAACAGTTTGAGGGCTAAGCTTTTTATCTTCTAAGCTTCGGCGAAGCATCAAATAATCTCGGCTTGACAATTGCTCTAAAGTCAATTCACCCAAAACAGGAGCTATGTAATTATCCCATCTTCCAGTCTCGATTACTCGACTATGTTTTGTTGAAGATCCTAATACAGCCACACGATACAACTCCCAAGCCTCTTCTACTTTCAGCAACTCCATATACTCACTCCTTAAATTTGTGGTTCGGTTAGCTTTCTCTTGACAAGTGACAAAAGCTTACATTATACACAAAAAAGCGAGTATGTTCAGGACACCGGCCTTTCACGCCGGCAACACCGGTTCAAATCCGGTTGGGGACGCCAAATA
>JAQUEZ010000535.1 GCA_028684915.1 Desulfobulbus sp.
TTGCGTTTGCGCCAACAAATCTCGTCGATGCCAATGGCAGTGATCCCGTCGATGTTACGATGTGCGAGGCCCCAGTTGACCGCCATTTCCACCGACCTGAAGACCGTGTCCCAACTGGTTTTAAAGACTTCGGCCTCTTCCTTCCAACTCAATCGCTTACACCAAGTGGCCAGAAACCAGGCGTAAGAGATTGTAAGATGGCTTTTTCCTACAGCCCACGGCAACCTTTCGACTTTGACGCCACAGGTTGGACACTGCACCCGTCGGGGAGCGTAGAGGAAAAAAACGGGTATGGCCCATAGGGGGACAAAGGCAAACGTCCTGACACGTAAGGTATCGTACCCTGGTCGCCTCTCGCCGCACTTGGAGCAGATGGGTTTGCTACCAGCCTGGGGCCGCAACGTTATCACCAATGCCGGTGGCCCGGAGTCACGCCACCGGCAGGTGTCATAGATAAAACCCGGTTGTTTTTCGATACGATTCAAGAGAGTTTTGATATGCATCCTGTCTGAGCTAAGCTGAGGAGTTTTGGGAAGAAACTTTCCCCGGCAAGGTAAGACAGGATGCTTTTTTAGAAAACCCAACAACAGGACATTGGCAATAGCAGGGAGGCCCGGCTCCACCTGAAGGTGGCAAGGGTGACGGGGCGGCAGGCGCCCCATACCTTCACCTCCGGCGGGGCTCAGGTTCTGGGGCTAAATATCAAAGAGCTACCCACAAATTCTGCGGACGAGGCAAAAAAATATTAGGAGTAGACTTAGACGACTGTGTTTCAGAAAGAAATCCGTCAAGTGAAGCCAGAGCTATCGTTGAGAATCTGGGCACCTATTCGGAATTGTCGCCAAGCGGTAAGGGGATCCATTGCATAGGGAAGAGCACAGACGCCATCGCTATAAATGTTTGCAAGAAGGGTGGCGTTGAATTCTACACAGACGTTCGATTCCTTACCATCACTGGGCACCGGATAAACGACTTACCGGTTGAAAATTGCGGAAAAACCTTTCTGAAGTTGCATTCCATTATCTTCATGAAAAAAAACACGAATCCCCCTGGAACTCTGGAGGCTTTTCGGACAACTAAATTATTCGGAGGTGATTGGTCAGAATTTGAGTCAAAAAGCCATGGTGATCTCGCTCTCTGTCGAATTTTTATCAGCAATGGCATTACTACTCCCCAAGAAATCGACAAGATGTTTCGAGAAAGTGGCTTAATGGACAAAAAATGGGAGCGATCCGATTACCGTGACAGAACTATCAACAAGGCCATAGCATTAGAAGTCAAACACCCTAAATCCACAAACACAGCAATCGTTCTCCTCAACACCATGACAATGATTATCTCCCCTCCCCCTGATACCCCTTGGGTTATGAAGAATATCATCCCAAAAGGTCAGATCGGAGAGATCCTCGGAGATGGAAAAATCGGTAAAAGCAGCCTCCTCTTTCAAATGGCAATGGTCGCCGCGACTGGAATCAGCCTAGAACCTTTTTATGTTGAGCGTCCACAGAAAGTTTTAGTCGTCAATGTGGAAGACCCACGCGTTCGCATACACGAGAAGCTCTGGCATCTGTCTAGAAAGGCAGAATGGAAAAGCAAGATTGACCTGTTAGAGAAAAACCTTTTCGTGGTGGATGGCCTAGGTAAAATAGGTCCTATGATGAAACTAGATACGAATAACAATCCAGTCCAGACTGATTGCGGTAAAAAAATGAAAGAGTTCATCCTCGAACTTCGCCCTGACCTAGTTATCCTAGACACAAAAAGTCGCCTTTATGGATTGGATGAAAACAACAACGACCATGCTACCCGTTGGCTGTTTCCACTGGAGAAGATTGCCAACGAGATCGGATGCAGCTTCATTATCGCGCATCACACTGGAAAACAAGAGGGGAAAACGACAGGGCGGGGAGCGAGTGCTTTCGACAACAATACCCGTTTCCGGCTCGTCTTGATGCCAATGCCCAACGGCTATCTCTCAAAGTTCCAAATCGACCAAGAAAGAAAAGAGGACTATTTTGTTCTTTCTTGTCACTCAAACTACTCGGAAAAAAGTAAAATATTTTGCTTCAAGCGTGGAGAGGCAGGGATTCCTATACTGATGAATTTTGCTGTGCAACGATGGCACGAGGCGGAGACACTTCTTCTTGAACTGCTGAAAGATTCTTCCGTAACCAAGCAGCAGCTTATGCGGAACAATACCGAAGAGGCAAAAAAGATCCGGGAGCAACTGTCAGAAGTCCATAAGATTACAGCCAAGGAGTGTGGCACTCTACTTGATAACCTGGAAAATAATGGCCGGATAACCTTCAAGCAGGAGAAACGCGGTAAAGGGAAAATCATTCTTTCCCAATAAAACGAGAAGCATGATCACACGGCAGGGATCTTCTTGCCGTGTGATTATTTTAATTAGCAACAAATTGAAATAACTAGAAATAAAACCAACAAACTTCGCAGAACGCAACCGGTAACAAAAGCATGATCACGCGTTTTGAATGTTATATAATTTCAGCATGAGAGCCTGTCGCAGAATCATTGCCGAAGTTTTCCAGTCTCTGGCCTTAAACGGTTCTTTCTGGGTGAAGAATGCTCCTGGAATCTCGTTTGACATCGCAAAATCTGCCTGAGACCGCGTTCTCGCCGT
>JAQUEZ010000536.1 GCA_028684915.1 Desulfobulbus sp.
AGAGCTTCGTGAACATTGGTCCTTAAGTGCCGAAGAGTTACATTTGGTGGCTGGCCGGACCGACCATGGCCGTATGGGATTCGTGGTCATGCTCAAGTTTTTCCAATATCAGGGTCGTTTCCCCTCAGCAATTAAGGATTTGCCTATCGATGTTGTGCGATTCTTGAGCCAACAAATTGGGGCGTCGCAGTCTGACCTTGATCCGTATGACTGGGACGGCCGGACTGCAACACGGCAACGTGCTGAGATCCTGTCCTTTCTTGGCATCCGGCGAATGACGTCCGAGCGAATGCAGCCCCTGCTTGTTTGGCTCAACGACGATTTGCTGCCTCAGGATTATTCTCTAGAACAGCTATTGGAGCGGGTTGGTGATTGGTTTTGCGAGCTGAAGATCGCGCCACCAAGCCCGCCGCAGTTGAACCGACTATTGCGTTCGAAGATGCACTCCTTCGAGAACTCCTTGATAGAACGAATTGTCGGTCACCTGGCCCCAAATACACGGCTGTCAATAAATGCCCTATTGGCTTCCGAAGACGAGGCAGAGACTGTCACGCAAACGGGTAATGCCGAGCAAGATGTTGGCTTCGCCCAATTGAGATTGGACCCTGGGCGTGCGAGTTTGGACAGTATTTTCCAAGAACTCGCTAAACTCAAGCGGATTCGGGCACTGGGGCTGCCAGCGGCGGAACTTTCAGCAATACCACCGAAATGGCTTGAAAAGTTCCGACTACGTGCGGGCGCGGTCACCATTTGGGATCTGCGCCGGCACCCGCCAGCGATCCGCTATGGACTGGTTGCAGCATTCTGCTGGCAGCGGCAGCATGAGATCATCGACGGCCTGATCGATCTGTTGATTCAAACCATTCACAAAATTGGTACCCGTGCCGAGACCAAGGTCGAGCGTGAATTGCTGGATGATATTCGTCGCGTTCACGGCAAGACCAATGTCCTATTCCGTCTGGCTGAAGTCGCAGTCGATCAACCTGACGGCGTGGTCAAAGATGTGCTCTACCCGGTTGTGAGTCTGCAAACCCTGAAAGACTTGGTCAAGGAATACAAGGTCAGTGGTCCAGCTTTCCGCCAGACACTGCACACGGTCATGCGTGCTTCTTACAGCAATCATTACCGCCGGATGCTACCGCAAATCCTGGATGCCCTGGAATTTCGTTCCAACAATAACGCCCATCGCCCAGTGATCGAGGCACTGGATCTGTTGAAGCGCCATCGCGAAAGCGGCCAACAACATTTCAACATTGATGACCAGTTTCCCATTGAGGGCGTAATCCGAAAGAAATGGCGCGATATAGTGATGGAAGCCGACAAGGACGGCAAAGAGCGTGTAAATCGCATCAACTATGAAATTTGTGTTCTGCAAGCACTGCGCGAGGGGTTGCGTAGCAAAGAAATCTGGGTGGTAGGCGCTGAACGCTTCCGCAACCCGGATGAGGACCTGCCTGGCGATTTTGATACCCGACGGACAGCCTACTATCAAGCACTCAGCTTACCTTGCGAGCCGGATTCCTTTATCTCCAGTATCAAGAAGTCGATGGTGGACGGGCTAAATATGCTTGACCAGGGAATGCCCAAAAATCCCCTGGTCAAGATCCGGAGCAGCGGCAAAAATCGCATCTGCGTTAGCCCGTCGGATCCGCAACCAGACCCGCTGAATCTCACCCTTCTCAAGAACGATATCTTCAACCGATGGTCCTCGACCAGTCTGATCGACGTATTCAAGGAAGCGGATCTGCGCATCGACTTTAGTAACGTGTTCCATAGCACAGCATCGCGTGAGGTGCTGGACCGGGCGACCTTGCAACGCCGATTGCTGTTGTGTCTATATGGCATGGGCACCAACACGGGGTTGAAACGGGTCCTGTCCGGGGAGCAGGACATCAGCTACAAGGAGCTCTTGTACGTTAAACAGCGCTTCGTGCGCAAAAGCGCCCTGCGCGAGGCGATTGCCAAAGTCGCCGATGCCACCTTTGCCATCCGACAGCCGGCAATTTGGGGCGAAGGGAGTACGACATGCGCCTCTGATTCGAAGAAATTTGGTGCTTACGACCAGAACCTGACCACTGAATGGCATGTACGCTATGGCGGTCGAGGTGTCCTCGTGTATTGGCATTGCGAAGGCAAGTCGGTATGCATCTATTCGCAATTGAAGCGCTGTTCCTCTTCGGAGGTAGCGGCAATGATTGAAGGCGTACTAAGGCATGAAACCGACATGGAGGTGCAGAAAAACTACACGGATAGCCATGGCCAAAGCGAGGTGGGATTTGCCTTTACGCATTTACTGGGCTTCGAGCTGATGCCTCGGCTGAAAGCTATCGCGAGGCAGAAGTTGTACTTGCCGGATGCCGGCTGCTCCGACGAGTATGCCAACCTGAAGGATGTATTGACCCGTCCGATCAACTGGGAGTTGATTCGCCAACAATACGACGAAATGGTGAGATATGCGACCGCCCTGCGTCTGGGAACGGCGCAAGCCGAAGCAATCTTGCGGCGCTTCACGCGTGGCAACCTGCAACACCCAACTTACCAGGCCCTGGCGGAATTGGGCAAGGCACTCAAAACGACATTCCTCTGCCGCTACTTGCACGAGGAGTCCATCAGGCGTGAGATCCACGCAGGCCTGAACGTC
>JAQUEZ010000537.1 GCA_028684915.1 Desulfobulbus sp.
TTTGTATGATCTTTTTCGCAAAATCATTATACCCCCAAAGAGCTCTCCGGGCCTCCTTTTATTGATCATTTATGAGACAGCAGTGACCTATTTCGACAAGTTTTTTACTGACTTTGTCACGGATAGCTTTCTCTTCGATAAGAAACTGTTTCTGAAAGTAGTTGCTATCAAAACGAAATATCTCATTGTTGCGTAACGCATATGAAAGTAATACCTCGCTAATCTCCAGCCCTTCCAATAACGCCCGATACCGGGCCTCATTGAAAGGGCTTAGAGAAAAAAACTGAGTTGCTCCTTTTTGGCAAACTCGATAAACGCCTCGGCAATGCCGTCCTGGGTCAGGCCGTCATGGTTGAACAGGTCGTGCTTGACGATCAGGTGTTCGTGGGCATCCAGGATAAATTCATTGAGGTCTTTAGGCGTCACTTCGTAGCAGTCGACCGCTTCGGCGGTGCCCAGCTCACCAGATGGAGTTGCCACGTCAACCGCTGCCGACAAATCCTTCCGTTTGACAAAGATCTTGTCGCCGCTGTTGTCCTTGCTCGGCTCCTGCATGGTGGCGAAAAAGATCGGGTAATCGTCCTTCCTGGGGCAGAGCTGGTCGTCCCATTTCTGCACAAAGAGCACGCTGGTCTTGGTGCCGGTGTGCGGCTTGAACACGTTGCCGTGCAAACCCACCACGGCCAGAATGCGGCATTGATCGGCTAGGTATTCGCGGATATTTTTGTCGCTGGAATTGTTGAAGCGCCCTTGCGGCAAGACAATCGCCATGCGCCCGCCCGGCTTGATGAAGCTCAGATTGCGCTCGATAAACAGGATGTCGCGGCCGACAGTGTTCTGGTCTTTGACTTTCACCTTACGGAAGGTGCCGTCGGCCATTTTGTAAATGGTTTCGTGCCTGACGCGCAGAAACTCCGGAAAAGTTGGTACTCGCCCGGAGATATCTTCAATGTTCGGGTCGTTTGCATCGACCTTGCCGATCTTGTCCAGGCTGACGGTCCGGGCCAGTTCATATTTGGCGAGGATGCGGGTTTCCTTGATGTCGCCGGCAAAGGGCGGGTTGGCCATGAGGATGTCAAACGAGAAATCGCGATTTTGCTCCTTGCTCGCACGCAGTTTGCGCAGCTTCTTCCACCCAGCGCCGTAAATATCCGTCCACTCCTCATCTTTGGCCTTTTCGTCCCAGCGCTCATAATCCAGGGTGTTGAGGTGCAGCACGTTGGTCTGGCCGTCCCCGGCGATCAGGTTCAGGGTGCGGCCGACGCGCACCGCCTTTTCGTCAAAGTCGATGGCAAATACTTTATCCTGCACGTAGGTTTCGCAGCGGACAGGCTTCTTCTCGGTGGTGAAGAGGTGGCTTTTGCTCAATCCCTCGTCTTTCATGATCTGTTCCCAGACATGGAAAATGGTATGCACCGGAAAGCCGCAACTGCCGGCGGCGGTGTCGATCATGGTTTCATGCTCTTGCGGGTTGAGCATCTTGACGCACATATCGATCACGTAGCGGGGGGTGAAGTACTGCCCTTTCTCGCCCTTGCTGCTTTTGTTGATCAGATATTCGAAGGCCTCGTCCACCACATCCAGGTTGGAGTTGAACAGCTTCACCCCTTCCAGTGAGGAGACGCAGACGGCCAGATGGCTGGGGGTAAGGTCAATTCTGGCGCCGTCGGGAAAGACCCCTTCCCACTTGGCGCGCGCCTTGTCGAACAGGTCCTGGATTTTGGCCTTCAGCTCGGTCTCGGTGTCGCCATAGTTTTTGAACACGAGGTGGCGCTTCTTGTCGCGGCCGCTCTCCATCTCGTCGTACAGCTTGGTGAAGACCAGCTTGAACAGCTCCTCGAAGACATCCACCCCGGCGTTGGCAAGCACCTCGTCCTCCATCTCCAAAATCAGGTCTTTCAGTGATTTCTTCTGATTGACCAGCTTGTCCATTTTCACCAGGTCGTCAATGGTCCAGCGGGCGGTCAGGATGTCGGAGAGTTTTTCGCGGGCTGAAGGGATGGCGGGGATATCTTCGAAGTAGTTGGGATCTTTGCGGTGATAGTACGAAATACTGTCGCCGTTGCTCCAGACGCCCATCGGTGCGCCACTGAAATTGCAATAACTCTTGAGCTGTTCCTTGCCGTCTTTGAGCTTGGGCTTTTTCAGCTCCACCAGGATGTACGGCGTCGTTGTTTTGTCCTTATCAAACACACAAATATCCACCCGTTTTTTTTCGCGGCCACGGGTTACATCGTATTCAAGGGAAAGGCGACTGACGGGATAGCCCAAGTCGTCCTTGAGCACCATGATATACAACTGACGAACCGCTTCCTCGGGCGTGAGTTTGATCGGTTTGCCCCGCACCAGGCAAGAAACGTAAGGGGCGGATTTCTTCTCCGTCTCCTTCATGGTGATGCTCGACTCTAATGCCTGAATTTGTGCTTGTTTGAATTGCGTCAGCTTGTAGGCGCTGTCTTTGAGTAATTCGGCCAGTGAGGTAGTCATGAAAATCCCTATGTATGAGCCTGTTGCAAAACCGGTGCAGTAATGTCAATTATATGTTATTGAGTTATCGTTATTAGTCGAGTTTTAACAGCCTCCACGCCGAAGGAAAGAGCCATGCGTCGTCGATTTAACAAACCCAA
>JAQUEZ010000538.1 GCA_028684915.1 Desulfobulbus sp.
CGCAGGCCAGTTCGGTGTAGCTGAAGGTGAAGGTCAGGTACATGACGATGATGAACAGGGTGGCCACCGCCAACCCCAAAGTGCCGCCCTTCTCCAGGCCAAGGTTCCAGCCGAAATACATGCCGGATATCACGTAACCGACCCCCAGCCCCCAAAGCATCCAGGGCCCTAACTTCCTTTCCAGTTGCACTGCCGATGTGTTGTTGCTCATGCCACTCCCTCTTTCCTGTGGAACAAAGATGAACATCGCCCCCGGATCACAACCGGAGACGGGTTGACTGCGCCAGGCCTGGGAGCGCCAGGCTCCGCAGGTCACGCCGGTATATAGCAACATCCGGTCCACCCATGAAATATTCAAACAACTTATTAATATTATTAATTTTACGTTAACTACATTCCCGAATCAAATTTTCCATTTTTGAAATTTATATTCTTTTAGCGATACGTTTTTGGCGGGAATGTGACAATGTCGATGAGAGGGGAGTTGTGAGACGGGGCATGATCGTTCCCATGCTCCAGCGCGGGAACCCTGGACGCTCCAGCGTCCCGTTTTGCCCTGCGACCTCGCCGTGCGTGTTGAAATGACCGACGCGCGCAGTTGTTGGAATAAAATCGGAATGATCCGTCTTGATAAGGAACAACCGGAAGAAGGACGGCAGAAACTATGCGCAGATTGGCTCATCGACTTCCACACCAGGCCCTAACCGCCTGAAGCCCTTGTCGCCCAAGGCGTTTCACAGCTCCACAGACGCCGCCACACCTGCAACGCCAACCACAACACCCTGTTTTCCGTTGACTTTCCAAGGAAAACACCGTACCGCACAAGGATTGCAGCTTGCCTGACAACGCTGGAGAAGATGACCGGGGATGAAACATAGGGTCGAGCCCAAACCCCTCTTACTTGCGTTGCTCGGTATTGACTGGCAAACAGCATAATAATCGCGCGACACAAGGGATTTGACCTACTACCCGTTCGACCCCGCGCCTGTTTTAGGTAACCCGCGCCCCGTATTTTTTGGCATAACGGTGGAAGGGGATGGGATATACTGCCCCCCGAAATCGCCGAAATTCCCAGTGAATTTAAACGTTAGCAACTGGAGCTTAGATATGAATACCGAAGGACGGAAAGAATGGAGAAAAAAGAGGATCGACGACATGCACAGCGGATCAGGAATAACAGACCTGACAATGAAACAAGGTGTAGATGTGATAAATAGTGTCATCGAGGATCTTGCCGATTCAATCGACAGAAGCTCTCAATCTAGCGATAGACTCACCAGAATCGTTGCTATTGCAACAGTTTTCCTTGTTCTCATTGGGATTGCCGACCTGTTCGTCAGATTCTTTGAATGTCATTAGCCACCAGCTATATGAGAAAAAAATTCCTTTTAATGTCGAAGTGGCCATAACCAATTTTCATGAACGAATCGGCAAGACAGACAAAAGGGGTCAGCCCTCTTTTTTCGCCCTGTCCCATAAATTCTATGATCTGTTAACAGTTTCATGAATTGATTAATAGTAAATTTTCAAATTTTCACAACAACTCTTCTCGATTCATGCATAGCCTCCTGATCTGATAATGAAGGAAAGAGGGCCAAACGAACACATTGCAAAAGGAATTAGAATAATTGAGCAAATTACTCTGAATAAAAAATCACATTCTTCACGTTTTGTATTTGGATAAATTTTATTATTTACTATATATTCATAGCTTACATATTGCTCTATTCGATCTTCTGCTGATAAAATTCTTAATTTTTTGTAATCACCGAACCAGTATTTTCCCTGAGAAACAGCAACTATCAATCCAATATACATCAAAAACCAGCCTCCAAAGGTCGAGCATTGCTGAAAAATCAATGAAATCACAGGAAGCGATTCAACAATACCACGCCAACTTTTGAACATTGAAGGTGCCAGCACAAACACCAAGCCGATGAAACCAAAAAAAACATGTAAAGATGCGAGCCATTTTGCACACCACTTTGCTGCGGATTCATGGTACTTTCTTCGTGCGAGCACTGCCGGATCAACCTGCCCAGTTTCTGGATGCATTCGTGTCTCGATACCGTTTTTATCGTTCTTAAGCGTTATTAATCATTTCATAAAACAGGGAATATATAATAAATATACGCTGCCATGAACGAATTCGATGGGCGTAAAAAAATTGCAAGACACTTTACAAAAGAAGAATGTTTTCATTTTGTTGCAATTTTTTCAATAATCATAACAAAACATGTAACAAAAAATGAAAAGCAGACACCAATAAGTAATTCTCTCGTGATTTGATATATAGTTTTTTCTCGATTACGAAAGTGTTTATACATAAAAATTGCTAGGATGCATACGGTAACAGCAGCGGCAAATACGATCTCGTCAGAAATTCTTAAGTGAATCCATTTAGAAAATTCTGAATATTTGCCCCAAAGGGCATCTAAGAATAAAAAAGTTGGCATAAAAAAACCAACCCAAAATGGAAACGTATATTCCGTCTGCCCAATTTGCCTCTCGGGTATCTGAGGAACAACAGGGGACGGAGCCCGATTGGCATTTCTTTCCATCCATTCGCTCCTTGCACTGGTTCGTTGCTTCCAGGGGCATTCGACTTGGCGCCTCCTTTCC
>JAQUEZ010000539.1 GCA_028684915.1 Desulfobulbus sp.
AGTCAAATTTACTCCTGCCGAACTCACCGAGCTCAACCAAGCGGTTGCTGATATCGATGTTTATGGAGCACGTCTACCTGACTTCGTTCAGATATTCTCTGACGTAGAGGCTCCCCTGAAGTAGGGACAGAACTAGCAGTCGTGTCACCAGCCGCCTTTTGGTGAAATGCGAAGATTGGCGCAGTTTGTCGGAAAACATCTGTTTTCCGACAGGAGGATGGCTGGCAGCAACAAAATCAAATCTAATCCATATTTTTTATACGAAAAACTCAGTCGGAAAGTTATAATGTACGGAAAATTCCAACAGGAGGTTTTTCGTATATGTTGATCGGCTACATGAGGGTTTCGTCGGATTCGGATCGGCAAAGTACAGACCTGCAGCGCGATGCACTCTTGAAAGGTGGGGTTGATGTCAGGAACATTTTCGAGGATCGAGCCTCGGGAGTTAGGGATGATAGAGCTGGGCTGAGCAAGGCGCTGGAATATGTCAATCCAGGTGATGTGTTTGTCGTCTGGAAACTAGACCGCCTTGGGCGATCACTGACCCATTTGATTTCCATTGTGAATGAATTGCGGGAAAAACATGTCGCCTTTTGTTCCCTCACCGAAAACATGGATACCAGCACGCCGTCAGGAGAACTTTTTTTTCACGTTTTTGGTGCGCTGGCGCAGTATGAGCGAGCTTTGATCCAAGAACGCGTCGTTGCTGGTTTATCTGCCGCTCGGCAGCGTGGCAGGATTGGTGGTCGGCCACGCGCCATTATCGGCGAGAAACTGGATGCGATTATTGTCGCGCTTGATAGAGGGATGTCCAAGGCGGCAGTATGCCGAAACTTCGGTGTCAAGCGCACCACCTTGATCGAAACACTTGCACGAGTCAATTGGACAGGACCGCGTGATACTGCGCCACGATGAAGCCAAAAGCGAGCTTCTGACCATTTAGGAGTGCGAGCCGTTACATATTAAGGTTACATGAGCCTGTCGCAGAATTGATGCAATAAAATTCAATATATGTTATTGAATTTAAAGTATTAGTTGAGTTTCCAAGACTTCTCGCTCCGCCGAAGGAAAAATCCATGCGCCGCCGATTTCACAAACCCAACCGGAGTCAACTCCATTTGCTGCCGATATCCATTGATCAGTGGGTGGAGGAAGATCACCTTGCCCGGTTTCTTTGGGATTGTGTGGAGCATTTCAATCTGGGGCAGTTTTATGCGGCCTACGGCGATGAAGGCGCGCCGCCTTATGATCCGCAGATGATGCTGGCCGTCTTGCTGTACGCTTGGTGCCTGGGCATCCGGTCGTCTCGGCGGATCGCCCAGGCTTGTGAAGATCAAGTGCCGTTTCGCTGGCTGACCGGCAATCTCCGGCCCGATCACTGTGCCTTTGCCCGTTTCCGCAGCCGTCACGAGGAGGCGATCAACCATCTGTTTGCCCAGGTGTTGTCGCTGTGTCATGAGGCGGGCCTGGCCAAGGTGGGCAAGGTCTACCTGGATGGGACCAAGATGCAGGCCAGCGCGTCCCTGGCGGCCAACCGCACGCTTGCGCATCTGGAACAGGAAATCGTGAAGATGCAGGCGGAAATGAAAGACGCCGACGCGGCCGACGACGCACGGCACGGCAAGGATCGGAGGGGCGATGAGTTGCCCCCTGAGTTGCGGAGCAAACGCGAGCGTCTGGCGCGGTTGCAGGAGGCCAAGGAGCGCCTTGAACTGGTGGCAACGGCCGAGCGTTTGGCGCAGGAGTCGAAGCTGGCCACGCGGGCGGAAGAGGAGCGGCAGAGCGGCAAGAAGAAACCCGGCCGCAAACCTGCAAGTCCTGATTCTGCGGTCAATCATGAGCGCAAGGCGAACCCCACGGACCCTGCGAGCCGAATCATGAAAACCAGCCAAGGCCACGTGCAGGGATTTAATGCCCAGGCGATCGTGACGGCGGGACAATGTATCGTCAGCGCCGAAGTCACCCAAGACGAGAACGACGTCCACCAGTTGGAGCCGATGCTGGCAGCGCTTGCGGCCACCTTGGAGGCAGCCGGGATCGAGGATCGTCCCCAGACGCTGGCGGCGGATGCGGGCTACTGGCATGATCAGCTGGAGGTGACGGAGCTGGAGCAGAAAGGCCCTGCGTTGTTCATCGCCACGGCGAGTCGATTGCAGGAAGCGCAGGCGCACCAGGCGGAAGGCTCTCCCCAGGGCCGAATCCCTGACGACATCACCCCCAAGCAACGCATGGCGCGCAAGTTGCGGACCAAGGTGGGGCGGGCCGTCTACAAGTTGCGCAGCCAGACAGTGGAGCCGGTCTTTGGACAGATCAAGAGCATCATGGGCTGCAGAAGCTTTCTCCGCCGTGGCCTGGAGGCGGTGCAATCCGAGTGGTCGCTGATCTGCGCCTGTTTCAACCTCCGCAAGCTCTACAGGGCGGCCTATGGGGATTGATGAGCAACGTAAACCGGCGGCGAAAGCGCTTTGAACCGCCGGCAGGTTATGGTTGAACGGCGAGAACGCGGTCTCAGGCAGATTTTGGGATGTCAAACGAGATTCCAGGAGCATTCTTCACCCAGAAAGAACCGTTTAAGGCCAGAGACTGGAAAACTTCGGCAATGATTCTGCGACAGGCTC
>JAQUEZ010000202.1 GCA_028684915.1 Desulfobulbus sp.
GGCAAGGTGCATGAGATTAATTGGGCTAGAACCCTCACACTTCCCAAAGGTTCCTTCGTCTGTTTTGATCGCGGTTTTACCGATTACGCCTGGTACAACGACCTGACCACGAACACCATCTACTTTGGGCTCTTCGTCATTTTGTGTGGATTTGATCCTTAAAAATCAAATCCACACAAAAACGAACAGTTGCTTACATCAGCAGGCGTGACGGGCCCCCGGTGGCTCTGTCATCTCGCTGGCCGTACGGGCGAAAGAAGAGAGCGTTGCATCCAGAAAGAATCGATGATCCGGCAAGATGCGGATGGAGCCTCGACATGAATGGGGCGCCTGTCATCCTTGCTTCTTGTCTCTGTTACCCATGAACTTTGTCCTGAAATCCACTCGGAACGTCGAGGAGCCGATTTCTTCGGCGTGAGCAAGGAGAGTCTGTTTTTGGGAGCAGAGGGACGTCGGATTTCAGCACCCGGATCATTCACATCCAGCCCCCACTCAATCCTAGCCATGCGATACATGCAGGACAGAAAGGATAAGTCCTGAATAACCGAGCTGGGGCCTACTTGCTGCAACCGGTAATCGCGGTAGGCGGCAATATCTTTGGAAGTGATGGTTTGTAATTCGCAATTGCAATCAAGATGGCGCTTAATCAAACCGCCCGGCGCGCATAAAACAGATGTTGCGATGGGTTGCGAGGTGTCATCTTGAAAGTGAATTGGAATAAGGACCTGCCTTCAAAGTAGCGGATGAGCCGGCCACCAATCTCCTGATCCAGTCTTTGAGTGTTGCGTTTTTTCCTCGGTGCAACCGCCATGGTGTATTTTTCTACCGCCTCATTCAACCGCATGTCATTAGAGGGGAGCTCACCAGGTAACGGTTGGCCTGAACGAAGGAGCGCTTCTGTCTCCTCGGCCCAGATCATGGCTTTTGCTTTGCTATCAAATGTCGCGGTTTCCCGTCTCCCCTTGACGCAAATTGCTGCGCGAAACACTGGTCCGTATTTTCTATCGATCCTCGTAATCGTTGCCATCGTTTTTCGTGTGTAAATTTGAGTGTAAATTTCCGTGCACAGGAAACGACAATCAACGATATACAACGATTAAAAATGAGTGCAACTTGAAAAAATAAATCGCTAAAACAACATGTTATACAGAGAAACAGGCTGTAACCATTGAAAACACAGGGGTAGGCAAAAAAAAGGGGTTAGACACTCTCAAAAGCATCTAACCCCTTGATTTTACTGGTCGGAACGAGAGGATTTGAACCTCCGGCCCCCTGAACCCCATTCAGTTTATACCACTTTTACCGTTATAGCTTACGCTGCAAACCCCTTGCTTTTACACAATTTTCACTGTAGACCGTTGGACAGATTTAGCTCTCCATTGCGACCAATGTGCGACCAGCGAAATATGAACCACACGAAAATAAAATCTGCTCAGCCGGGGGACACTTTGCGTGATATTCAGGTGCCCGGCCTTCACCTAAGGTCCTTTGAAAAAAGGAAATCTTTCTATCTCTACTTCAGAACCAAGATGGGCAAAGAACGCCGTCCGAAGCTGGGCGACTTCCCCACCATCACCTTAGACCAAGCGCGAAAAATAGCACGGGAGATGCTTTTGCAGGTGGCTGCCGGCATTGATCCTATTGCCGAGCGTGAACAAAAGCGCCCTGCCCTTACCGTCGATGAAGTTTGGCCGAGATATAGCCTTGAACATGCCGACAAAAAAAAGACCGGCAAAGAAGACGAAAGAATGTATCGCGCAAGCGTCCCGGCCTGGTTCAAGGCGCTCCCGATAACAGACGTTGAATACAACGACCTCTACAAGCTCCACCAGGGCTTAAAAGAATCGCCCTATCAAGCCAATCGCGTGTTGTCGATGCTCGCAAAATTTTTCAATCTATGCGAGAAATGGAAATTTCGTCCTCAAGGTTCAGACCCCTGCAAATACGTCCCAAGGTTCAAAGAGGAAAAACGCCGCCGTTACATGTCGGAGGATGAACGAAACAACGTCATGCTGTTCCTTTTGGAGAAAAAAGAGCAATATCCTGATTCGTGGGCGTTCATCATGCTGCTCATCCTCACAGGAGCAAGACGAGGCGAAATAGCAGGCGCTAGATGGTGCGATTTGCACGAGAATAAAATCATCCTTCGCAATCACAAAACGGACCACACCGGCGAAGACAGGGTTATCCACTTGCCGAAGTTGGCCATGGAAATTATTGAAGGCCTTCCGAACACCGGCAACGAGGAATTGATAATCGGGATTTCCTCCCCCAGAAAACTATGGGACACTGTGAGAAAAAAGGCAGGCTGTCCCGATCTGAGATTGCACGACCTGCGGCATTCCTTCGCCTCAATTGCAATCAGCTCAGGCTACAACCTTTCCCAAATCGGTGAATTGCTCGGCCACAGAGACGCCGGCACAACAAGCCGCTATGCGCATCTTATGGATGATGCCGCCATGTGTGTTGTTGAGGACATAGCTGGCAAGATTACTGGAAAAATGTGACACTTTCTGTTGCCGGCGTGAGAGGCCAGCAAATAGCACACCCCGAAAAGCCATTTAGTATAATTTCACCCAGTTAAAACCCTTAGTCTTCCGCATAGCTCCCTAATTTTTGTTAAAAAAGTACATCAGGAGTACATCAGATTATCGAGTTCGGTTCGGGCAATTTTACCGATAAATCTCTTTCCGGTGTCCAACCTTAACTACATGAACAATCAACTTGTTGTCCTCTATGGAATAAACGATTCGGTACACTCCTTGGCGAATTCGATGCAGTTCAAGCCCTGTCAACTTCTGGCTTCCTGTCGGTCGCGGATCGTCGGCGAGCTTTTCAATTTTCGATAGGATTTTTTTTAGATCGATCTTGGGTATGTTTTTCAGGTCTTTATAGACCGACTCCTTGAACAGAATTTCATATTCTGCCATTGAGTTTCAACCTTTTGACCATTTCTGAAAAACTAATCACCGGTTCTCCGATTCGCTCCTCATAGGCTGCAATGTCTTGCGCGTCTTCCGCAAGTGAATCCTTAATGGCCTGATTGACCAAAGCAGATATAGACTTTGAAGTCTCAATTGATTTTAACTTCAGCGCTTTATGAAGCACCGGGTCCAGATAGATAGTCGCTCGTTTTTGCGTTGATTCCATAATACCACCCCTTGATAAGATAACGTCAATATAGCGTCATGACGTTGTGACGTCAAGAGGGGCAAGCGGTGCGCCTCTGCCAAATTTGCTACCCACCGGGTTTATATCAATTCTGTATTTTCGTATACTGCCCCGAGATTCCTGAATAATTCAATATTCAAGATCTGACCCCAAGGGGTTCATAATTCCCCTGGCCCTCATCGGCTTGGTTTTTTTATGTGGGAAGTGGGCAGGGTGTGGTTTATAGTTGAGGAATGAAAGGAGGTGCGCCATGGCTACCCTAACAATCCGGGCAAGTTTTCCGGTTAATTTGACAGAAGAAGACGGCGTTGTCGTTGCGTCTTGCGACAAGATAGGGGTTTATTCTCAAGGATGCACCTTTGATGAAGCTCGGAAAAATATTGAAGAAGCCGTCAACTTGTTCCTATTGACCTGCTTCGAAATGGGAACGCTTGACGAAGTGCTGAAAGAGTGCGGTTTTGCTCTGCTCGAGAAAGGCCAAGTTGACCAAGAGGATGGCGGCGAGCACATCGACGTTGTCCTACCTTTTATCGCCGCGCAACAGAATCGAGAATGCCGAGCATAAATCCTATCCCTTGGCGAGTCCTTGAGTGCATCCTACTCGCCGCCGGCTTTCACTTCTCCCGGCAAAGCGGAAGCCACAGGGTATACACCAAGGAAGGCTGTATAAGGCCTCTCGTTATTCCCGCCCATAGCAAAGACATCGCGGCGTTGATCATCAAAAACAACCTCAGGACGGCAGGGCTCAGCAGAGAAGACTACTTCAGTTTTTTGAGGGATTGCGAATAGCCTTGCTGTTTCGAAAGCCCGCTTCACCCCATTCCTCGACCGATAAGAAAACATCTCCCTGATTGGCTTCGGCTGGCCAGGGATTTTTTCTTGCTCCAGTCGACAATGTTTTTGCACCCCGGTTTGTATCCCGCCAAGGTGACTCAATAAAAAAAGGGCTCATCGGAAAACCGACAAAACCTTGATTATTTACTATTTTTGAACGGTCGGGGCGGAGTGATTCGAACACTCGGCCTTCTGCTCCCAAGGCCGCCGCGCCGGGCAAAATTTGTTCGATATTGCTGAAGTTACAACACACCTTTTGCGGCGTTCGCTGTAAAAAGCGTTTCAACGGAAGGAGAACCGCCACCAAATCCGCCACCGGCAAGACGGACAAAGTCAATATTCACAGGGTGAAATGAATCTAGCAATTGCGCGCAAATCGAGAAAATTTTCAACACCCAGTTTCTATAAATTTTTCAATTGTTGAGATGATTTCGTCCACGTCACCTGTTGATACTTCGGAAAACCATATTTTTTGCGGATAAATCATCACATTGGAACCATCTGCACAAAGCCCCATGCATCCTGAAGTGGAAATCCTCACCTTCCCTTTCCACCCTCTTTCCTGAACAGCGTCTTTGAGTTTAGCTTTAACCGTCAGGCTGTCGCAGTCGGCACACGATTTTCTTGCACCACCACGATCATTAATGCAAACGAATACATGCGCAATGTAAGGAGATTCATTCTTGCGAGCCATTATCTTTACCAATCAGAAAGACTGTTGAGATTAAAGGGTGTACGTCAGAAAGGGGCATCCCGGATCAGTAAACATAAACAGGAGAAACCTTGACTCGTAACGATCAAGGTCACTTGTGCCGCCAAGAACTTTGCCGCGTCAGCGCCGCAGATGTTATCGGCGTCAAGTGAACCGCCTGGTTCGGCAACTTTACATTTATATATCAGCGAACATCTTAAGTATCGCAGCAGAAGGATAGCTAGAAAGCGAGGCTACGCCATTTGCAAGTTCTACGGGGACGAGGCCACACTCATAACGATGACTTAGAATGGTTGGCAAAGTGGCTAGAATTCTCTTTATGCCCAACATGTCGGCGGTGGATTTCGTGTCGATGTAATTCCCAGTAGGCACGCTCATGACTAAATGATGGTAATCGTCAATTTTTACAAACAACTTGTTCCCGTAGTTTGTTCGAGAGCCATAAGGTTCTGCTCGTTCTGGACGATGTTGAATTTCTTTTCTGATATAATTATTATTAGGTGCGAATGCGGAACCGACAGGAGCGTGTTTTGCTATAATTTCAAGGTGATCCACAAAGGCCCCTGTTTTTTCCTGACCAGCAATATGTATTTCAATTCCCTGAGCTTTGGTAAATTCAAAAAAATTTCGGATTGGGATTACCAATTTTGAGTATTGACTCCTTAAAGTAAGAGGACCGTCTTTTAAAAATAAAGCATTGCTGAGCACCTTATATTTTTTCTTCTCCCAAAAATAACGGATCCCGGTAAACACCAACAGAGTTTCATGTATGAGCATATAGGCCGTTGAAATAGAATCAGGAGCAACATCTTCACCCATCTCAAGGTGAAAACCTATCATGTCAGATAGATATAGATGACCGGAACAATGCTCGCATTGACCTTCGTCTGACAGATATGGCAACCCTTCAACTTCCTCAGCACAATGGGGGCAGCTAAAACTAGGAGATTTTTTGGGCCGCCCTGCCCATAATTCGTATGCCAACCACTTCAGAGTATTGTAAGGCTCTTGATTTAAAGAATGATCTTTAAGAGATTCAAAAATAATTTGTCTAACTGTGTCATAATTAGTCTTTCCCTTTACCCGAACGCCTTTCAAAGGGAGTACAGTTGCATGATACATAGCTGCGTCAGCCATAATATCACGCAAAGCTAATGGATGAGGCGAGTCAGGATCAAGTTTGCTTAAGGCGTGCTGATCAAGCCTCAGCAAGGCTGTTTTTATAAAAGAAAGTTCCTTATAGGGCGGAAAATCTGAGCGAACAGTTTGCTTGGAACCATCCACAGCAAACACAAGCCGTAAAGGCTCCTCGGTCAGATCAATTATTTCCCATACTGCATCTGTCTCAACTTCTTCCGGTTCATAGTTCTCAAACTGATCTATTAACTCGTTAACGAGGTCGCTCTGGATGATGTCTAAATGGCCAAGTTTGCTGGCTCTTTCACCAGAGAGCCGTGTGCCTCCTTTATAGGGCATATCAACTAACCTCTTATGTTCTGTTGATGAGAAGCATTGACAGCCTCAAATTTATTTACCTGAACTGGAATAACAAACCGGTGAGAGAAAGTTAATATTCTCATATAGCCAGGGGTTCTGGTGTGAAGAATGTCTTGTTGGAGACCATCAAACTGAATTTGCAATTTGGCTAGTGTATTAGCTTCGTCTTGCGATGACATATGGGCTACAAAAAAATTCTCCGTTTGAGCTAATAGCTCTTTGTTAATGGTCGAAGGAGATTGGGTTGAATAAACCATCCCGATGTGAAATTTAGCCCCCTCTTTAGCAAATCTGGCGTAGACACCAGTAAAATCTTTGCTGTCCCTAGGAAACAGATTGTGAGCCTCTTCAAAATACAATTGCACATAGTGTCCAGCAAAGCTATTGCTGGTGAACTTTGTTTCCTGATGAGAAAAAACGGCCCTTGATAGAAGATCAGAAAAATATCGCCTTATTTCATCAGCCGCGTTGCCAAGATCTAAGATAACCGTTTGTCCACTATCCATAGATTGAAGGATATGATTTACGAAATCTCCAGCCTGTGGATCATGGTATTGCATAAATGGGCGTAAAATTCTAGGCCCTCCACCGGTTGCTGGATTTAGGAAGTTGAGAAGAGCAATATCATCAGCATCGAAAACTGGGCCACTGCTTCCTTGGAGTGATGGGTTATTACCATTTTGTTGTCGAAAGCTTTCAATTTGCTCAAGATGACTCTTTAACTCATCTAAATTTTGAGGAGAAGTGAAGGAATTTGAAGTACCATAAACAGCTTTAATTATATCTTTATTAAAATGAGGATCGAAGTGGGCGGGAGCGTATTGAGAGCCTCCTGTTAAACCAATGCGTTGAAGCCGACTTTCATTTGCAGCAAATCCAGCTTTTTGTAAAATGGCCCAATACATTTGAATTTTTCTAATAGCTCTTGTTTTTTGACTGCCAGCAGAGAGTTTCTTTACCTCCTCGATATTAGGCATCTGGACACTAACAAAGCTGCGGACATACTGGGCATTTTGATTGCTTTGTTCAAGTAACGTCCTCAATATTTGGATGCATGAGTCAGGCTGTTCATAGAAATTCAATTTTAATGGCTTGGAAGGCGTGTTGGGTCGGGGTGTTAAAGCGTATACTTCACAACGGCTAGGGTAGGCGCTATTAAGAGATCGACTCCCATCCTGCGGGTTATCGTTTGCATATTCACCATTAATATCAAAAATCAACTGCCCCACACTTTTATCATTTTCAGTAGTTTCAATGATTGACTGGGCGATAATTTTGACAACATTGCTCTTGCCAAGACGAGTCTTACCAAACATCGCCGTGCGGAACCCTCGGAAATCATTTGTTGATACTTTTGCATCAATATCTAAGGGGGTAATATTCGCAAAGGGTAGAGCACACTCTGTTAGCCGCAACTTGCCGATGGAAAATTGATTCTCCTGGCGGACAATTTTGTTAACAATCAGTTCCAAGAGGTCTTGGGTAGGAGCATAAACCTTATATCGGTGAGCACTCACAACGTTATTGACATCACCTGAGAATGATACCTTATTAGCATCTTGAGGATCCGGGAAAAACATCCCTAATACTTTTGCAGAGAAAGCTCCCCATTGCAGTTCACCTTTTGTCCATATATCTAATTCAGGCATAGATTTTTTATGTAGCTCAAAATAAGTTTGCTGAACTTCTTTAGATAATGGTGTCGGAGCTGTATCGGTAACACGTAAAAGAGAGAAATGTGGTGGCATACCTTGAAGTGAATTAGGTGCCATTATCAAAAAAGACCCGCGAGGAACCCCACCTACAGCTTGTTTAAATGGATCTGAGGTAATAATCGTTGCGTTGTCAAAGCCAATTTCTAGTACATATCCCACAAAGCGCATTGCTTGATAGTTTTTTGCAGCTTCATTTTTTCCCTCAGCAATCAAGAAGTCAGATAAAGCCCTAAGCGGGCTGTCTTGATATTCTGCGTCAGTGAAAAAACCATTTAATTGGCTATTCATTAATTTGCTCCGTATAAATTACTAATTCGTTGAATTGACTTCTAGTTTCAATCTTGGATGAGATAGAACTATTTCTCTTAACTGCAAAAATTGAAAAACTGGCATCGTATAAATCTCTTACACATTGGTGGTATGCGTTTGTGGCAACAATTTGTACACCTCTTTGCCTTGCTCTATTAAGCGAAGCAAAGAGACGTTCTTGGTCAGCCCATGAAAAGAGCTTTTCATTATATTTTATGAAAGCGTTATGATTATGGCGTACCGTGTAAGGAGGGTCTACAAAAACGAGGTCATTCTCTTCAGCCAAGTCTATAAGTTGCTCAAAATCACAATGATAAAGTGTGGCACTACACAAAAGCTTTGAAACTTGTTGAAAATTATCATCAGCAAAAACTACAGTTGACTTAGTACCTATTGGCACATTGAATACACCTGACAAGTTAACCCTGTACAAACCATTCCAACACGTTCGATTTAAATAAATAAAACGCGCAGCTTTTGCAGCAGGGCTAATTGGTTGAGATGTCCTAATTTGATAATAATATTCTTTCGAATGTTTTGTGTGGTGTGCACGCAAATAACGATATACGAGCTTCCATTCCCTTTGTATTGCTCTATATGTATCAATAAGTTCTTTGTTTGAATCTCCGAGAAAAGCATTGTGGGGTTGTAGGTGAAAAAAAACCGCACCACTTCCTAAAAATGGCTCAATATAGCGATTAAAATTTTGAGGAAAAAGATCGGAATGATTTGTGACAAACCATCTTTTACCTCCAGCCCATTTTAAAAATGGTTTAGTTTTTATTGTCTTTTTTCCATTACTCATGCGTTGACCTAAAAACAATTCTCCTCTTTTTAAATAAGGATCTCCGCTTAATTCTATTTCCGTGCCGAACAGTATGAATAGGCCAATTTTTATATCAAATATTCAACCAAAAATTTCGTCATTTATTCACGCAATATCTACAAGTTAGAATAGAACCGCTGGTTAGATTCATGAAAAAGACAAAGTCAAAACACAGAGACAAAAAGTGACAGGAGTGATCGCGATTAAAGAAGCAGTCTTTTTCCCCAACCTGTAAAGATTTTTCCAATTTATCTCAACCAGAGCTTGCGAGATTTAGCCTCGCGTTCATTCAGCTATATTCAGGTTTTTCGGGTTGATTGAGGTACGGCCTAGATATGCTATTTTAGCTTATCAATTTCCTCTTCTACTTCCCTTGCCCCTTCAGAATAGAACTTAGCTTCATCCGGTTCTAATGCGTGCAGGAGTCGCAGAAACTCACCAGCGTGAACGCGTTCTTCGTCTGCAATATCCTTTAAAACTTCGATAGCAAGTTTGTTGTCTGTTGACTCCGCCAGCTGCATATACAATTGAATAGCTTCATATTCAGCCGCGACCATGAACCTGATTGCTCGAACAAGCTCTTCATTCGTCAATTTTCTATCACTTGCCAATCCTGAAAACGGCGACCCAAATTCCGGCATGGTTGTTATCCTTATTTTTGCTAATTTTTAATCTGGCAATTTGCCAGGGCGAAGAACAGGACAGCTTAATTTTTTTTGAAAAATCGAACAAACTGTGACCCACGTCACAGCAATTGTTTCCAATCATGCTACCTTGGACGTTGGGTAAACAGATCGATGACGTTCTGTTTCATCCCCCTCTTCTTTCCATGTTTTGAAATCTGGAAATTTTTTTTCAAATTGAATTTGGAACCAAATTTCATTTTTCGGATCTTTTTTCACCTCCTCGCCGAGCCATTTTTCAACTTCGTTTAAAATATCGAATTTTCTTGTTTCTTCGGCTCTTTCTGCTTTTTCTTGGCTTTTTTTCGTCTTTTCTCCAGTCAACAACCATTTAATATCGATGTCCGTATACAGACAGAAGCTAGACAAAGTTTCAGCGGAAGGCTTAGACTTGTTATTTTCCAACCCAGAAAGCGAACCGTGTGAAATTCCGATTAAATCAGATAGTTGAACAAGGGTTAGTTTCTTCTCTATCCTGAATGACTTAATCCTGTCCCCTATTTTACCCGTTATCACAATATTTTTTGTTGACATGCCAACATTTTCAATATTAAATGTCTATATGCAGACATTGATTAACCGTCTCAAACGTCGTTTTTTTTATCATACCACAACGCGAACCCAAACCAACGGGCCAACCATGAAACCCTTCAGCCAAGAACAACAACTTCCGCAACTCCCCGACTCCCCATCCTTAACCTGCTGCCCAAAATGCCAAGGAGCCCTTGAGTCACCTGTCGTGCGTTATGTCGGTGAAGGCTTTCAATTTGTTCACCAGTGCAAGGAATGCTCTTCCTCGTTCGCCCTGATCCCTGTCGTCACGTTTGGGATTTACGAACTTCCCTCCAGGAATTGGCAAACCGCAAATTAACGCACCTGCAACCAAGAGGCGAGCAATGCAAGTCCTCCGCACCTACCCGAAACAAGCAGACCCCAACATCCTCCAGCAAGCCCTGTCGGAACAAGTCCCGGACATGCTGAACGGCTTCATCATCACCACCAGTTTCGGCAGCATCAACATTGATGCGGAATTTGCCGAAGCCTTCCGCAACCTCGCCGCCGACGTCCTTCAGTACCAGCTCAACCAAATTGTCGCCAACCAGACCACACGCATTGAACTTA
>JAQUEZ010000540.1 GCA_028684915.1 Desulfobulbus sp.
TGTCACTGACCGCCCTAAAGGAGCCAGGGATGATCGGGTTAATGGAGCCACTAAAAGTGGCTCATTTTCCTTGTTGGACGGGGTAAATTATTCGTCGATTTTTGATCTTTTTTCGCTCGTTGTTTTTGTACCTTGGGGGCAGTTTTTTGGCGAGCGATAACTTTTGCCGTCGAGCACGAGCCGGTAGGCGTTGTGCCTCAGCCGGTCGATAGTGGCGGCACCGAGGAGTCGGTTGGGAAACGCGTCTCCCCACTCGCTGAAATCAAGATTGCTGGTGACAAGCGTGGCAGCACGTTCGTGACGCTCGGCAATCAGGTCGTGCAGGTCTTCGTCCTGGGGTGCCCTCAGCGGCTTGAGCCCCAAGTCGTCGATGATCAATAACGGCACCCTGACCAGAGCCTGGAATCGGCGTTCAAAGGTCCCCATGGCACGGGCTGCCTGTAGGCCGTTGAGCAGTTGTGTCTGGGTTGTAAACAAAACCTCATGTCCTTGGCGTACGGCGCAGTGACCGAGCCCTTGAGCAAGATGGCTTTTACCTGTCCCGCAGGGGCCGGCGATGAGGAGGTTGGCTGGTTCTTCGATAAAGCGGCACGTGGCCAGTTCCTGGATGAAGGCCCTGTTGACGCCGGGATTGAAATCAAAATCAAACTGTTCGATTGTCTTTTGCGAACGGAAGCCGGCGCGGCGGACGCGAAGACTGAACTTTTTCTGTTCTCTTCTGGCGACTTCGTCCTGGATAAGCAGGGCGAGAAACTCGGGATAGGCGAGCTTGGCCTCTATGGCCTCGCGGTTTCTGGCGGCCAGAAATTCAAGGATGCCGGAGAGTCGGAGTTGCTTGAGCAATGGGGTGAGTTCGGGCATGGGCTGCATGGTCGCTCCTTTCATTGGATGAGATCAGCGGTGTTTCGCTGGAAACGGGAGTTGCCGGTGTAAATGCCGGGAAGTGAAGAATCGGGAGCGTTTTCGACTTGTTCCTGATTATTTTCAAGGATGGTTTTGACGGTACGGTAGCGGGGTGAGTCAAAGAGCAGGGCCCTGCCACAGGCCGCCTCGAGCCGTTGGTTGCCATAACGATCCGCCAACCGAACCACCCCTTGGGCTGCGCGGAGGTGGTCGAGTACCCGGTGGGAGAACAGCTGTCTGATCAGTTGCAGACAGGCCGGCCCGATCGTCTCCGCCTTGGCCAGGCACCATTGGGGATCGCGGAGCTTGTACGCCAGGGCATCAGGAGGCATGTGGTCATTCAGGGTGGAGTGACGACCGGCTCCTTGCAGTCGTGCATGCACCGCCACCATCTCGTGGTTGTGATAGACTTGAATGGTGGTGTCGGTGGCCTTGAGCCAGAGTGTTTGGCGGATGCGCTGAAAGGGCACGGAATAGAGGTTTTTCTCGTAGGCGACATGGGCGTTGCCGTGCACCTTGACCTTGGTCCACACAGCCTCCTGTACCGGTACATCAGGCAAAGGCTGGAGCATTGCTTTTTCCGTCTCGTCAAAAAGCTCCAGCGGACGCCTGCGCGTGGTGCCATGGATGCGGGTTCCCGCCTCAAGCATAACCCATTGGGACAACTGGCGGTTGGCATCGGTAAGATCACGGAACTGCCGCAGGGGCATAAAGGCGCGTTTGACATATTTGACCCCAGCCTCGACCCGCCCTTTTTTCTGCGGATCGTGCGGCGGACAAGGCGAAATACGGAAGCCATAGCCCAGGGCCAGTTCACCGTAGGAGCGCTGCACCTCGGGATCCTTGGCGCAGGCCCGGGTAATGGCGCATTTGGCGTTGTCGATGATCAGTTTTTCCGGCACCCCGCCGAACCACTCAAAGGCCCGTCGGTGGCAGGCCAGCCAGGTGGCGACCTTCTGATTAAAGACGATCTCGGCATACTGGTGCCGGGAGTAACACAGCGTCATGATGAAAAACCAGGAAGATCGGATCTCGCCGGTGTGGAGATCGATCAATTTGGGACCAGAGCCAA
Organism: Desulfobulbus sp.; assembly: GCA_028684915.1. The sequence goes on from JAQUEZ010000540.1 coordinate 1,976, forward strand.
AATCGACCTGGGCGGCCTCACCCGGCACAAAGTCGAGAATAACCGTGGCCTTGGCCTGATCGTTGGGCAAAGACTGTAAAAATCGCCGTACCGCTGAATAACTGCCGGTGAATCCGTGGTTGCGCACCAGGGCGCGATGAATGGTGGTGCCGTCGATCCCTTCGGCAACCCAGGCTTGGATTTTCGCCCGGTAGGGAGCTACCGAAGAGCCGTTACCTGCCTGTTGTGACCGTTGGGAAAAGGCCTCGGCAAGCTCCGCCTCGCTGGGCAAAGGACGGGCTGGATCAAGCCAGCCCTGCGCAGTGGCCTGTTTGCGAATTTCGCCGGCTTTACGTCTTCCGACGACACCCGTCCGCGCAAGGTCGCGGTCTGACTCGCCGGACCGCATGTGAAATAGAATCTGTTGATACTGGAACATCTCGAACCTCCGATTGGCCATGGGCTCCTCCATAAAAAAATTGGAAGAGTAGCCCAGTTGTCGAAAAGTCCAAGAAGGAAAAGAGAAGGAGTGGCACCATTACGGCGGTCACATCCTGGCTCCATTAGACCGATCAGGGGTTGGCCCCATTAAACCGGTCACGAGGTGGCTCCATTATGGCGATCATCAAATGGCTCCATAGGGGCGGTCAGTAACA
>JAQUEZ010000203.1 GCA_028684915.1 Desulfobulbus sp.
ATCGAAAGGGGTACTAAAGCAGATCAACCCCTTTTCCTTACACCGGTCGAAGATCGGTTTGTGCCACTCCCATGGGGTGTGTGCCTCTTCGTATAATTGGTACAAAGATTTGCCGAACCACAAGCTGTTGGGATCTGAAATTAAGAATTCCCCTTCACTGATGTCGAGGGTCATGGTATCGGCTGTATACGTCTGTATCTTCAGTGCATGCGCTCCAGCCTCTGCCGCTGCATCGACAATTGCCAGCGCCCTTTCAAGCGATTGATTATGATTTCCCGACATCTCGGCAATGATAAATGGCGGAGAGTTCTTACCGATTATCTTGTCTGCGATATTAATTTCACTCATAATAATTTTTCATGTCCAAAACATGTTGTCTTTAGTGAGTCTTTAGAGGTTAGCCAATCATCTCGAAAAAGCGCAAAAAGAACGATATCTTCGTAAACCCCATTTTTCAGGAAATGCCTCGACAAATAACCTTCCTTGGAGAAACCAAATTTTTGATGAAAGGCAATACTGCTCTGGTTGAAGGCGAAAGTTTCACCGATCAGTTTACGGATTTGTAAGTTATCAAAAATATATTCAAGTCCTAGAAAACCTAATGCAAGACCGCAACCCTTTGGAGTGTCAGTTTCTCCAACATAGAAGCCCCAATGACATTTGTTATTATAACTATCAATTTTACTCAGATTTATCACGCCTAATGGTTTGCCATCTAGTTCAAATATCAGGGATGTCTGGATCTCTTTGCTTGCTTGACAGATAAACCAAGCTCTATGTTCTTCCATCGTTATCAGGTGGTCGTTATACATATTGGAACGAATTCGATCAGAATTACGCCATTCCAGCAGTATTTCCAGATCTTTTTCATTAATTGGCCGCAATCTGCAATCTCTATAATGCAGCAAGTTGTCCCTCCAAGATTGCACTTACCACATAGCAGTTTGCACTTTCGAGCCTTTCACCCATGAGCTCACCGGCCCTCTTCCCCATCTCTTTAGTGAAGGGTATATTTGCAAGAAAGAGGTTTATTTCATTTGCTATGGTTTCTTCTTTCACTTCTCCACCATGCCCCAGAACTACACTTGCGCCTACAGCAGCGACTGCCCTGCTTGTTTCTTCCTGGTTTTCGGCGACAACAATGGTAATTGAAGGTAATTCAAGATAACATCTTTCCCAGGTTGTTGTTCCACCAGCTCCGATTGCCAAATCGGCAGAAGCCATAAGTTCGGCTATATTATCAACCTGGCAAAAGTAGGTTGCATTCGGTATTTTCTGGCAAAATGCCTTGATCTTATCTTTATGTGAATTTGCGCTTCCAACGACTACATCTATCTTCATGTCAGGCTTGTTGAGAGAAAGAACTGCATGTAATGCTTTTTCAGTTTCATTTGTTTTGTCTACCGCTCCAAAAAATATAAGAATCCGCTTGATAATCCCATCCCGCTCGCGAAGAGCTTTGCGAACCTCATGAAATTCTTTGCGCAGGAGAGCATATCTCGGTCCTAGTAACTTTTTACAATCCTTGGAAACAAGGTTGTCATATCTTTCTTCCATTTTGTCATACAGATTCTGGTCCAGCAGTAGATCACAATCATGGCGACGGTCCGCAAGATCATCGATCACCATGATCTTGCCAACGTGTGGCAGAATTTGGGTTTCCCAGGCACGATCAAGAGCATAATGATCCACAACGAGCCAATCCGGCTTATACTCTGATTCCAGAATTTCCAAAACTTCTCTTGCGTCAGTCTGCCAGGGAACACCCAGCCAGTTGGCATGTTTTGTTCCCTTGAGATGTTCCGCTACTTGCTTCGGCACAGGCAGTTGGTGGACCAAGAACCCTTTTTCTTCTATATAACCGAGAAGGTTACCAGGCAGTTCTCTGCAGATAAAAATAACCGTAGCACTCTTACCACGCAATGCTTCCGCTAGGGTCAAGCAGCGCATGACATGGCCGCTACCAATCTGGATAGAGGCGTCAACGCGAAAAACGACTTTCACCGCAAACCCTTTTCAAGAAGAAACCAAGTAATATCATCCTGGGGAAATTGGGGATCACGACGATAGACAAAACCATAATCAATCAGCCTCAGGTCGGTAAATCTTTCCAGCATCTCTCCAGCAAAATCTCGTTTGAAGAGTTTGTCATTATGTCCGCGATAAGAAACTTCAACTGGAGAAGGATTATAATATTCAGCTAAACAGATATATCTCTTGGTAGATTTATAAAGCAGGTTATAAACATTCGGCAAAAAATCTGGATTAATGTGGATCAAAACTCCTTTGATCAAAACAAAGTCATATTCATGCTCTGGCACAAAATCAAGGATAGATTTGTGAAAGACCTTCACATTGACAAGTTTATTAAGTTCAGAGACTGCAATTTCATTAATCTCAACAGCCGAGAGTTTTGCTGAGGGAAGGAGCTGGCGAATGGCCCTTAGATTTTGCCCAAGGTTTGCTCCATATTCTATTAACGATTCAAAATGTTCAACATGTGCGAATATTTTTGAGAACAAGGCCACATTGCTGGCCACCCAAATATCGTCTTGATTTCTTGCTGTATATTCATCACCAAAGCTCCCAGCCCAAAACATCTCTTGATCCGTTTTATAGTTTTTCATCCTCATTCTCCGTTTATGTCTCGTCTAATGAAGAAAGGACTGTATACATCAACTCAGCCTGTTGCCAGTCTTCTAGAGTATCGATATCCTGCACCCGATAACGTGGCAACACTACAGGCATAGCAGCGGGTGAGTACAGTGTGACATCATTTAGAAAAGCTTCTGCACATCCCCAGTAGAATTGCCCCGCATCATGATAGGCCACCTCCAGGTCTTGGGAGCGACTGAAGATATGTTCAGGATAAAGCGGTTCTATACTCCCTTCCTGCGTTATGCGCAGGGCTCTTTGCACAGGAAAGGGAAAAGAGGTGACCGAAAAAGCAAATGCCTTGTCAGATGTAAAAAGCTTCTCGTAGCCTTCTTGTAGATACCGGGCTTCGACAAAAGGGGCCGTAGCATAGATACAGCAGGCGTACTCCACCGGCTCACCCTGTTCCATGAACCATTGAATCGCATGCTTGACCACGGCATTGGTGCCGGTGAAATCATCGGCAAGGCTTTTTGGCCGCAGAAATGGGATCTCTGCGCCGAAAGATTTGGCTACCTCAGCTATCTCCTCGTCGTCCGTGGAGACGATGATCCGATCAAAGAGCCCAGTCTTTGCAGCTGCCAGAATTGAATAGGCGATAATCGGTTTCCCGGCAAACTGGCGGATGTTTTTCCGCGGGATGCGCTTGCTTCCTCCCCGGGCCGGGATGATTGCGACATTCATGCGAGCGCCTCCCGCAGGGCTTTTATGACGCGATCCTGATTGCTGTCACTCAGGCCGTAAAAAAGTGGCAAACTAATGGCTTCCTTATAGTATTGTTCCGCTTCCGGAAAGTCGCCGATTTTGAAGCCACGTTGCGTATAGTATGGTTGCGTATGCACTGGGATGTAGTGGAGGTTGACGAGAATACTCGCAGAGCGGAGTTCCTCAAAAACCTGACGGTGACTTTTGGTTATTTGCTCAAGCTGCAGCCTGATGACGTACAGATGAAAGGCGGAACAGGTGTCCGGGTGCTGCCACGGAATGGTTACGGGCAACGCCGACAAGACAGCATTGTAGCGAGCAACGAGTTCGTATCTTTGTGCGACGAATTCATCAAGCCGTTTCATCTGGCTAAGGCCGAGTGCGGCTTGGATGTCGGTCATCCGGTAGTTGAACCCGAGTTCAATCTGTTGGTAGTACCATGGGCCATGCGACTCGCCCTGCATAAGAGCCCGATCCCGGGTAATGCCGTGACTTCTCAGCCGAATCAGCTTTTCGTAAAGGTCACGGCGGTTGGTCAGGATCATACCCCCCTCACCAGTCGTGACAATCTTTACTGGGTGAAAACTGAATACAGTCATATCGGAGAAAGTGCATGCCCCGACTTTCTTGTCTAGATATCGGCCACCAATGGCATGGGAGGCATCCTCGATGACGGAAAAACCGTATTCGCCGGCAAGGTCGGCGATTTCTTTCATCTCGCACGACTGCCCGGCAAAATGGACCGGGATGACAACCTTCGGCAACTTCCCGATTTTTTTCGCCTGTTCGAGCTTTTCCTGTAAACGTGCAACACTCAGGTTGTAGGTTTTTGGGTCGATATCGACAAAGTCGACGTTCGATCCGCAGTAGATTCCGCAGCTTGCCGAAGCCACAAAGGTGTTCGGTGAGGTCCAGAGAACATCACCTGGTCCCATGCGGGCCGCTAAACAAGCTATGTGTAAAGCGGAGGTGGCACTGTTGACGGCAACGGCATACTGGGCGCCGCAATAGGCAGCAACGGCTTTTTCGAATTGTTCTAAGGTCGGCCCCTGGGTGAGCCAGTCAGATTCGAGTACCGAGGTTACTGCCTCGATATCGGCTTCGGAGATCGATTGTCTGCCGTAGGGAATGAAAGTCTTTTCGGACATGATAGACACTATGCCTCGAACGTGGGATCAACGTGGGCCTTGATGAGGGTTCTTATCTCCTCTACGGACAACCATTCGGTATTTTCACCGCTGTTGTAGGAGAAACCAGGCTTGCAGAAACTTCCGTTAAATGCCTGGGCAAATTCATTCACGTCCCAGAGTTTGATAGAGGGTAGAATAACGAAGTACTTTTCAAACTCGAGGGAACTCAAGGCGTCGGTTTCCGTGATCATCTCTTCGTGCAGTTTTTCCCCAGGGCGAATACCGATGACATCTTTCCGGCATTCCGGACCGATTGCTTCCGCCACATCGAGGATTCGGTAACTGGGGATCTTGGGAATGAATATTTCCCCGCCCCACATGTTTTCCAGGGCATAGAGAACCAAGCTTACTCCGTCCTCGAGGGTGATATTAAAGCGGGTCATCTGTACGTCGGTAATTGGAAGGGTGCCTCCTGCCCTTTTCTGCACAAAGAAGGGAATTACGCTGCCGCGGCTACCCATGACGTTTCCATAGCGGACCACAGAGAACTTGATGTCGTGCTTTCCCTTGAAGTTGTTGGCGGCAACAAAGAGCTTGTCGGAGCAGAGCTTAGTGGCACCATAGAGGTTGATGGGAGCACACGCTTTATCGGTACTGAGGGCCACCACCTGCTTCACACCACGATCAATGGCAGACTCAATGACATTCTGGGCGCCGATGACATTGGTCTTTATGGCCTCGAATGGATTGTATTCGCAGGCCGGGACCTGTTTCAACGCTGCGGCGTGAACAACGATATCGATCCCTTCCATGGCGCGGGCGAGACGCTCCTTGTCGCGCACATCACCGACAAAGTAGCGGATCTGTTTAAACTCAGCCGTCGAAAACTGCTGCCCCATTTCAAACTGTTTGAGTTCGTCACGGGAATAGACAACTAGCCGTCTGATTTTAGGAAATTTTAGAAGGATGATTTCGACAAATTTCTTACCGAAAGAACCAGTCCCCCCTGTAATGAGGATTGATTTATCATTTAACATATGAATGCCTCAAGATTGCTGAACCCGCCACTCAAGAGACGTACTGAAATACCCGCCCCTGGTGTTTCCACGCCTCGTTGAATGATCCGCGAGATTGAAGGTAAAAAGCCGCCCTGGAGAATCAATTTGAAAGCCCTTTAATCCTGCTCTGCTAGTAAAATTTAAGTATACTGAATATTCACCAGGAGCCAGTGTTCTAGGAGGGATTATAATTTCAATTAAATGACGCCCGAGCTGAAGATCACCAAGAGCTTCCAGAATATGGTCATTACTGTCGGAAACCATAACCACTTCACCATCTAACTTATCGATGGACAAATAACCATATAACCCGGGAATCTTTCTGTTCAGGACACATTCCAGTTCTATAATCACTGGGTGGTCACAGTCAAAATCTCTACATAACTCGTTGTTTAGATTTTTCAGTTTTGCCTGTAACACCTGAAATTCTTTTGTAAAATCCTCTTCAAAACGACACTTAACAGAAACCAATGAACTAATTTGACCTCGCAAGTATTGTTCAACAATACTGTTTGAATCAGCGATTTTTACGATATTACCCTGATTCAACCAGACACAGTGAGGACATAAACTTCTTATGACCCCCATATTATGACTGACAAAAAGAACCGTCCGCCCTTCTTTAGCAGACACATCCTCCATTTTACCTAAACACTTCTTCTGAAATTGCGCATCCCCCACCGCCAACACCTCATCCACCAAGAGAATCTCTGGCTCCATGTGTGCAGCCACGGCAAAAGCAAGACGTACATACATCCCTGAAGAATATCTTTTTACGGGTGTATCAAGGAACTTCTCTATTTCCGCGAAATCGACAATTTCATCAAACTTTTTTCTAATCTCTGCCCTAGTCATCCCAAGAATTGCACCATTTAGAAAGATGTTCTCCCTACCAGTCAATTCCGGGTGGAAACCAGTTCCTACCTCCAGCAGGCTTGCAATCCGCCCTTTAATTCGCACCCGACCAGAAGTCGGTTCGACAATCCGGCTAAGTATCTTGAGAAGTGTCGATTTTCCCGCCCCGTTTCGACCAATGATCCCAACACGCTCGCCTTGTTTAATCTCGAAGGAGACATCTTTAAGCGCCCAAAAGTCTTCAGCAGAGAATTGAGGAGTAAGTTTCGAGGAACCAAAGGGGTGAAGCAGGCGCCGACCGATTGCATTTGTTTTTTCGGCGAGCACGTCACGCAAGGCAACGTACGACTGCCTCTTAGCCTGATGACTCAGGAGGTATTTTTTGCTCAGGTTTTCGACGCTAATTACTGTAGACATAAATATTCTCAATTCAAAATTCAAGACTGATGCAAATCATATCACATCCGCAAAGTTCCTTTCCATGTTCCTGAAATAGCGTAGGCCGAAAAAGAAGATTACCAGCGCGACAAGTGCTGAAACCAACATTCCGTTCCAGTATATCTGCGACTTTCCGCCCAAAAGCCCCCAGCGGAAACCGTCGATGACTCCCACCATGGGATTCAGGGAGTAAAGTAACCGCCACTTCTCTGGCACAATGGAACTACTGAACCCCACCGGAGAGATGTAGAGACCAAACTGTACAATGAACGGCACCACATAGCGGAAATCCCGGTACTTTACGTTCAGCGCTGACAACCAGAGACTGCAGCCGAAGGAGGAAAGAAAGGCCAGCAGAAAGAAAAGAGGTAGTGCAAGAAAACGCCAGTCTGGGGCAAATCCGTACCAGAGCATAAGCAGTGCGAGAATACCAAGTGAAATACAGAAGTCAACCATGCTGACAATGACCGAACTAGTCGGAACGATCAACCGGGGGAAGTAGACCTTTGTCAACAGATTTGAGTTATCAATAAGCGAGTTGCTCGCTTCTGACAGGGAATTGGCAAAGAACTGCCACGGCAAAAGCGCAGCAAAGACGAGGATCGGGTACGGAACTCCTTCAGAGGGAAGCTTCGCCAGTTTGTTAAACACAAGGGTGAAGGCAATCATGGTCAGGAACGGACGCAACACACTCCAGGCTATTCCTATTGTAGTCTGTTTGTAGCGAACCAAGATATCACGCCACGCCAAGAAGTAGAATAACTCCCGGTAACGCCACAAATCCCGCCAGTAATGCTTGATGCCCATACCGGGTTCTATGATTATTTCTGTTGTGTTGCCTGCTTCCATGCAACCACCTGTCAAAAATTTTTACCGCCTAGACACAATAACAAGTGTTGGACAAAACCACTCAACCTTTTAGTATTTCACCTAATTGTGTCCGTGCATGCTGACTGAATCGCTGCCTATTCCACAGAAAAAACATGGTTTCGAACACCGGGGCAGCGCGTAAGTTTTTAGGATCTTTGATCAATAGACTTTACGATCCGTAGATGCCCCATCCTACCATAAGAGCCCAGAGAACACCCACAACAAATATCGGAACATCCCTGACAAGTGATTCCGTCGGATCACCTCCCAGACCAGATTTAACCCTCAAAATGTAACGAAGCAACCCGAAACAGCAAAGTGGAACAGTAAAGATGAGAACGTGGTGTTCGATAACATACAGGGTGTACGTCACCAGAACCGCGCCACCGGTCATATACATGGTCCCGTCGAGAAAACCTGGCGGGTAGGATTCCAATGATTTGCGATGGTTTACCGCATTGTCGCCAAGAGCATTCTTCTCGTAGAGTCGCTTGCCGGTACTGAGAAAAATGGCTAGTAGAAAGACGGTAAGAAAAAGCCACGCCGAGATTTCGACATCAAAAGCCGCCCCACCGGCCTGAAGGCGAAAAAGAAACCCAGTCGAAATACAAAACAGATCGATAATTGGAAGGTTCTTCAGATAAAAGGAGTAGGAAATCGAAACAAGTAGATACGCTACAAGTATGGCAAAAAAAACAGCTGAAACATTAAACGCGAGCGAAAGTGCAGCAAATAAAAGAAAAACAAAAAGAGACACTGCGGCAGCAAGAGAAATTACGCCGGAGGGAAGAGGTCGTTTACTTTTACGGGGATGGTTTTTATCACGCTCCCTGTCAAAGATATCATTCAAAACATAAGTCGAACTGGACGCAAGACAGAAAGAAAGTAGAGGCAAAACTCCCTGGCAAGGAATTCCTGGCACCAGCAACTCCCCTCCAAGAAAAGGCGGAAAAAAAAGCATCAGGTTCTTCAGCCATTGGGTCGGACGAAGCAATTTGATGTAGGGAGCGATGGAAAACACTTTCGAATGCGACCTCATGCTCAGACGTAGATTTGAATTGTATCATGCAAAATAAAAACTATTTTATCAATACAATTCCTGCCCTGAAAGTTATTGAATGATATATTGGTATTGCTTTATACTGGCAACCAAGAGAAAACAACATCATGAATTAATAAGGAAGATTTCCCCGTCTTGCATTCCTTCCAAATTCACTCCAGATTGGCGGTTATTGATGACTCATAAGATTTCTACAAAAAGCCAGGAACTTGCCCTGGATGAAACTTTTGACAAAGCTTACCGGCAGTTCCAGGCAAACAGATTATCGGATGCGGAGGACAGCTATCGTCGGATCCTCGACGCACATCCCGAAAATCCGCGGGCACTCCACGCCCTCGGCGCCGTCTCTTATCGTCAGGGCAAACGGGAGCAAGCAATCATGCTCATTCTCCGAGCTCTTGAACGGAAGCCCGATTTCGCCGACGCGCATAACAATCTGGGGAATATCTACAAAGATGAAGGAGACCTGGACAAAGCAGCCGAATGCTACCAGACTGCACTCACGATAAACGAAAAGCATCCTTTGGCCCTGCACAACCTTGGAATCATTTACCTTAACCGAAGAAAACCAGAAAAAGCCCTGGAGTTGTTCAGCAGCGCACTGGCAATAGCACCTGATTACGCTGAAGCATATGTACACCAAGGTAATGCGCTTGCCGACCTCGGACAGTTTGATAGAGCCGCCAACAGCTACGAGAAGGCAATCGAACTGAGACCCGATTATGCCATCGCCCATTTCAATTACGGTAATGCCCTGAAAAAGCAAGGTTGCATGTCCGATGCCGTGCTGTGTTATCGCAATGCCTTGAAGATACGATCGAACTATCCGGAAGCACTGATGAACCTGGGCAACGCTCTCATATCCCAAGGGCTGATTGAGGAAGCAATCACACAATACCGGAAGGCACTGGAAATCGAGCCTGCAAATTTCGGAGTCCATTCCAATATTCTTTTCTGTCTGAATTACCTTCCGAACATCACCAAGGAAGCACTTTACCGCGAAAGCCTGTGTTGGGCTGAAACCCACGAAAAGCATCGCTCCGTAAATATCAAAACCCACGAAAATGATTGCAACCCGACTCGCAGGCTCCGGATAGGATATGTCTCCCCTGACTTCCGCGTCCATTCGGTCAGCTATTTTTGCCTGCCGCTCTTTTCATCCCATGATCGAGGACGTGTCGAACTATTCTGTTACGGCGAAGTCAGCAGACCTGACATGACAACTGCCCGAATAGAAAAGCTTGCTGACGTCTGGGTGGATACGGTTGGCATGACAGACCAGGAGCTTGCCGAACGTATCCGCAGCGACCGGATAGATATCCTTGTCGATCTGGCCGGCCACACGGCAAAGAACCGTCTAACCGTATTCGCCGAAAAGCCGGCACCAGTTCAGATTACCTGGCTGGGTTATCCGGGAACAACCGGTCTGTCGTCAATCGACTACCGGATTACAGACAGTATCGCCGACCCACCTGAGGCTTCACGGCATCACACGGAAACACTACTGAGACTTGCAGATGGGTTCCTCTGCTACGAGCCTTCCGGAGATGCGCCACCGGTAGCAACTCTTCCCTTCGAAAAGAATCCCGGCGTCACGTTCGGCTCCTTCAATAATCCGGCGAAAATTACGACCGATGTTCTGGATCTATGGGCTTCCCTGCTTAAAACGATCCCTTTCTCACGTCTGATACTAAAAAGTCATTCCTTTTCCGACGAACCGACTCGCCTTAGCTACCTGAAACCATTTCTAAAACAAGGCATTGATCCGTTTCGCCTGGAATTTCTTCCGGCAGAAAACCGCAAAAAGGATCATCTTGCGCTCTATGGCCGCATCGATATTTCACTTGACCCTTTCCCCTATAACGGAACTACAACCACCTGTGAATCACTCTGGATGGGAGTCCCGGTAATAACCCTCTGCGGAGACAGGCACGCGGAACGAGTCGGAGCGAGCCTCCTGTCTAGCGTGGGACTCGAGGAACTTATAGCATACGACAAGGAGGAATACCTCCGTATCGCCTGCCAATTGACATCTGAACCGGCAAAACTGGCCCGGCCGAGAAGCTCGCTGCGCAAGG
>JAQUEZ010000034.1 GCA_028684915.1 Desulfobulbus sp.
CCTTTCCGAACACGGAAGTTAAGCTCTTCAGCGCCGATGGTACTGCATGGGAGACTATGTGGGAGAGTAGGTCGCCGCCGATTCTTTATATAAAACCCCCAAGCAGCTTCGCTGCTTGGGGGTTTTTTGCGTTTGCGTTACACTCAATTCATTCTTGCTTCGAACTGACGGTAACCATCATCCCTTTGTTCGTGGTTTTTAAAATGCCCTTCTCCAAATTTTGGAGAAGGGCGTTTGGCTTATTAATCCAACAAATCGAACTGGTCCTGAGTGGCATAACACATCGGACAGACCCATTCGTCGGGCAATTCCTCAAAAGACGTTTGCGGCGGAATTGCGTTCATCGAATCACCTGCTGCCGGGTCATAGATATAACCGCAGTTGGCACAGATATATCGGTCATTGTTTTTCCCCATGATTACACCGCAAAGTATTTGGCTTGGGGATGATGGACCACGATGGCAGAAGTTGTCTGCTCGGGTACCATCTGCATATTTTCAGTCAAACTGATACCGATACCTTCAGGTTTAAGGAAGGCAAAAAGCGGTTTATGCGCATCAAGATCTGGACAGGACGGGTAGCCAAAGCCGTAACGGGATCCTTGATAATCCTGGGTCACTGCGCCATAAACATCCCCCTGCCCTTCTCCTTCCATACTCAATTCCCGACGCATTACTCGGTGCCAGTGCTCGGCAAGAGCATCGGTGACCTCAACGCTGAATCCGTGCAGCATCAGATAATCATGATAGGCGTTGGCTTCATAGAGCTTGGCAATCTCTTCTCCGATTTTAGAACCGATGGTGACGACAAAAAAACCAGCTACATCGCCCCCCTCCTTTGCAGTTTTGAAATAATCCGCAATGCAAAGAAAGGGCGCCTCAGCCTGCCGCGGAAATTCGAAGCAATGCTCTTTACCCTCCGCTTCAACCAACAAGGCGTTCTCTTGGGCATGGCAAGGGAAATAGCCATAGCTGACTTTGGGTTGCAGCCAGCCCTCGGCAATTGAGCGCTCTATCAAGTGCTGGTACAGCGGACGGACCGTTTTGTTGATTAACTCCTCATACTCCCCTGCCCCCATCTTGCCGCGACGGTAGCCCCAACGACCTCGAAAAAGTGCCTGTTCATTGATCAGTGAGAAAAGAACAGCAGGCTCCACATCTTCCACATAGCGTTGTCCCAAGAATGGCGGATCGGGCACAGGGTTGGATCGATCAATCTCCAACACCTTCACTCCGGGTTTCATCGACTTGACTGCTGTTGCACTATCCCATTGGGTAGCTGCAAGCGTCCCAGCCTCAAACTCCTGAACCGCCTTGAGTCCGGCAAAGGCATCGGCACAGTACACCACCGGAGCGGGATAGGCGGGCACGCAGGATTCGGCAACAAACTTGGGCGTAAGTGCTGCCCCACCCAAAAGAATCGGCACATTCAACCCGGCCTCACGGTATTGGGGCATACAGTCCTGCATCACCAGCGCTGATTTGACTAACAGCCCACTCAATCCGATTATGTCGACTCGGAATTCCTTGGCCTTCTCAATAATAGTCTCAACCGGGACCTTGATCCCAATATTGAACACCTTATAGCCATTATTACTGAGGATGATATCTACCAGGTTTTTACCGATATCGTGGACATCCCCCTGGACCGTGGCCAAGAGGATTTTGGTGGTTGAATCGCCGTCGGCCTTTTCCATGAACGGCTCAAGTAAAGAGACCGAGACCTTCATTACCTCGGCAGATTGCAAAACAAACGGCAGGAGGATCTCGCCCTTACCGAATAGCTCGCCCACATGGCGCATGGCCGGGACCAGAATCTGATTAATAATATTGATTGATTTGAACCGCTGCCGCAGGATAGCCAGCAGGTCATCAATCCCGTCTTTATCCCCATCCAAAACCTTGGCAAAAAGCTGCTCCTCAACGGTGCGGTCAGTCGCCTGCTCATCCTGATCGTTCGTCGCCGTCTTATCGCTGAAATAGTCGATAAAACGCATTAGCGGATCTTTCTCCCCTTCCCCTTGCCGGTTATAAAGCAAATCTAAACAGACATCCCGATCCTCCTCGGGGATGCGGGCCAAAGGAATAATTTTGGCTGCATCGACGATAGCTGCATCAAGCCCAGCGGACACCGCCTCGTGGAGAAAAACCGAGTTGAGGAAGCGTCTGGACTGGGGAGCCAGGCCAAAGGATATATTACTGAGGCCAAGCACAGTCATGCAGCCGGGTAACTCGCTTTTGATCAGGCGTATACCCTCTAAGGTTTGGATCGCGGCATCACGGAGAGTTTCGTCGCCGGAACCGACGGTGAACGTCAGGCAATCAAAAAGCAGGTCTTGCGAGCGCAGGCCGTACTCATCCACGGCAATGGTATGGATGGCTTTGGCAATGCGAATTTTTTCGCTTTTTGTCATGGCCATGCCTTTTTCATCAATGGTCAGGGCAACCACGGCTGCGCCATATTTTTTTGCGGCCTTGCACACCCGGCGAATGTTCACTCCGCCATCCTCAAGGTTGACCGAGTTGATGATCGCCCTGCCCGGATAAATGCGCAGGCAGGCCTCAATGCACTCCGGGGTGGTCGAATCGATCATCAGCGGCGCTTTGAGGCTGGAGGCGCAGAGACTGACCAGGGTGGTCAGATCTTTGAGCTCATCTCGACCAGCGTAGGCGGTACAAATGTCAATCACATGGGCGCCCTTGTTCTCCTGCTCCACGGCAATTTTCAGGCAGGCCTCGTAATCGTCGGCCAGCAGGAGTTCTCGAAATTTTTTCGAGCCGTTAGAATTAGCCCGCTCACCGATCAATAAGGGGGGGATCTCCTGTTGCAGTTCAACGGCCTGGTAGAGGCTTGATACCGAAGGTTTCATGCGATCACCTCCCGAACTGCGGGTTTGACACCACGAAGCGTGTCCACCAACGCCTTGATATGAGCAGCTGTAGTGCCGCAGCAGCCACCGACCACACTTACCCCGTATTCGGTAACGAAACGCTTCATTTCCTGGGCATAGCGCTCAGGGGTAAGCGAATAGCAGGTTTTGCCCTGCACGACCTCCGGGAGCCCCTGATTGGGCACACAGGAGATCCGCGCGGGCCAATTACGGCTCAACCAACGGATGTGCGACTCCATATCCCGAGGACCAGTTGCGCAGTTAAGACCAAAAGAAAAAAGCGGAAAGGGCTCAAAGGTCACCGCAGCGGCTGCGATATCGGTTCCAACCAGCATGGTACCGGTGCGCTCGATGGTCACCGAGGCCATCACTGGGATGTCGGTATTCAGGCTCTCCAGGGTCTCAAAACAGGTGGTCATAGCGGTCTTGATCTGCAACAGATCCTGGCACGTTTCAATAATAAGCATATCAACACCAGCCAGGACCAGTCCACGTACCTGCTCGACATAGGCGGCTGCCAATGCATCGACGCTGATATGGCCAAGCGACGGCAGTTTGGTACCAGGCCCAATGGATCCAGCAATGTAAGTGTTGGCTTTGCCGCCAATGGCTTTCCGTGCATTTTCTACCGCGGCCCGATTGATGGCCTCGACCTGATCCTGCAGCCCATACTCCTCTAACACAATCCGGCTGGCACCAAAGGAGTTGGTCTCTATGACCATGGCCCCGGCATCAACAAAACTTTTGTGAAGGGCTATAATGGTCTCCGGTGCAGTCAAATTGAGGAGTTCGTTGCACCCATCCTTACCCTCCCAGGCAGAGATTGGGATAATCATTTCCTGAAGATTGGTTCCGCAGGCACCGTCGAGGATCAGCACCTCATGATCTTGTGGTCGCATTCTTTATTTTTCTCGTGGTTCGATGTTCACTAAAATTCTGTTGATATTGCATCAATTTCTGCAATGGGGCCGGACGTCGTTGGCCACACTCTACGAATCTTACCCCGGCTTTGCATCACTTTTTTCCCGAATCTTGAATCATGGTCCTGATTGCAGGCTATTTTCCCGGGGAAAACGCGTTAGGTGGTGCTTGTCAAACCGCCCTTTTTTTTCTACAATGATATGTTTGCGCTCATTTTTTCTTCATTTATCAGGATTTTCCCTATGCATCCATCGATTATAGCTGTTGTCCTTGCCGCGGGCAAAGGAACCCGAATGAAATCGAATGTGGCCAAGGTGCTGCACCGGGTCTTTTTCCGGCCGATGATCCATCATGTTCTCGACACCGTCAAAAACACCGGCATTAAGCAATGCGCGGTCATTGTCGGCCATCAACGAGAGGAAGTCGAAAAGGCATTGGCCCCCTATGCGGTGACCACCGTGGTCCAGGAGCAGCAACTGGGGACCGGCCATGCGGTACTCTGTGCCGAAACTGGTTGCGCCAGCAATGACGAAGTCCTTATCCTTTGCGGCGATACCCCGCTCATTCGTCCTGAAACCCTGCAACAAATGATAAATGCCCATAACCAGGAGCAGGCCATTCTGACCCTGATGACCACACTGGTGGACGAGCCCTTTGGCTATGGCCGCATTCTCCATAACCAGCAAGGGCGGATTCAGGCCATTGTCGAAGAAAAGGATGCCACCGACGAGCAGCGGCAGATTAAGGAAATCAACGCCGGAATTTATCTGGTCAATCGCCCTTTTCTCTTTGCAGCTTTGCGTCAAGTGGGCACCAACAATGCCCAGGGCGAGGTCTACCTGACCGATATCGTTGCCATGGCCAACCGTCAGGGCTTAAAGGTTCACACCTTTGTCCACCCCCAGGCAATTGATGTATTGGGGGTTAATTCCCGCATTGAGTTGGCCCAGGCACAGACGACCCTGCAGCAGCGGCGCAATCGGGAGCTGATGCTTGCCGGGGTTACGCTGGAATCCCCGGAAACTATTCTCGTTTCCGCCGACTGTACCATCGGCCCAGACACGCATCTGCAACCCAACGTCCGCCTGAGTGAGGCGACTATTCTCGGTAGCGGTTGCCTGATAGAAAGTGGCGTCATCCTAAAAAATTGCCGTTTGGGAGAGCGGGTGTGTATCGGTGCCAACTCGGTTCTTGAAAACTGCAGTGTAGATGAAGGCAACACAGTGGCACCCTTAACCGTTCTTGGCCAAGCGTAACCTGCCACTGAACCTGGTATTTTCTTTCCGGCGACTGACGCTGGTTGATTTCTTTATGGAGTACACTATCCCATGACTGATTTGAAAAAAATGTATTCAACCCTGCTCGGTGATTCCTTTCCCATGGACATGACCATCACCCTTGGCGAGCAATCCCTGGTCTACCGTAAAAAAACCTGGAAAATCCCGATGGAGGACGGCAGTGTCGATGAGCGCGGTGTGCGCTACGGCGAGAACCCTGATCAGGAAGCCGCTCTTTATGAACTGGTGAACGGCAACCTGCTGCTGGGCGAATGCAAATATATTGAACCGGGCAACGGTTTGGTGAGCGCTATTACGGTTGAAGACATGCTCCAGGTGGGCAAACATCCAGGCAAGATCAATCTCACCGATGTCGATAACGGGCTGAATATCATCAAGTATCTGATCGACAAGCCAGCCGCGGTCATCCTCAAGCACAACAATCCCTGCGGTGCAGCTATCGGCACCAGCCTGACCGATGCCTACAATCGGGCCAACCGCTGCGACCGGATTGCCGCCTTTGGTGGGGCGGTGGTCACCAGCAGGCCGCTGGATAAGGAAACTGCCGAACTGATGGCGCAGAATTATCTGGAGGTGGTCTGTGCACCTGACTTTGAAGAAGGCGCACTCGAGATCCTTGCCCGACGCAAAAATCTGCGCGTCATCCGCATGGCCGGCATTTCCCGCCTGGCGGATTTTGAACACTTCCGATTTGTCGATTTCAAATCCCTGATCGACGGGGGGATTATTGTCCAGCAGTCAGCGGTCAATTCCATCCGTTCGGCGCAGGATCTCAAACCGGCCGTCACCACCTACAAAGGCGTGCACTATGCCTGCGAGCGGCAACCCACGGAGCGTGAGATCGAGGACATGCTCTTTGGTTGGGCGGTTGAGCACGGGGTGACCTCCAACTCGGTCATCTACGTCAAGGACGGTTGTACCATGGCCATTGGTGCCGGCGAACAAGATCGAGTCGGGGTAGCGGAAATTGCCATCCACAAGGCCTACGTCAAATACGCCGACGTCACCTGTTTTGACACCTTTGCCATCCCCTATGCAGACTTAGTGTTGGAAATTGCCCAAGGTAAACGAGACAAGGCCGATAAGGAGGCCATTGATGCTAAGGTCAAGGCGGATCGGGCGGGAATCCCCGGCTCGGTGATGATTTCCGACGCCTTCTTCCCTTTCCGCGACGGTGCTGATGTCGGTATCCGTGAGGGTGTCAGCGCCATTCTCCAGGCCGGTGGCTCCATCCGCGATTTTGAATCGATTCAGGCCTGTAACGAGGCCAATCCTCAGGTGGCCATGATGTATACCGGCCAGCGTTCATTCAAGCATTAATTCCATTTACCAAGGGGAGCAGGTTCACTGCTTCCCTTGGTACACATCCTCCCATCCCCCTTTGGCGGCCGAGCGCAGACAGGCCGCACACACCCTGACCGCAGCCAGGCCCACCTCCGCAGGAATAGGGTTCTCGGCTTCACCCTGAAGAAAGCGAGACCAGTCCTGTAAAAGCGGCACAATGGTGCTCACCGGGCCCTCACAGGCAAGCGCAGTCCGTTGCGCCCCCTGAATAAACTCCAGGTGATGATGGACCTGATCCCCGTGCAACTGCCCTTTCTCGCCGACCAGTTCAAAACGTCCGGAACGGGCCGGTCCTATCTTGGAACAGTCAACAACACCCAAAAGGCCACCCTCCAACTCGACCAGCACCACCAGGTGATCTTCGAGGCAAGAGCTATGCAGGCAGCGGATCCGGGCCATCACCCGCACAATTTCCTGGCCGGTAATATAGCGAATAGCATCAAAGACATGGACTGCGGAATGGAAGCTCACCCCGGCTCCGGCATGCTCGGGTTGATCAAGCCAGGCCAAGTTCGCCGGTTCCAGGCGTTGATTGGCCGAAAAACTGTACAGGGAACCGACCGAGGGCAACTGCTCACGCAGCGCGTTGATTACCGAGTTGTAACGAAGGGTTTGACCGATGGTGAGACCAAGGTTTTGGCGAACGAAACATTCATGGATGGCCAAGGCCTCATCAACAGTGACGGCCATAGGTTTTTCAAGCAGCAGCGGTTTGCCGGCGTCGGCACAGGCGTGAGCCACCGGATAATTGAGTGTTGGGGGTAAAGCGGCAACGATGCAGTCCACTTCAGACGAATCAATCAGATCCCGCCAGTTTACGTACCAGCGGCAGTTCAACTGCGAGGCCAGTAACCGGCCTTCATCGCTGCGTCGACTGATTGCAGCGAGTTGCAGGCCTTCGACATCATTTTTTATATGGCGGGCATAACGACTGCCGTGCTTGCCGGCGCCGATCACGCCCACCCGCAATGCAGCGGCTTTTGGGCACATGGTCAATCACTCCGGAAAATTTAATGACGTCATAAAACGTAAAGACTCAGAGCGCCAGTTGCTCACACAACGCTTCCCAGCCCTGGGGCAAAGAGGCGGGATCAAGCTCCAGAGCCAGGACAAAAGTGAGCAGCGCCTCTGCGGTGCAGTTGATCGAAGGCTTACGCGCACCGGCCAAAACCTCTTGCTGTTCCACCCGCAGATACCCCGCCAGGGCTTGCGCTGCCTGGGTTTGGAGGACATCCACCCCGCAGGGAATACGTTCACAGAAACGGGCATAGCGATACCAGTTGTGATTGGCCCGCCTAATACCACGAAACAAGGCAAGGTCACGATTCGCAGGCTCAAGATCTCGGAGGATGATCTCCTCGTAACGCGCCATTACCGCCTGCTGCAGAAAGGCCACCTCTTCCTGCGTCAAGACCAAATGCGGTCCCTCTGCATCATCTCCCAGATAATGGAAACTCGCGTGAAGGGCAACCTCGGGAATTTCCCCAGAGTGGCGCACCAAAAGCCACTCTTCTTCCAGGATAGATTCTCGGTCGCTTTGGATCATTCGTTGCTCTGTTGGTTGCTGCCGTTATCCATCTGGTACAGCTCGCGAATGGTTTTGATCCGTTCGGGTAAGGCGATGCAGTGATTTTCCGACTTGAGAAAATGCAGCGGAGGATAGGCCAGCTTGCCGGTGATCCCGGCCACCATCTTCTCCAGTCGCTGCCGCGAGGGGCTATCCATATCCTCCAACCGGCCCAGCGTTTTCTCCACCTCGCCCCTTACCTGCTGTTCGATCGTCTCCCGCAACTGAATGATGGTCGGGGTGGACTCCATATTGGCAAGCCATTTGGAAAATTTCAGTTTTTCCTCACTAATGATCCGCTGCGCCTTGAAGGCCTCCTTGTCCCGCTCGGACTTGTTCATCTCCACCACATTGTTCAGATCATCAATGTCGTAGAGATACACATTATCGAGCTCGTTAATGGCAGGATCAAGGTCGCGGGGAACGGCAATATCTATGAAAAACAATGGTCGATTGCGCCGCCCGCGCATCACCGAACGCACATCCTCCCGATGGAGAATCAAATCGGTTGCTCCGGTGGAACTAATTATGATATCAACTAGTTGTAGCTGATCAAGCAACTCCTCCAGAGAGACAGCTTGGCCGTTATAACAACGGGCAAGGTTGATCGCGCGCTGCAGAGTCCGGTTGGCCACGACAACCTCGGTGACCCCCTGGCCGACCAGGTGTTCGGCCGCCAGTTCCGCCATCTCGCCAGCGCCCACCAACAAAACCTTTTTGCCATGGAGATCGCCGAAGATCTTACGAGCCAGTTCCACTGCGGCGTAACTGATCGAGACCGCGCTGGCACCGATACGGGTTTCCGTACGGACCCGTTTGGCCACGGAAAATGATTTATGAAGGAGCTTATTGAGAATAAAGCCGGTGCTATCGGCCTTGGTGGCGTGCCGGTACGCCTCTTTGAGCTGCCCCAGAATTTGGGCCTCGCCGACAATCATCGAATCCAGGCTGGCAGCGACCAGAAATAGATGCTCTGCGGCCTCAAGATTGACGTAATGGTAGACGTGGCGCTGCAACTCTTCGGCAGAGATCGCCTGACCAAAAAGAATTTCTTGGACCCGTTTGGTGGCCCGCTCAACATCGCGGCAGGTGAACAGCACCTCAACCCGGTTGCAGGTGGAGAGAAGATAGTACTCACGCAGTTCCGCCAACTGGCCCAAAGCGCGTAAGGGTTCTTCATAGCCGGAGGAAAGCGCCAGTTTTTCCCGAACTGCTAAAGGCGTGGTTTTGTGGTTGACGCCGAGCAGGACAATGGCGTCACGAGACATAGGTATGCACTCCTTCTAAAAGAAAGGAAACACCCCAAAGGGTAAACAATACGGAAAGAAAGCCGATGATACTCAAAATCGCCACCCGTCGTCCGCGCCAGCCAACGGTAAATCGTTGATGCAAGGCGGCGGCGTAAAGAAACCAGGTGATCAGGGACCAAGTTTCCTTGGGATCCCAGTGCCAGTAGGCGCCCCAAGCCTGTTTGGCCCACAGAGAGCCGGTGATCAGCCCGAGGGTGAACAAGGGAAAGCCTACGCTCAGACAATGTTGGTTCAGTTTGTCCAGAGCTTCCAGGGAAGGGAGCCGCGAGTAAAACAGGCCAAAACGTTTTTTCTTGATTTCACGTTCCTGCAACAGATACATGATGCCGCCGATACAGGCGAGGGCAAGGAAACCATCGGCAAAGATGGCTATCGAGGCATGGACCGGCAACCACCAGGATTGGAGAGCAGGCGGCAAGGGTATCATGGTGCGCGAAGATAAGGCGGCGACCAACATCAGGACAAAGACCAGAGAGCTGACGAAAACACCAAGATTTTTCACGGTGTATCGCCAACGGAAGGAAAGATAACAACAACTTACCGACCAGGCAAAGAAGGAAACCGTTTCGTGATGGCTGGTAATGGGCGTATGTCCGGTTTCCACCGCCCGGGCAATGATATTGACGGTGTGGACGAGAAAGGCCACCAGGAAAATAGTCCGCCCGGTTCTTCGCAACGGTGTTTTCTGGGTGAGAAAAAAAACCAGGTAGGCGGCAAAGGAAAACAGATAGACCGCAACACTGCCCTGAAAGAGCAAGAAACTCATGGATTCTCCTTAATCAGTACCTCCAGATCCCGACCCAAGGGCCGACCTATCACCCCCTCCAGGTGCGCCTGCACCTTGTGCCATTGTCGTTCCCGGAGCCAGAGGACTATATCGTCCTGTAGGATCTTTTGAAATAGAATCTTTTTGTCCGCATCGCTAGCCGCCTGTCCAATCACATCTTCCCGAATGGCACCTATCAGCGAGGTTAGCAGTGCATACTCCTCCCCGATAACCTGTTCCAGACGCTTGCGGACCATGGCCGCCACAGCCGGCGTCTTGCCATTGGTGGCGATGCTGATACTCAACGCACCCCGCCGTAACACTGCCGGAACCTGAAAATCGCAGAACTCAGGTCCATCGGCCACATTAACCAGAAGATTGCGGGACCGGGCGGCCTCGATGATCTCTGCCTGTACCGTTGGCTGGTCAGTGGCGGCAAAGACGAGAAAGGCCTCGGACAAATCTGCGGCAGCGAACGTCTTTTGCCGCCATTCGATAGCCCCTTGGGCCATGAGAGCTTCCAGCTGTTTGCCGAGTACCGGGCTAATGAGACGCACCCGGGCCCCGGCAGCGAGAAGTCCGCGAACCTTGCGGGCAGCGACATTGCCGCCCCCTACCACCACGCAGAGCCTGCCTGCGATATCAAGGCTCACTGGATACACAACCGCCCTCTTGCTTTTTCCCAAAAAAATCAGTTACGGGGCTGGAGACGATTGAGAAGAATAATTTTATCCCCGTCGAAACTCTTTAAGCGTCTCTGGGAGGCTGCGATGCGGTAATCCTTCTCTGCCATTTTCAAAAACGGCGCCAGGCTTTGCCGTTTGCTGTCGTGGGCCAGATAGACGACGCCACCGGGTTTGAGTGTCTTTTGGAGCACATTGAGCAGCGGTTGAAAAAATTCTTCCCGGAAGAGAATCTCCGCTCCGAGAATGACATCAAATTTTTTCATTTCAGGCGGATTGAGCCAATCGAGCATAAGGCAATCAACATTCTGCAGACCGCTGGCCGCTGCATTGATCCGCTCAAAATCAAGGATCATGTCCTCGTAATCGGACAGGGTAACATCGTAGCCGACTTTTGCCGCCGTGAGGCCTGGAGCGCCCAGACCGGCACCAAGCTCGAGTAATGTTGTCCCCGGTTCACAAGGTATCCCGGTAATATATTCGGAAAGAACAATTGCCGCCTCCCAAAGCCGAATCCAGAAGGGAAAGGTTGAGACATCCTTGAGCGGATCCTTCCCGTCAAGAATCTGTTCCAGATCCGTGATCTTGAGCAAGTGCAAGGCATGTTCCCTGATCTTAAGGGGTTCAAAGGCAACCTTGTACTGGCTTTTAATTGCATTATACAGATTCAGTTCTATCTCAGGTAAGGTTTGCGGATCCATACGCGGGTCTCTCTCCTTAGCAGTCAGAAAATGGGGTGTGGCTCAACAGCCTTTTTGCCGCCACTATGCCGGATTACGCCACTAAAGGCAACTAATGAGGCGCGGCCACAGGGCCATACAAATAAAAAGAGCGGGTCGATTTCTTCAATCGACCCGCTCTTTACAACAAATAAACGCTGTCAGACTATCAGCAGCCTTCCAGTTTTTTTGCGGCTTTAACAGTGACCTTGTCACCGGCTTTAACGTCAGCCTTGTCGCAGGTCATGGTAACTTTGGTTCCCTCTACGCCGTCAACGGTGCAGGTGGATTTTGCAGCAAAAGCAGCACCTGCACTCAGGGCAAATGCAGCAACCATCAGGGTAACAATGATCTTTTTCATGGCGGTCTCCTTTATAGAATGTGGGTTGTACAAACCAAACCTATTGCCTCTTTCCTTTGAGAAATCTAAGAAATACAGGCAAGAATGTCAACAGCAAATCTCTGCCCCCTACTGTGGAGGAAAACAATTAAAGTACTGATTCAATATCTCTTTCCAATAAACTCCGAGGGACCAGCCCCGCATACTTTTTGACCACATGCCCCTGCTTGTTCACTAAAAACGAGGTAGGGATGGTGGCTACGCCGCCAAACTGATGGCGGGTGCCCTCATCGGCAAGCAACACCTGATAGTTGATCCCGGCTTTTTCCACCAACTTGGCAACTGTCCCCGCCCCGCCCTCATCAACAGCCAGGGCCACCACGGAAAATCCTTGGGCCTGGTACTGGGACTGCACGGCTTTGAGCGCCGGAATCTCTTGCATGCAGGGACCACACCAGGTGGCAAAAAAAGTGATCAACATTGCCTGTCCTTCGTAGGTATTGCTGGAAACCAATGATCCACTGCGTACGGTGGGTAGTGTAAATGACGGCAGATTCACCGCTGCCATGCCCGGCGCCACCACGAACAGACCGAGAACCAAGGCGCCAATCAGGAAAAAACGCCCATTGAGTTGCCTATTTTTTTTCATTTATTCCTCCACGAGCGCATTGGGTAATAGACACGAACCAGACGCGTCATCGCCTGCCTTCATCCGGAAAACCGTTGCGCCTTTACTTGCTTCCGGTTAGATAATTGTGACCGATTTGTTGAAAAAACAAGAAACAGAACCTTATGCCTCCTAAAAACAGGAGGATACGAAGAACGGAGTGTTGCCTTTGCAATCTTTTGCAACAACGACATTACTTGATCTTTTAAGCCAAATACACCGAACTTCCCATCAAATTTCCCTTCCCCTAACGACATCATGATTCAACGAATTCTTCTCTTTTGTGCCCTTGCCAGCCTCTTTATCACTCTGACAAACGCATCCGCCAGTATCGTCGATCGCAGTGTCGCCATTGTTAACAACGATACCATCACTCTGTCCGAGGTCAACGAACTGGGCCAGTCTTTTTTTAAAAAAATCACCGATGAGACCCCGCCTGACCGGCTCGCTGAAGCACTGTACCGGGCCCGGCTCACGGTTATCGACAAACTCGTCGACAAAAAGCTCATGGTGCAGGAGGCCAAAAAACTCAACATTCAGGTCAGTGATCAGGATGTGGACGGGGCCGTGCAACGCATCTTAGCCGGCAATAAAACAACCATGGAGCAAATGCGCAAAGAGTTGAGCTCCATGGGGATGAGTGAAAAGCAGTACCGTGAAGAACTGCGCGACCAAATCCTCAGTTCCCGCCTTGTGAACTACGAGGTACGGACGAAAGTCGTTATCCCGGAAGAACAAATCCTCGATTACTACGACAACAATTTCACCGAACAGGCAGAAGGCGGCGGGTACCACCTGCAACAGATCGGCTGTATCTGGGGCAGTGCCCTGGCCGACGGCTCTGTACCGACCCAGGACCAGGCCAAAGTGAAAATCCAAAAAGCCTATAAGCAGGCCCATGACGGCGATAATTTTCAGGATTTAGCCCGCAAATACTCAGATCTACCCAATGGCAAAGAGGGAGGCGATCTCGGCCTGTTCCAGCTCGATGAACTGGCCACATACATCCGGGAGGCCATTGCCCACCTAAAATCCGGGGAATTGAGCCCCATCGTTGCAACCGGAAACGGTTATGTCTTTTTCAAGGTCGTTTCCACTGAAAAAGGAAAAATTGCCGCCAAAGCCTCTTATGAGTCGGTCAAAGAGCAGATTCGTGAAAAACTCCTCCAGCAGGCTATGGAAACTCGATTTAAGGAATGGATGCAATCTATTCGCGAAAAAGCATACATCAAAATCCTGTAATCCTGAGTGGCCGGCCCCTGTTGAACCAATAAATCAACTTCCCCCGTGGTATGCGCACAGATCTCTCCGATTTTTCAGGCGATCAGCCGGTGGGCGAACAGCTTCGCCGGGCACGCCTTGACCAAAACCATACCATTGAGGAGGCAGCCGCTCATACGCGGATTTCTCTCTCCACTCTGCGGGCCATTGAGGAACAGGCCTTTGACCGGCTACCGGCCGACGGTTTCACCAAAGGTCTGGTCAGCCTCTATGCCAGCTACCTCGGTTTAGAAGGAGAGCCACTAGCGATGCAATTCATCAGGGAACGGAGGAACGGGAGCAGCGACAGCTTGACGCCACTGCAAAAGAGCCAAATCGACCATTCATTGGAACCCAAAAAACTGGCCGAACAGGCTCGGGTATCCTCTGCCGCGACAGCGACAGCGCTGCTCTTTGGTATCGTCGTCTCTTTCTCCGGCTTTTGTCTCTATTATGGGTGGAATCCCTTTGCCTATCTCACCGACAAAGCGCTTTCACTTACCACCACAGTCAAGAACACGTTTCATCCTGCTGACCCGGCCACCAGTAGTATGCGCACGCAAAACACCCTGTCGCTGCAGGCTGTTTTTTATGCCGATTGCCGGGTGCAAGTGGCTATCGACAACCAACCAACCAGTGATCAGACCTACCTTAAGGGCTCGACTATTCAATGGGAAGCTGAACGGACTCTGCAACTCGATTTTTTCCAAGAGCATTGTGCAGATCTCCAGTTCAACGGCAGCCTCCTAGCCGCGCCCGTGTACCGCGATGGCCGGGCCACACTCCGTTTGCCGCTTACCGTTCATGGCCCGTGACTTCCCCCTGACCACTTGCGGATATGTCCTTAACATCAGCGGATATGGGGAGGCCGACAAACTCGTCACCCTGTATAGCCATGACCTTGGTCGATTCACAGCCATTGCCAAAGGGGCACTAAAAAGCAAGCAGCGTTTCGTCAACAAACTTGAGCCCTACAGTCAACTACGCCTGTTTTACCAGCCGCCACGAACCGCATCAGGGCTCTATTTTCTTCAGGAGGCCGAGTTGCTCAAAGCCCACCTCCCTCTCCGGCAAAACCATCGTCGCTATATCGCTGCAGCGCACTTCAGTGAGGTAATCCTGCGATTTACACGCGAACTGGATCCTGACCCTGAACTCTACATTCTGATTTCCTGGGCCTTGGAAAATTTATGTAGTGCGCAATCCCCCTTGCAAATCTCGGTATTTGCCCTAATACATCTGCTCGGCATTCTTGGCTACCGACCGGATCTGCTTGCCTGTAGCCGCTGTCATCAGCCTGTGCGTACTCCGCACTCCTATCTTTTGCTCCCAGGCAACGGCTCGCTGCTCTGCAATACTTGTCACCCGAAATCGTCTTCTTTTCCGCGCCTGACAGTGCAGACCCTACGGACTCTCGCCCGAGCGCAATCAACGCCCCTTGACCGTCTCCCCAGGCTGCACCTCCCGTTACCGGCAATAAGCGATGCCTTGAATGCACTCCACAACTATTTTTTACATCTCCTCCAACAGGATATTCACTCCTGGCAGCTCCTGCGTACACTCATCCCCTCTAGGATCTCAGTTCACGGAATCGGCACACCTCTTTAAGGCGATGGTTTATTGTAAAAAGCAGCGTTGTTTCCACTGCATCCGCTGTTTACGCTATGTTTTTTGCCAGTCACTCTAGATTCATTTGCACTTTTCCCTTTTTTCATGTGTTATACTTGCATCCTTTTTCATAGGCCAAGGTCTCTTGGTTTCGATCACCAAGAGACGTGCAAACCTTCAACGCCTCTTAACCCTTTCACTTATTCTCTTCACTCCCCCTATGAATCGTTCCGGTATTATTATCACCATCATCATGGGCTGCCTGGCACTCCTGCTCTGGAAAATCGTCAACCAACCCAATATCGAGCCCGCCTGGCCCTCTAAAATCCAAGGGTTTTCCTTCTCGCCCTTCCACGAAGGCCAATCGCCGATGAAAATGATCTTCCCCTCGGTGGAGGAGATCGATAAGGACCTGGCCCTGCTTTCCGGGGATGTCCATGCGGTCCGCGCCTATACGGTCCAGGGCACGTTGGCGGAAATCCCTCGCCTTGCCGCAGCAAGAGGCCTGAATGTCACTCTTGGCGCCTGGTTAACTCCCGACGAGGAGGAAAATGAGAAGGAAATCGCAAAACTCATTAAAATTTACCAAGAAAACTACCGCAACGTTGTCCGGGTCATTGTTGGTAACGAGGTTCTCCTCCGAACCGACCTCACTATGGAACAGATGTTTCGCCATATCGATACGGTCAAAAAATCGGTGTGGGCACCGGTCAGTATTGCCGAACCCTGGCACGTTTGGCTGAAAAATCCGAAACTGGTAGAGAAGGTCGACTTCATTGCCGTTCATCTTCTTCCTTACTGGGAAGGCGTACCTGTTGATCAGGCCGTTGACTACTGCATCATGCGGTATAACGAGCTTAAGGAAAAATACCCGGGCAAGGAAATCATTATCGGTGAAGTCGGTTGGCCAAGTGGTGGCCGTATCCGCCAGGGGGCGGTGGCCAGCCCGACCAATCAGGCTAAATTCCTTCGTCGGTTCCTTGATGTTGCAGAAAAGAATAACTACACCTACTACATCATGGAGGCCTTTGATCAGATTTGGAAAAAAAATCTTGAGGGCGAGGCAGGGAGTCTTTGGGGAGTCTATAACGATAACCGTGAACCCAAATTCGAATTTACCGCTCCGG
Source organism: Desulfobulbus sp. (assembly GCA_028684915.1). The sequence continues at coordinate 16,501 of JAQUEZ010000034.1, forward strand.
TTATCCCTATCCCCCACTGGCGAGAATTGGCGGCGATCAGTATTGTCCTGGCAGTACTGATCCTCGCCCTGCTGTTTCGTGACAGTAAGGGGCTCCTGGATACAGGGCGCGGCTTTTTGGCGTTTATCGCCTATGCTATTACCACCTTTGCGGTCTGGGTGGTCTACGACTTCCAGCGCCAATATATGACAGCGTCTTCCCTACTGGTTGGTATTGTTCTTTTACTGGCTGCCACCGGCGCTATCTTGGTCATCCTCGCCGAGGCCCATGAGTGGGCGGAATCGGTCTGGACCAAGACATTCCATCGCCTGCCTCAGCCCATTGACGTGGCCGATGAGGAGTTGCCCATGGTTTCGATTCATGTTCCGGCCTACAATGAACCGCCGGATATGATGATCCAGACCATTAACGCCCTCGCCGAACTGGATTACCCCAAATTTGAAGTGTTGATTATCGATAACAACACCAAGGATCCGGAAGTCTGGCAACCAGTTGAAGCCCACTGTCAGACCATGGGGCCCAGGTTCCGATTTTTCCATGTGGACCCGCTCTCCGGATTCAAGGCCGGTGCGCTCAACTATGCTCTGCGAGAAACCAATCCTGAGGCCGGGGTGGTCGCGGTGATCGACAGCGACTATATCGTTGAACCGAACTGGCTGCGTACCCTGACACCCCAGTTCACCGACCCCAACATGGCGATTGTCCAGGCACCTCAGGACTACCGCGATGGTGACGAAAATACCTTCAAAGCCATGTGTTTGGCTGAATACCGTGGTTTTTTCCAGATCGGCATGGTGACCCGCAATGAGCGTAACGCCATCATCCAGCATGGTACCATGACCATGGTCCGGCGTACGGTGCTCGACGAGGTCGGAGGCTGGGCAGAATGGTGCATCACCGAGGATGCCGAGTTGGGGCTACGAATTTTTGAAAAGGGTTATGCCGCCTGCTACGTTCCCTACAGTTTCGGCAAAGGCCTCATGCCGGACACCTTTATAGATTTCAAGAAACAACGCTTCCGGTGGGCATACGGCTCGGTTCTGATTCTTCGCCACCACATGATGGCGATGTTCGGCCTTGAAAAGACCGGGCTTACCGGTGGGCAACGCTACCATTTTCTCGCAGGCTGGTTGCCCTGGTTTGCCGACGGCATCAACATGATATTCAACATTCTGGCGCTACTCTGGTCCTGCGGCATGATCATCTTCCCGGATTATCTTTCGCCGCCCCATATCGTTTTCGCCTTTTTACCAATCGTGCTCTTTTTCTTTAAGAGCTTTAAAATGTTTTTCCTCTATCGTAGCCGCGTCGATGCCACACGTCGGCAGAGTCTTGCCGCCGGCCTTGCCGGTCTGGCCCTGTCGCATACCATTGCCCGGGCCATGCTCACCGGCTTTATCACCCGAAAGATCGGCTTCTTTAGGACCCCGAAAAAGGCCCAAGCCAATGCCTTTTCCAAAGCCCTGGGCGATGCTCGGGAAGAGCTGCTCTTTGCCGTGGCCCTGGTCCTCTCTATTGTAGGTGTTTTGCTGCGCAAGGATGGCGACATGCTCGACATTCACATCTGGTGCGCGGTTTTGGTTATCCAGGCCATTCCCTATAGTGCAGCGGTTATGGTTTCGCTGCTCAGTGGTCTGCCCAAGCTACCTTCCAAACTGGTCGGAACCATGGCGCCGCTTAAGGGATTGAGCAGCGAATAGTCCTTGGCCACCGAGAATAAAAAGAAGGCTCCGCAAAACGATGATTTTGCGGAGCCTTCTTTTTTTCTTTGTTGAGGAAAAGGTAACTTCTTAGCTAGAGCGGATCAACTCCAGCAGTTCTTCGGCACTGATTCGGGTGCTGACATCCGCACCCTCGAGCAGGGAATTCGCCAGATCCCGTTTTTCCTGATGCAGGCGAACGATCTTCTCTTCAATGGTGTTGGCAGTAACCAGCCGATACACAGTAACCGGCCGTTTCTGGCCGATACGATGGGCGCGGTCGGCAGCCTGGTCCTCCACCGCCGGGTTCCACCAAGGATCCATGTGGATGACATAGTCGGCCGCCGTCAGGTTGAGGCCCAACCCACCGGCTTTCAAGCTAATGAGAAACAGATCGCCCTCTCCAGCCTGGAAACGCTCAACCTGATGCTGCCGCTCCTTAGCGGGAGTGGTGCCGTCCAGGTACTTATAGCTGATTTCCTTGCTGTCGAGGTATTCTCTGATCAGAGCCAGATGCCCGGTGAACTGGCTGAAGATCAAGGCCTTATGACCGCCTCCGAGTAATTCCTCCACGGTTTCGGCAAAAACCTGCAGTTTGGTCGAGGGAATTTTCACCTGATCATTGATCAGGCGCGGATTACAGCAAGCTCGACGCAAACGCATGATTTCGGCCAGAATCCGCAGATGACGCCCGGTCTTCTCACTACTGCCCTCGATGTTTTCAATCGCCTGCTGACGCAGGGCCTCATAAAACTGCAACTCCTCGGGCTGCATCTCCACCCGCAGGGTAATTTCAGTCCGCGGCGGCAATTCTTCCAGTACCTGGGACTTGATACGCCTGAGCATAAAGGGCCGAATCAATTTTTTCAGCGTTCGCCGCGCTTCGCGATCATGGTATTTTTCGATCGGAATGCCGAACCGACGATTGAACTGTTTGTAGGTTCCCAACAGACCGGGGTTGATAAAAGCAAACAAGTTCCACAACTCTCCCAGATGATTTTCAATCGGGGTGCCGGTGGTAATTAGGCGGAAACGACTATCCAAACGCATTGCCGCTTTGGAACGCTTGGTGGCGGCATTTTTTATGGCTTGGGCCTCGTCGAGCACCACCGACTGCCATTTCACCTGTGCCAGAAGATCAATTTCCTGTTGCAGCAGGGTAAAACTGGTGACGAGCAAATCAAACTTACCCAGGGTTGAGATGATCTCATCCCGGTTCACTTCGGAAAACAATTGGAAGTTGAGGGTGGGCGCAAACCGTCGTACCTCAGTTTCCCAGTTCATGCACACCGACGTCGGGGCGACCACCAATGACGGGCCGAGATGGGCCAGACTAAGAATCACAGTGATCGACTGCAGAGTCTTCCCCAATCCCATATCATCTGCCAAACAGGCACCAACCCCAAGATGGGCAAGGCGGCTCATCCAAACAAAACCTTCCTTCTGATAATCACGAAGTTCGGCTTTCAGGGTCGACGGTACCTTGGGGTTCATCTCCTGGGCTTCGGCAATGGATTGCAGACGCAAGCGCCAGCCCTTATCAGCATTGGTCTGGGCTTGGTGAGTCAGTTCCTCCAGCGCAATAGCGGCCAGAGGATGGATTTTGACCTCCTGCTCATCGCCAGGCTGACTGTTCCCGTACAGGATCAACTCCTCAAGGCGATTGCGAAACTCCTGGGTCAGGGCAAGAAACTGGCCTTCCCCCATGGGGATGAAACGACTGCGCGTCTCTCGCACCTTATCGAGAAGGGTTTTGAGTTCGATAACCTCATCTTGGTCGATTTCCAACTGCCCGGTAAGGGTGAACCAATCCTGCTGACTGGTGCGAATATTAAGATTAAGCTGATTGACCCCGGCCTGACGGCGTACGGCCAGTTTCTCTCCTTCCGGCCATTCAAGGACCACTCTGTCTTTGATTTCCTCGATTTCCAGCAGTACCTGCAGACATTCCTCAGGATCGAGGAGATGCCATTCCCGCTTGTTTTCCTGCTCAAAATCAATGGCCAAGTCGAGTAGGGGGCAGCTTTCTTCGATCTCGCGCGCCTTGTCTTCTTCCAGACGCAAATTGCGTTTGGTGCGGAGTCGACGGCCATCGATTTCAGCCATCAAATTCGCCACGCCGACACCAGGTTTCAGGTAGGGGCCGCCGTGTTTAAAGGGACGAACAAAAAACTCAATCCGAAATCCACTGCCATAAGGAATGATGTGGACGTAGGTGGTAGGATCACTCTCCACCTGATCTGCGGGCACGCCTTCTCCCGGCACTTCAATGGCCGAGTGTACGGTCATGAACGAGGCAATGTGACCAATGGCATCCAACACCTTCTTGCTGGCGGCAATCGGCACCAGCAATCCGTCACGCCCGGTAATTTCAGCCACTTTTCGATGTTCGTCGCTGATTTTGATAATGCGATACCGCGTTGGCGTCTCCCGCCAGATTGCCACATTACCCTCTCCTATATCCTGGGAAAAGTGGATAAAGAGTGAATCACCCTTGCGCTCGACCACCAATTCCGGCTCACCGGCAACGATTTCCACCGGAGTTTGCGGGGAACGCTTGAGATAAACGTAAGGATGGCCGATCAATGCCGGCAGGGCGTTTTCCTGATTGAAGACATAGCCGCCGTTCTTACTGCTTTCACCCGATTGATACAGGGCGGTGCATATCTCCCGATCCTGATCGGTGAGGTAATCCATCCCATGGCGAACCAGGCGCTGGAAGGCTATGGTCCGCCCCTTGGTCCACCCACCAATGGTGGTTTTCTTTTGTTCCTTGGGATGAAGATCCAGGATGCCGTCAACGTATTCGACCATCCAGCACAACCGAGTCAGTCTTTCCGGCTCCCTTATTTTACTCGATATATCGATCAACTCCTGGAGGCTTTGCTTCCAGGTAGCATTCGGAGCAATGATATGGGTGAGATAGCGACTCTGTAAGGCGGCAGAAAGCTCCTGAGCAGCCAAGGCGGCCTCCTGCTGGTCTTCATCCAGAGTCGCGAGTAGTTCCGCTGATTCCATGGCGACCCAGAGATACCCGCTTGCCCGAGCCTGATCGTAGAGAGATTTCAACATCTCCTGAAAATCGGTGGGGATCTCTATCCCGATCCAATGCAGCGACAACAGGGCCACCAACGAGGTCAGGCTCCGTTTGTTTTCAACCACATCCTGGGTCAGCGCCAGCATGTCGGGCATGGCCTCTTCGGAGGCACTGAGCACGGCTGCAAGGAAGCGGTAGGGGATCTCTTCAGAACAACCGTTACAACGTCGCAGGACTGTATCAACAGCTCCGCGTACCCGGTCCCGATCGCCCTCTTCGTCACGGGCCAGCAAAGCGAAAATACAAAAGAGTCCGGTTATCCCGAAAAAGAAAAAGGGTTGGTCACCGGCGTACTGCTGGAGATGGCCCAGATCTTCGTCAAAAAGGTTGAGCGCCAGCTCGGTATCACCGTTGAGAAAGGCTACAGTCCCGGCAAAGCCCGAGCCCTGGAAGGAGTCACTGTAATCACTGAGGAGTTGGCGTAAGGCTTCAAATCGCCCCTGTAAGAGATAGCTTGAGGCCAGAAGTCGGCGAAAAGGAACCCGTTCGTCGGGTGAGACGGTCTGGGCCTGTTCATCGGCCAAATAGTCAAGAACCGCCGGAAAATGGTGCAGCTGTTCAAGAGAGTAGCGAACAGCCTCATCGAGCAGGAAAAATTGAAAAGAGCCCGGTAGGGTGGAAAACCATTGTGGCTCAAAGGCGCGTGCAGCCACTAAAACCGCAGGCGGCTCGCTCTTGAGATAGCGGTGTCCCTCCTTCTCCCAAAAGAGCAAGGCCTCATCCATTTTGTCGAAATTTTGACTATACACCCCTATGCGAAATTGGCGTATCGCCCGCCAGCACCTGGTAGACCACTTACCGTGCATATAGTCCACCGGAGCGGCCCGCTCAATGAGGGCGGCAATGCGAGTGAAACGCTTGAGATGCATCGCCTGTCGGGTCAGGGCCTCAGCCAGAATCTTTGGGCATTGATTTTTACTACTGAGAAATCCTTTCCGCCGCAAACGGGCCACCATCTCGCTGACCTCTTCGCTGCTCGGCTTCCGGTCACCAAGAAAATTTGGCACCAGACTGTTCAGACAACGAGCAATAAAGCTCGAAGAAACGGGTTCATAGATAATGGACACGAGTTGCAGCAGCAGTTGTTCAGCAACAGGAAGCGCTTTAACAGCCTGCAGGTCAACGGTATCCTTCGTTGTTCGGGTTGGTCGGGGAAGAAGGTTGGAAGAATCTTTCAAAATACCGAATTAGAGTGAAGTTAAAGAGTGTAGATCCGCCATGGGCAGCGGGCATTTCATGAAAGAGAGCTTCTACACTCACAAGTTAGGTTATTAAACCACAGAAACGGAAAAAAGGACACGCCCTTAAAAAAAGGCGTGTCCTTAAGAGAGGGTCATTCTCGGTAAATAGCACGAGAATGATATTATTTCCTCAGAAATTACTTTATTTGTGAGGCTCGACTAACAACTATTGGATTGTACAAATCCAGCAAGGTTGCAATGGCGCCAAAGTGCCCCGTCATTGCAGCATCTGGGTGTTAATCCAGATTTTGGCCTCTTTTCGCAACTGCCCCAGCCAGGACGTCAAAAGGATGTTCTTTTGCGCCGCAAGCAGCTGTTGCTCAAGATTTTTGCGTTTCCCGCCATCCAGCTCGCTTTTGCCCGTACGTGAGTCGAGAATCTGATAGATTGAGAAAGATGCCTCTTCACTAAGCACGGCGTCGGGAAAAGAACCAAGACCGAGACGAGCAAAGGCCTCTTTACGAATGTTCTCGGGGACTCCATTGGCCGAACCGATGCGCTTCACATAAGCAGATTCTTTTTTTTCAAGCCCTTCCGGCCAGTTGCCTGTTTCCTTAGCCTTTTTCAGGTAGGCCTCTGCAGATGCCCTTGCCAGCTCAACACTCTTTTCCTTGGTGTAATCGCCAACAACGCGTTCACGTACGGTAGTAAGCTCCGGGATCGACGGCGCTTTGATGTCCTCGGCAAAAATAATCACATATCCCGAGGAGGTCTCCACGATCGAGCTTAATTCACCTTTACGTAGAGCAAAGGCTGCCTGGAGGAAGGCGCTGTCATTGGCCATGGGCATTTTGGGAGGAGCGTCTTGGGTGAAGAACTCGGTATGCAAGATGGACGCCCCACCTTTCTCACTGAACTTTACTAAACTGCCAGCGCGAATAATATCCTCGTAGGTAGAGGAAGCTTCTTTAAAAGCCACGGCCTGCGCCTCTTTCTGAGCCAGATGCTGACGGATTGTCTGGCTGGTTTCGGCAAAACTTCGGGTTTTCTCCGGCTGCACTTCTTCTAGCTTGATGATGTGATAACCAAAAGGCGATTCAACAACAGGACTGACCTCACCAACGTTGAGTAAAAAGGCACTGCGTTCAAAGGTCGGGACCATCTGGCCACGACTGAAAAAACCCAAATCCCCGCCACGCTCTTTGGAACCGTCTTCCGAGAATTTTTTTGCTGTTGCGGCAAAGTCAGCCCCCTGATGAATCTGCTGCAACAGCCTTTCAGCCTCGGTTTTTTTGGCAGCCTTGGCGTCAGCGGAGGCACCCTCATCAACCCGAATAAGAATATGGCGCGCCCGACGTCTTTCAGGGACCTGGTACTCTGCCAGATGTTCCTGATAATAGATGCGCATGGCCGCCTCGGTTACAGCTTCCGGTTTGGCTGAATCGGCAAAGGCAAAGCTCAGGTAGGCCAACTTGGTTTCCGGGGCAGTTTTGTAATTCAGTTTATGGGCTTCAAACCAGGTATGCAGTGCCTCATCCGTAACAGACACCTGACTCCGGTACTGCTCGGAAGTAATTACCGCGTAGGCGAGCTTGATCTCCTGATCGATATACTCCAGCCAATGGCCCATCTCAGCCTTGGGCATCTCGGCAAAGGAGCCCACGGATTCAGTAGCCCGACTGATGAGGAGGTCGTCATGTATGCCGCCTTCAAAAGTTTTTGGTGAGAGCCGATTTCTCTCGAGGACCGCCCTGTACTGGTTCAAATCAAACTGTCCGCTCTGATTAAAGACCGGCATGGTCCTGATCTTGCGTTGGGTGGCCTCTTTACTGACCCGAATCCCAATGGTTTCAGCGCCTTGACGAAGCAGTTCCCTTTGCACTAATTGATCGAGCACCTGTTCCTTGAGATGAATCCCTTCGAGGAATTTGTCCGGCAACTGCCCTCCGAACTGCTCCTTGTACCGTTCGACAGCCCGTTCGTAACTCTGTTTGAATTCAACATAGCCGATCTCTTTCCCATTGACCACGGCCATGGCGTTCGAAGAATTTTTCAGTTTGGACCCGACTCCCCAAAAGATGAACACAATGGCGATAATGACCACCACCGCCTGAATAACAAGGGACTGGGCATTTTTTCTGATAATATTCAGCATGATAGAAGCGTCTCCACAAGCACAGGGCGTAATATATATATTTTTAAAGCTGGCATTATGTTCAATTTGTCAGCAAGTTACCAGAGAAAAATGCTCTGAAACGACAGCAAAAAATGTCTGAGACCTCATTCAAAAAAATCCGGGTGTTTGCTTGACAAAGCCCCCCCCCTATAGTAATTAACTTGTGATTTTTTAGAATAGGATTTGATTACTCATCAATAATAAACACTTCGGCCAAGGAGGAACACATGGCAAGTATTGAGCACAAAGGTAAAAGCTACGAGGTAGACGAAGACGGCTTCCTGTTGAAAGGTGCTGAGGAGTGGGACGAGAACTGGGTCGACTACGTAAAGACCGTTGAAGGTATCGCCGATATCACCGATGAGCACCAGAAAGTTATCGACGCCCTGCAGGAGTACTACAAGAAGAATGGTATCGCTCCGATGGTTCGTATCCTTTCCAAAACCACCGGTTTCCCGCTGAAACGCATCTACGAGCTGTTCCCGTCTGGACCTGGTAAAGGCGCTTGTAAGATGGCTGGTTTGCCGAAACCTACTGGTTGCGTCTGATCACTTATCGTACATCCGTTGGACAAAAAAGGCTGCCCTGAAAAAGGCAGCCTTTTTTATTGTCGTTTTCGCAATAAACCGAGTTCGATATTTTTGCCGATTGGCGCCTCGCTTTTCAGCCAGCACCAGGTTAACCCTTTTTTCTACGAGCCCATCTCCATTGGCTGATCAAGGGACGCCCCACCTCTTTCCTCATAGTTCTTATTGATGGCGTCGTAAAAACTCCGACCTACTGCGTCGAGCGTTTTTCCGGGCACTCGACATACCTGGTGTATGCCTTCGCGCCGAAAAAAACACTACTCCTTGCATATCTGTGTTTTTACTTAGCCATCCCTCAGAGTGTGATGGACTTTTTACGATCCCATCCTTACTTAAAACGACATCTCAAGAAAATGTGAATGAAAGCGGGTCAGGTCCTCGCCGCACTTGCCGCAGATAAATTTCACTTCACCAAAAATCTCCGTCGAATTATCCTCCGGCGTAAACGAGCCGTCACTGTTTTGCAGATAATACGTTGTCACCAAAACGTTTTCGGCAATTTCAACAAAATTTTTCGTATTCCCACACTGTTGACAAATAATTCGTCCGGCGGGATCCCCGGAGGGGATTTGCACTTTTTTCATAGTTTAAAGTTGTTTCTCTCAAGTCAGTATTTGCAAAAATCCATTTTCACTAAGGGGCAACACGTTTCTTAGGGGGCAAAACGGATCTCAAAAGGGCCGCTGATCCCTTGAGGGGATTCCTCATTATAATCTACCTGGGTCACCTGGGAAAAGGGGGAACCGACATGAAGCCAGGAAAGCAGCTGATCAATTTGCTTCGCCTCTCCTTCCGCGAACACCTCCACCGTGCCGTCGGTACAGTTTTTCACCCACCCGTTAAGTTTTAAATCCACGGCTGTTCGCCTGGTATACTCACGAAAGGCCACCCGCTGCACCCGCCCATGCACCCTAGCCCGAATACACTGTAGCTTCATAACGTTATCGACCTCATGCACACCCACGGTAACGCTATTTCCGCGCTTCAAACGTCACCTTTTTTTAGTGGTGCCTCGTTCCCTTTGCCTCTTTACCCTAGCCTCTTATTGTTCATCCGCGACAAGGCGCAGAAATTGAGTTTCATCAAGTAGTTGCAAGCCCATCTCCTGGGCTTTTTTTTGTTTTGAGCCCGCCTTTTCGCCAACGACGACATCAGTCACCCGGCCACTGATACTTGTTGCTACCTGTGCCCCATGCCGTTTGGCTAGTTGCTTAGCCTCTTCACGGGAACATCGTGTGAGGGTTCCGGTGAATAAAAAAACTCGCCCCTCAAGCGTTCCTGTTGCTTGCGCGGATGTCGCAGGCTGAAGACGCAGCCCAACCTGCTCAAATTCTTTCAGCAGATCCAGGGTTGCCGGATCGCGAAAAAATTCGATTAACGAATCCGCAGTCTGCTCACCAATGCCTTCAATGTGTAACAACTGCTCTTTATCGGTTGCGACCAGGGTGTCAAAACTTGTAAAATGCTCGCCCAGCATATTCGCCGTTACCTCGCCCACATGGCGAATACCGAGGGCTGCAATCAGGCGCGCAAGCGGTAACTGTTTTTTGAGGGAAACGGCCTCTAAAAGCTTCTTCGCCGATTTCTCGCCCCACCCTTCAAGCCCCGCCAAAAGACCTGCATCAAGCCGAAAAAAATCGGCAGGCCCACGAACCAATCCCTCTCGAACCAACTGCTCGACGTTTTTCTTGCCTACCCCTTCCAGGTCCAGCCCGTTTTTACCGGCAAAAAAAATCAGTTTTTGCAGCTGCTGCGCCGGGCACTCAGGGTTGACGCAACGCACGATAGCCTCCTGCGGGTTACAGATAAGGGCATGATCGCATTCCGGGCAGCGACTCGGAAAAACGATCTTTTCCTCGGAGCCGTCCCGCTGGTCGATCATTGCTTTGACCACCTCAGGGATCACATCTCCAGCGCGCTGTACCAAAACCCGGTCATGGATACGCAGGTCCTTACGGGAAATTTCGTCCTGGTTATGTAAAGTGGCCCTCTTAACCATGGCGCCGTTCACTTCAACCGGCCGCAGATGCGCGACCGGGGTAATCGCACCGGTCCGCCCGACCTGAAATTCGACCGTTTCTATAACGGTGGTCGCCTGGATGGCAGGAAATTTCCAGGCAACAGCCCATCTCGGAGCCCGGGCAGTGGATCCCAATCGCTGTTGCAGCGCTAGATCATCCACCTTGACAACCATCCCATCGATCTCATAGGGAAGATCATGACGCAGCTCGACCATTTTGTCATAGTGTTGCTCCACCTCGGCAACGGCCACGCACCGTTGAATAAGTGGATTGACAGGAAAACCAAGCTCTCCAAGAAGGCGTAAGGTTGCCTCCTGTCCGGACACCGCAAGTGATTCTGGACTTGCGACGCCATAGACAAACAACTGCAGGGGTCTTTGCGCGGTTATTTTAGGATCGAGCTGCCGCAGGGAACCGGCAGCTGCATTGCGAGGATTGGCAAATAGGGCTTCCCCAGCCTGCCGACGCTGTTGATTAAGCTGGGCAAATCCTTTTTTCCCGAGGAAGACCTCGCCACGAACAATCAACGACTCTGGAATACGCTCCCCCAGCAGGCGAAGAGGTATCGAAGCTACCGTGCGCAACTGGGCGGTAACATTTTCACCGACAAGACCGTCACCGCGGGTAGATCCAAGCACCAGTAGACCGTCCCGGTACACCAGTTCAACCGCCAGTCCGTCCAATTTGGGTTCGCAGATATAAGCGACTCGTTGTTCGGTTCGCAGATATCGAAGCAGCTTTTCGTCAAAGCTCAACAACTCAGCTACGCTGAAAATATTGTCCAGACTCAACATGGGGGTGGCATGCTCAGCCGGCTGAAAAGATGATAAAGGCAGACCGCCTACTCGATGGCTTGGAGAATCCTCAGAAATCAACTCGGGATACTGCGCCTCGAGATCAAGCAGTTCCCGAAAGAGGAGATCGTACTCGCCATCAGAAATAAGCGGATCATCCAGTACGTAATAGCGATGTCCATGGAATCGGAGTTGCTCGCGCAACACCTGTAACCGTTCGACGGCCTGCCCTTGATTCACAGCTTACATATCCTCGATAAGAACACCGCCTTTGGCGATGTTGTCACGGGATTCCTCGTCGATAAACAGCAGTACAGCCTCTTTGGGCTTGTTGGCTACCTCGGAGATAACGTCGGTTACTCCCTTGGCAATTTTTTGTTTTTGTTCTTTGGTGAGTTTTCCGGCGACACGGATACTGACGTAGGGCATACTGCCTCCTGTATTGGTTACAATCGTGGTGCTTGCACCAGGCCTGAGCCCCCATTGTGGGCGTTCTCCTGCCTAGCGTTACTCTGCTTTTTTCGAGACAAACACCGGGAACACGGGTAAAAGATAGCAAACTTTCTCAGGGAAGTCGATCAGCATTCCTCTGATGAATATTTACCTCCCCTCTCATAAAGGAGTAGAAGACATGCATGTCGTCGTCACAGGTGGAGCCGGATACATCGGTAGTCACACCTGCCTAGAATTACTCAATGCCGGTTATACGGTAAGCGTGATCGACAACCTCAGCAATGCTTCTCAAGAGGCGCTAGTCCGGGTGGAAGCATTGACCGGAAAACGCCTTGCCTTCTATGAGGTGGATCTTTGCGATCTGGACAAAGTCCGCAAAACCTTTACCCAACTCTCCGATGTGGCGGCAGTTATCCATTTCGCTGGGTTGAAAGCAGTTGGAGAATCGGTAGAACAACCGCTACGCTACTATCGCAACAACCTGGATTCGACCATAAACCTCTGTCAGGTCATGGAGGAACGGAGTATACGCAATATCGTCTTTTCCTCTTCGGCAACAGTTTACGGCGATCCGGCATCCGTTCCCATCCGGGAGGACTTCCCTCTTTCCTGCACTAATCCCTACGGGCGCACCAAGTTGATGACCGAGGAAATCCTTCAAGATCTTCATAAGGCAAATCCACGGTGGAATGTGGTTCTGCTGCGTTATTTCAACCCGGTTGGCGCCCATCAAAGCGGCATGATTGGCGAAGATCCCAACGGTATCCCCAACAATCTGATGCCCTATATTGCCCAGGTGGCCATAGGCAAACTAACCCGACTCGCAGTTTTTGGCAGCGATTATCCCACAGCCGATGGAACCGGGGTGCGCGATTTCATCCATGTCGTTGATCTGGCTCGCGGCCATCTGCGTGCACTGGAAAAACTCGGACAAAATCCAGGGGTAGCTATATACAATCTGGGGACTGGGCAAGGATATTCAGTTCTGGAGTTGGTCGCCGCTTTTTCTCAGGCCTGTGGCAAGCCGGTTCCGTATGCAATCGTCGATCGCAGACCCGGAGATATTGCCCAATGCTATGCTGACCCAACAAAGGCGATGCAGGAACTCGGATGGAAGGCCAAGTACGGCCTTAAAGAAATGTGCGCCGACAGTTGGCGTTGGCAGTCGAAAAACCCGAACGGATTTCGTTAACAGCAACAGGCTCAATAACCGCTGGCAACAATCAAATGGTTATCGTACAACCTGGCAAAGGTATGTTTTTCTTTCCCGCGCCAGGAGTAGCGCACCCAAACCCCGTTCGGAGTGGCCTGTAACAGCGCCTGGTAAATCGGCTCCGCCCTACCTTGCAGATTTTCACCGGCCAAAGTGGGGTGGACAAGCAACAGCCCGTTCTTCTCCAGAATAAAAACATAGGGCGTGTAGGCATCGGCGGCTATACCGGAGGGGTCACGTCCCCGGTCAATTGCGGCAATAATTGCAGCCACATTTTTTTCAATGGAAGGCTGATTAAAAGCCTTACTCTCTGCGGCAAAAAATACGAGTAGCACCAGGAATACGATAAACGACTTCCGAATCATACAGCCTCCCTGTGGTCAAGTCTTGATGGACTCGTAAAAAGTCCATCACACTCTAAGAGATGGCTCAGTAAAAACACAAATATACAAGGAGTAGTGTTTTTTTCGGCGCGAAGACATACATCAGGTATGCCGAGTGCCCGGAAAAACGCTGCGACGCAGGAGATCGAAGTTTTTACGACACCATCAGTCTTTACAAACAACATAAGATCTAGGGATCGGAACCATCTTTACTGCTGACGGGTTGCCCTTCTTGACAGAAGCAGCAGAAGTCCGTTTCCTTCTTCACCGCTTCTTCGTCCTCCTTGGGGTTGAGAAGACGTTCCGAGCTTCGTCATTTACTCCATATACAACACGAAACTTCTCGGATTTTGACTTTTTACGGAGCCATCATTTTTCGCTATCCACAAAGACAGGCTCTATGGTAAGGACATGGACTCAGCATCTTACCCTTATACAGATTGCCTAGTCGCATGGCAAGAGACTTCCTGCCGTTTTTCCTAAGTTTTAACTGGCTGTTATCCATGAGCGAAGACACTCTCTATGCAACCGGAAAAATTGGTGAAGATTTTTCCTTCAACGATCGGGTCGCTGAAGTTTTTGATGATATGCTCAACCGCTCCATCCCCTACTACCGGAGTGTGATTGAGGGAATGGCGCAACTTCTGGCCTGCAGATCGCAAGAGCAGGCAACCATTTATGACCTCGGCTGCTCCACCGGAACAACCTTACTTGAACTCTGTCGACGATTGCCCACAGATCAATTCCATTTTGTTGGCATTGACAATGCTCCGGCGATGCTGGAAAAGGCCCGGAAAAAAAGCACCATGTTCAGCAAAAACACGCTGATCAGTTTTCATGAAGATGATATCACCACCTGCCCTTTGCCCGATGCCACGGCGGTGATTTGCAACTACACCATGCAGTTTTTACGACCAATGACCCGGCTAGCCTTTGTCAAACGGATCTATGCCGCACTGCCCGAGGATGGCATGTTTTTTCTCAGCGAAAAAACCATTTCTCATGCCAAACAGCTTAACCGAGATTTTATCGACATCTATCACCATTTCAAACGACAACAGGGCTATTCAGAACTTGAAATAGCCGCCAAACGCGAAGCCTTGGAAAACGTACTGATTCCTTTTTCCCTGGACGAAAACATCGCCTTACTCAAGGATGCGGGTTTTGCAGAAATAGAGCCCTATTTCAAATGGTTCAACTTCGCCGCCCTGGTTGCCGTAAAACGTTCATCAAATGCAACTTTCTGAATTTTTCCCTCAAGCCGACCACGAACAGATCGGCCACATACTGGCCCAAAAAGATGCCTGGATCAACCAGGAGAAAAAAGGGTTCCTCCGTTATCGTCGTCCCATCGAGGAAGTCGCTCATTTACGCGCCTCCCGTTGTGATTTTAGCGGCGATGTGGTCCACATCGGTTCATCTGCCGACATTACCGAGGTTGAGCACGAACGAGTGCATGCAATCCTTCGCGGGTTGATGCCCTGGCGCAAAGGGCCTTTTTCCGTGTTCGACATTGATATCGATGCCGAATGGCGTAGTGACCGCAAATGGAACCGGGTTTTGCCACAACTCCCTGACCTCTCAGGAAAGGTCATTGCAGATATCGGCTGCAACAACGGCTATTATATGTTTCGGATGGTGCCGCATAAACCGGCGCTGGTGCTTGGTTTTGAGCCCTATATCCACCATTATTACGCCTTCAATCTCCTTAATTCCTTTGCCGGCCAGAGCAATCTCCGGGTGGAACTTTTAGGCATTGAACATCTCACACTTTTTCCGGAAAGTTTTGATGTGATTTTCTGCATGGGAATACTTTATCACCGCCCTTCGCCCATTGGTGCACTGCAGGAACTGTATACCGCACTCAAACCAGGCGGCATGCTCTTGGTTGAATCACAAGCTATCCCAGGTGAGGAGTCTGTCGCCCTCTTCCCCGAACACACCTACGCCAAAGTACCAGGGACCTGGTTCGTACCAACGGCGACCTGCCTGCACCATTGGCTCAATCGGGCAGGATTCCAACAGGTGGAATGTTTTTGCCAACATGAGATGAGTAACGAAGAACAACGTCGCACCAAGTGGATGGAGTTCGAGTCGTACCAAGATTTCATTGACAAGGATAATCCGAGGTTTACTATAGAAGGGTATCCGGCCCCCCGCAGGGTATTTTTCAAGGCGACCAAATAGCTGCCGTAGTTACGAAAACTAAAAAAACATGGCCCGTTCTTTATTCCCCCTATTTTGCGGGACAAGTTTTTACGCTTTTAGATTTCTTTGCAAAGTGATTGTTCTTGTAAAGAGCGCCGTTCTCGTTAAAACTCTCGAGAACGACGTTTCGAGCTTCGTAACATACTATGTTTACGGTACGTGAATTCTCGTATTTCGTTTTTTACGAGGCCATCAAAAGTCACACTTCAAGAAGTTACGCATCGCAAACACCCTGATTTCGAGAAATTCTGAACGTCGTTTTCAAAAATTTCCATGGAAACGATAACTTTGCCAAGTATTGTATATTCAACTGGTTAAACCAATCCCTGTACCAGGCATGGTTGGCCTCAACCGACTCACCTTAGAACGATCAACCAGGAAAAAAACACTATGAATGCACAGGACTGCACGTTGTATCACGGCGGCTTGAAAGGCGCCGAATCCCTCTTTGGCGAGAACGCTGAAAAATATGGGGTCCAAGAAACCGTTTTTACCTTTGATGGCCATCGGCTCAATCGGGATAAAAACACGATAACCTTAAGTGACGATGACCTACTGCGGGGCGATATCAGTATGGAACTGGCATCGCGGATGATGAATCGGACCTATTACGAGACTGAAAAAATTCGTCGTGTCCTTCAGACAATTTTTCATATGGTCAACAAAGGACACCAGGTCTTTGTTGTGGGAACCATTCTTGAAGATAATTCAGTGAAAGGCGGTACCGGCTGGGCTGTGGAACTGGCCAAGTTGTTCAACAGGCCTCTGCACGTCTACGATCAAAATCGCAGTCAATGGTTCACCTGGAAGGAGGGGAATTGGCAGGAGGATAGCCCCCGGATTTGCTACAATACCTTTGTCGGCTCCGGTACTCGTTATCTCAGTGACGATGGTATTGAAGCGATCAACAAACTGTTCACCGACAGTTTCAGCGAATAAAAAAAGCGCTCAACCGCCGCAAAGCATCTACGCTTCCCAGGTAGTCTAAAGCCACTTTCTGGGAAGCGTTTTCATGCCGCTCTAGCGATGACATCCCCTGCTACTTGCCAATACAAAATTGGCTAAAAACCAAGTCCAAGACATCATCGGGTGTGGTCAATCCGGTGATATCCCCCAGATAGTCCAAGGCGCTCTGCACCTCTACCGCGAGCAAGTCCACCGGGGCGCCATTGCCAAGAGCCGTTTCCAAGCTCCGGCAGGCTGCAAGGGTTTGGGAAAGAATGGCCTTATGCCGGGTGTTGGGGGCACAAGTCATCTGCTCACACAACTCAGCCCCCTCACCGATAACACGCTGGTAGATGGCCTCCTGAAGATCCTCCATCCCTAGCTGGTGTTTCGCCGAAATCGATACCACGGGTGCCTGGGGAAACTCGTTGACCATAGCTGCTATTTGGGAAGTGGTCACCAAGTCTGATTTATTGATCACCACGATATGCGCCTTATCGCTGATCGTCTGATACAACGCCCGCTCTGTCGCACTCAAGCCCGCCTGGCCATCTATCAAATAGAGTACCAGATCCGCCTGCTGCATTTTTTGCCGGGCTCGCTCTATCCCTAGGGCCTCCACCGGGTCTTCGTGGGTACGAATGCCTGCGGTGTCGATCAAATGCACAGGAATCCCGCGAATGACAAACCGTTCCTCAATGGTATCGCGGGTCGTTCCGGGCACCGAGGTCACCAGGGCGCGATCTTCCTGTAAAAGCCCATTCAAAAGACTCGATTTGCCGACGTTGGGTTGCCCGGCGAGCACAACCTTGATGCCCTCACGGACAATTCGCCCCTGATCAGCCATGGCCAGCAGTTGCACCAAAGGGCCGACAATTTGATTCTGCAACTGCAACAGAACCTGATCACGCTGCACGATCTCGACATCGTCATCCGGAAAATCGATCGCAACTTCCAACAAGGCGAGAATCCGGACCAACTGGTGCCGAATCGCCTCAAGCTGGGTAAAAAGCGCCCCTTGGAGTTGATTCGCCGCCAACTGGGCACCTTTTTCGGTTTGTGCGTGCAGTAGATCGACCACAGCTTCGGCACGAGTCAGATCGATCCTACCCGCAAGGAAGGCACGTTTAGTGAATTCTCCCTGCTCTGCCGGGCGTGCTCCTCGTTCAAACACCGTGCGCAACACCTCCTGAAGAACGATATATGAACCGTGGCAGTGAAGTTCCACCACATCTTCGCAGGTGTAGGTATGGGGGGCACGCATATAGACCGCCAAAGCTTCGTCAAGAACTTGGCCAGCAAGCCCCAGCACCGTACCATAGTAGAGCCGATGGCTGGTAAACTGGGAATGCGGTTTGTAAGGGAGGAAGATTTGCTGCAGGAGGGAGAGAGCATCCGTACCTGAAATACGGATAATGCCTATCCCTCCTGTTCCGGGGGCGGTGGCGATGGCCGCAATGGTATCAGTCGCCGGTTGAACGGCCACCTTGCCCTCCACGACGTTTTTTCGAGGCCGGACGTCGGCCTTTACCTGGTTTGTAGATCAGCACCTTTTTGAACAGCCCTTCGCCTACAGAACGACTCCGCACCCCCTTATCCTCCTGGAGCACCATGTGTACCACCCGTCGTTCCGATGGATTCAAGGCCGGGATGGATTGGGTTTTGCCGTCAGCTTTAACCATGGCTGCCAATTCGACAGCCCGGATTTTGAGCTCTTCTGCACGTCGCTCGCGGAAATCGCCGGCATTCAGAGCCAGCATGATCCGGTCGGGAAGTTGCGCCGAGACCATTTTCCTCAACAAATATTGTAGACTGTCCAGGGTGCGTCCCTCGGGCCCAACGATCTGTTCCTCATGGGGACCTTGGATATGGCAGAGTACCGTATTATCTTCAAAACGAACCTCCACCTCCGAGGTGAGTCCCATCAGGCTCAGCAGGCGGTGAAGATCCGTCTGGATGGCCGCAAGTGCCTCCTCCGACGGGGCCTCAACAATCTCTGGTGGATCCGTTTCTTTAGTTTTGGGTTCGTCTGCATCCTGCGCCTGAGGAGGTTCCTCCTGCGGAACCACTTTTTCTACGGCTCGTTCGACAACAGCGACAGAAACCTCCTCCTGCTGTTGAGGCGCGACCTCCGGCACAATCACGGCCTTTTTCGCGGCCGTAGCCTTAGGCCTCTCTGCCTTTTGCGGTGGTGCCGCTTCAGGTGCTGCAACCGGAGCAGTCTCCTTGAGTTGCACGCGGATATGTGCCTTTTTCTTACACAGACCAAAGATACCGGCAGAACCGGTCTCCAGCACCTCTATATCCAGATCTTCTCGTGAAGCTCCAAGCTCTTTACAGGCCTGTTCAATAACTTCCGAGATATCGTTCCCGTAAAAATCTTTTCCTTTTCCCATAAGTACCGTTCGACGTCTGAGGTTCAGGCCTTAATTTGCCGGTTGATGAGATACTGCTGGAGAATGGACAAAAGGTTATTGACAAACCAGTACAGCACCAATCCGGAGGCAAAGTTAAGAAACATAAAAGTAAAGACGATCGGCAAGAATTGCATGATCTTGGCCTGATTCGGATCCGCAGTGGTCGGGGTCATTTTCTGTTGGAGGTACATGGAAGCGCCCATCAACAGGGTCAATACCGGAATCCCATGCAGATAGGGCAAATCAAAACCGATCCCAAGACGGTCCGGGGCGGAAAGATCGGTGATCCACAGCATGAACGGAGCATGCCGAAGTTCAATCGCCGCCATCAAAACCCGATAGAGAGCAAAGAAAAACGGAATTTGAATTACCATCGGCAAACAGCCGCCAAGGGGGTTGACCTTGTACGTCTTATACAGGGCCATCATTTCCTGGTTCATCTGACCAGGATCATCTTTAAACCGCTCACGAAGCTTGGCAATTTTCGGTTGGAGCTTTTGCATATTCTTCATCGACTTCATGCCTTTCTGGGTAATAGGCCAGAAGGCGCCTTTCACCAGGAGAGTCAAAAGAATGATTGCAATACCGTAATTACCGCTGAACTGATAGAAAAAATTCAACAACCAGAGCATAGGCTTGGCCAGGAGATCAAACCAGCCAAAATTTACCGCACCGGCTAAATCATGCCCAGCGGCCTGCAGGACCTTTAATTTTTTCGGTCCGAAGTAAAGGGTGTAGGTAAAAGTTTTGCTCTCGCCGCTCGGAATGGAAACAATCCCCTCGGACACAACAGAACGGACGTATTTTTCCGATCCCTGAAGCGTCACGGTATGCGCATTGGCTGAACCTGGAGCCACAGAAGTTATGAAATAGTTATCGACATAACCGGTCCAACTGATCTGACCTTGGAGTACGATTGGTCCTTCACTCAACTTTTTCGGTTTGGTCTCCACCAATTTACCGTTGATATAGGCGGCCGGACCGGAAAATAGATATTGGCTGGTCTGGCTGGCATGGCCGAAGGGCTGATTGGCCAACGACAATGCCGGAGAGACTTGGATTGCCTTGTCAGTACTGTTTACCACCTTATAGGTGGTATTGACCAAGTAGCTATCGCCACGAAACTCCATGGTGCGGTCAATTTTCAATCCCTCGGGAGTGGTGGCCTGCATGTTCACACTACCGGTCTCTGTCAACTGGGTCAAAGCGAGGCCAGTCGTGTTGGCCTGAAAGACAGGTAAGGCGTTCCCGGCTCCGTTATCAAGAGAAAAGAGCACCGGTAAATCCGCCGGATTTTTACCGGTGATCAATTGCATCGGCCCAGAATTTTTGTCGTGGGTATTGCGGTACTGCTTAAGGACAAAACTTTTTATACCGCCGCCCTGTTCACTAACCATAGCCGTGTACAGTGGGGTATCAATGGATATGTCCCGAGCTTTGGGATCCACGGCAACAGTCGGTATATTGGCCGTCACCGCCGGTGTAGCGACCGGAGTATTGGCAGGTGCACTCTGCCCGCCCACTTGCTGGGTCTGAACAGGAGCCTGTGGGGCTTGAGGGACGGGTTTCACAAAAAAATACTGGTACCCGACCAGAATAAGAAACGAGAGTACAACGGCCAAAAAGGCTCTTTTAAGATCCATATTCTTATCTACCTAGAAAAGCCTCGATACACGAGGCGCTGTCGGAAAAAAGAGGGGCCACGATTTCATTTGACTGGATCGTAACCACCACGAGAGAAGGGATGACAACGTACGATGCGCCACATTGCAAGAAGAGTCCCGCGAAAAACGCCGTACTTTCGAACAGCTTCGATAGCGTACTGGGAACAGCTGGGAACAAAACGGCAGACAGGGGGGAATAGGGGGGAAATAAAGTACTGATAACCTTTGAAAACGGAAATCAGGCAAACTCTGGGGAAAGTACGCCAGGAAAACCGAACAATGGCCCCTATTGGGGAATTCGTTGACTGATTATCATCTGAAGACATCGCCTTCCACCCGATGTTGATCGCCGAGGATCGCAAGCAGTGCGTTCTGGAGTTTTTCCAGACTATCAAAGGGGAAATTGGGCCGGACGGTGACGACAATGTCGCTGCACTCAGGAAACCTGGTCCGGTTACAACGAAAAATCTCACGAATCAATCGCTTGATTCGGTTTCGCCGAACCGCATTGCCAGCCTTTCGCTGAACACTTATCCCCAAACGGTTCCACTGCAGAGTATTTGCCGATACAATGACGGCAAACCCGTATCCGTGATACCGCTTCCCGGCCCGATAGACACACTGAAACTCCCCATTGGTCCGCAAGAGATGTGTTTTGGGGAGTATATTCCGATCCAATCGGATCAGACGGCCAGCTGCTTACGTCCTTTTGCGCGTCTTCTTCGGATAACTGCACGTCCGTTCTTGGTTTTCATCCGAGTAAGGAATCCATGGGTACGTGCGCGTTTGGTGTTGCTGGGTTGATACGTCATTTTGCTCATAATCTTTTTCCTTTATTGCAAATATTTTGGTGAAAAGGCAGGTGGCAATCCCCCCCTCTCTTCAAATAGTTATCTCGCGTTCCTGGCAGGCGTTCCGACCGTGACCGGCCGCAGAAGAAGAGGGCTCGACAAAAGCAACGGCGTCAAGCCGTCTTTTGTCTGTAAAAAGACTTCTATTCTAATCATAGAGGAGCATTTCTGTCAAATTATTTCCCTCTGGTCGACATTTCAGGTATCCTTGTGCATCAAAAAAAAAAATTGAGGTTCTACCTAACAGCTCAGCTGGCTCATCGTACACAGCATGAATATGCCAAGGGAGGAGAGCCTACCTTTTCCGCAGCCGACCAGCATATCCTGTGGTTGCATTGGCTGTGGAAAAGCGTGTAGTATGGCCTGCTCTCACCCAAAAACGGATGCCTAATATAAACGGCAACCCTTTCAGTTAACTGTTTTTTTTTACTCTTATGCTCATGACCGATTTTGATATAGCCGTCATTGGTGCCGGCCATGCCGGATGCGAAGCTGCCCTTGCTGCGGCTCGAATGGGATGCCGCACCCTGGTTTTTGTCATCAACGCCGACACCATCGGAGCCATGTCCTGCAATCCGGCCATCGGCGGCCTGGCTAAGGGCCATTTAGTTAAGGAAATCGACGCACTTGGCGGCGAAATGGCCAAAAATATTGATGCCACCGGTATCCAATTCAGACGACTGAATACTAGTAAAGGACCGGCGGTCCGCTCTTCCCGCGCCCAGGCCGATCGTCTCCTCTACCGGTTACGGATGAAACACATTCTTGAAAATCAGCCCAACTTGTCCATCCGCCAGGCCATGGTGGACGAGATCCTGGTTGAAGACGGCAGGGTCGTCGGCCTACGGACCTCTTTGGATGAACATGTGCGGGTTAAAGCGATTGTGGTTGCGACCGGCACCTTTCTCAACGGGCTTATCCACGTCGGCTTGAAACATTTCCCTTCCGGACGTATGGGAGATGCGCCTTCCACCAAATTGGCGCAATGGTTTACTGCAGCGGGTTTCTCTGTTGGTCGGATGAAAACCGGGACTGTCCCACGTCTGGACGGCAACACTATCGATTACTCCAAACTCGAGGCCCAGTATACCGACGAAAATGCGGTCCTGTTTTCCTTCTCCTCGCCTAAACAGCCGCCCCTTGAACAACGGCCCTGCTTCATTACCTATACCAACGAGCGCACCCACGAAATCATCCGCAACTCCATTCATCAATCACCGATGTATGCCGGAATAATCGAGGGCATTGGGGCCCGCTACTGTCCGTCGATTGAAGACAAGGTCATGCGTTTCCCAGAAAAGGGACGGCATCAGATTTTCCTTGAACCGGAGGGACTGGAAACCATAGAAGTCTATCCCAACGGTATCCCCACCAGTTTGCCGCTTGCCACCCAGATCGCCATGGTGCACTCCATTCCCGGCCTGGAAGCAGCACGCATTATCCGACCGGGCTACGCGATTGAATACGATTACATTGATCCGCTTGAGCTCAAACCCTCTCTGGAAACAAAAAAAATCGGTGGTCTTTTCCTCGCCGGACAAATCAACGGCACCTCCGGGTACGAGGAGGCTGCCGGCCAGGGCCTGATGGCCTCGATCAACAGCGTGCAATATGTCCGGGACGAACCTCCGGTGATCCTTGATCGCTCCCAAGCTTACCTGGGCGTACTGATCGACGACCTGGTCACCTTAGGGACTAAGGAACCCTACCGGTTGTTTACCTCCCGGGCCGAATACCGCCTCTTGCTTCGGGAGGATAACGCTGATATCCGCCTGAGAGAGATCGGCCATCGCATCGGCCTGGTTGATGAGGATACCTGGCAGTCTTTCAAGCATAAAGTCAGTTGCATCGATGAAACCATCAGACACCTCCACGAGGCGCGCATCAAACCGCAACCAGCGATCAACGCCTTCCTCCAGCAGTATAACTCCACGCCCTTGACCCAGGCTATTACCCTTGCCGATTTATTGAGACGACCGGAAATATCACTGGCAGCCCTAGTTGCCCTTGATCAACAGGTACATGAAACCTCGGTTTTTACCCAAGAGGCATTAGCCTACCAGGATGAAATCGAACTCCAGATAAAATACGAGGGATATATAAAACGGCAGGAGGAGCAAATCGCTCGGTTCAAAAAACTTGAACGAATCGAATTGCCCCCTGACTTGATCTACAAAGGGCTACCAGGGCTGTCTAACGAAGTGGTTGAGAAACTAACCAAGATCCAACCAAGATCCCTGGGACAGGCCTCCCGTATCTCCGGAATCACCCCTGCAGCTCTTTCCGTGCTTCAGGTGCACCTCAAACGCCTCGGCCTTCTCTGATAGCCATGATCCAGTACCCAAACATTGATCCGATCCTACTTTCCGTTGGCCCGCTACAGATCCGCTGGTACGGGCTAATGTACATCATCGGTTTTGCCGCAGCCTACTGGCTCGTCCTGTATCAGGCAAAACGATTTGGCTGGAAACAGCTGATTGCCCATGTGGACAACCTCAATCTCGCCCTGATCATTGGGGTCATTTTGGGCGGTAGGCTGGGTTATGTCGCCATTTATAATCCCGGCTATTATCTGACCCACCCAATGGAGATTCCGGCTACATGGTCCGGTGGTATGTCTTTTCATGGAGGCTGTATTGGCGCCCTCCTGGCTGGTTTCTGGTATTGTCGGCGGACAAAGCTTAATTACTGGAAGGCGGTAGATCTTTACATAGCCACTGTACCCATCGGTCTCTTCTTCGGCCGCATGGGCAACTTTATCAACGGTGAGCTCTACGGCCGCATCTCCACCGCACCGTGGGCAATGATATTTCCAGGCGGTGGCTCTCTGCCCAGGCATCCATCACAGCTCTACGAAGCCCTACTTGAGGGTATACTCCTGTTTATCCTACTATGGAGCCTCAAGGCGCGACCATGGCAGCCGGGTAAACCCAACTGGCCCCATGGATCGCTCTTGGCTCTTTTCCTCTGCGGGTATGGTTTTTGCCGTTTTATCGTAGAATTTTTCCGTGAGCCCGATGTGCAGTTAGGATTCATTGTTTTCCACTTTTCCATGGGACAAATTCTCTGTGGACTTATGATTGTGGTGGGCGTGGCGCTGTGGGTCGGGCGGAAACAAGCGAAAAGGCAAGAATGATGGACTCGGAAGAAGTCCATCACACTCAACGAGATGGCTCAGTAAGATCACAGAGAGACAAGGAGAAGCTTTATCACGGGGCGAAGGTATAGAAAAGCTGCGACGCAGGAGATCGATTTATTTTTCCCGACGTCATCAAGAATAAGGCGCCTACCGATAATTTCGCCCAGCGAGAAACATACTTGCCTTCGTTTTTTTTTTTGCTTACTGCACTTTCCCAGACAGTTCTTTCCCAGGACGAAACTTCACCACTCGACGGGGGGGGATAGGGACCGTTTCAGCGGTTTTCGGATTTCGACCAATTCTTGGCCCACGATCCACAACCGAAAACCTACCAAAGCAGACCAATGTTACCCGCTTGCCTTCCTCCCTAGCGGCCGACAGCGTGGATAGCAACCCATTCAACCCACGTTCTGCTGCAATTTTACTTATTTGAGCAGAATGGGCGATGGATTCAATGAGATCATTTTTATTCATAGCTTCCCTCACTAGTATTGACATGGATCGATGACTTGCCAGCATGAAACGATCCAATAAAACGTAAGGGAAAGAAAATAACAATTGTCGGCTTTACCTATGGCGGGATAGGTAGGATTACCAAGCAAGAAAAAAATATTTTATAAATTCAAAGCATTACAAATAAACAAGCAGAAAACAAATAAATAAAAATCGTATTTTTTTTGTTATTCTTTGAATAAATACAATAATGCTTTTCTCGATTCCTAACCTACTGTATTTATTCTGCGTAACTTCTCAGTTTTTTTGACTTTTTCGATGCCCTCATTATGAGGGCCGATCACGGGGAAACCCAAAAGGCGCCGTTTATCAACGGACCTGTGTAGAGTAGAGCGCTGATGAGAGCACCAAGAGCCAACGATTATGTTTTGCCGCACGCGGCTATTCCATATCAGAAGATTTCCTGGTGGCATCAGCGCCCCCTCGTCG
>JAQUEZ010000204.1 GCA_028684915.1 Desulfobulbus sp.
AACTTGGCCATGACGGTAAGAAGCTAGTGTGTCCAATGAATCCAAAGGGAATCATGACAAAGTATGGCGCGACCTGCTTTCGTAACATGTTGATATTACGAGGCCCAACTGAATTTTGTGGCCATAGATATTTTTTGGTGAGGAATTGGTTTGTCATTGATTAATGCAGTGGATGGTGGCTAGTTGGATCCTTCTTTGGATACGCGTACTGCCAATGTGTCGAGCGGATTGTTGTCGTTCTCGTCAAGAGCGGCGAGAATGATGTTTTGATTGGGGTATTTTTTGTTTGTGCAATGCTCTGCTCGTTGGTCCCTAGTTTTTGATGACGTCGTAAAAACTGGGATCTCCTGCGTCGCAGCATTTTTTCCGACACTCGACATACCTGATGTATGCCTTCGAGCCGGGAAAAACACTGCTTTTTGTATATCTGTGTTTTTACCTAGCCATCCTTTAGCGTGTGATGGATTTTTTACAAGTCCATCAGCTTTTTACGAACCCTATATTCTGTAGTTTGCCTATGACGCCACAGCTTTCCACCTCGGTCTGGCAGAGAAAGGTCGTTCCCTTTGCCACCACTATCTGCTCTCTCGTATGGAACCGTTATGCAGTTTTTCTTTTGTGTGTATACCTCTACACACTGCTCACTGTTTTGATGGGTAGTTTGGGGGGCATAGTGGCTTTGTCCAAGAACCCCGACCTGATGTTCTATTCCTTTGGTGACGGAACTGGCCTGAAGTTGACGCACCAGTATTGGGAACTTGGCCTGCTTTTGTATTTGTACTCTTTGGGCAACTTGATCCTGCGCCCCTCAAAACTGCGACCCTGGCTGGCTGGCCTGCCGATTTTATTTTCCTATGTCGGGCAGGATATATACTACCTCGCCTACTCCAATGTGTTTCGCTTTGCGGAGCTTGCCGAGGTGCCGGAACTCCTTAAGGTACTTTCCTGGCCCTATCTGGCTCTGCTTGCGGTACTGGTGGCACTGCCCCTGGGATATTTTCTCTATTCCATCAATTACCGCCGCCCGGTGGTGTTGATCGGCGGAGCCTTGCCCCTCGCGCTGCTTATCGCAACTGTTGAGTTTTTCCCGGTGCAGTACACGGCAGGTTTTCAAAGGGTCGGGCAGCCGATCGAGTTCTGGTCCGATGGTATCTCGGCGGTTAATAACGGACGGATGATGATGCTCCTCTATCGGGAGGCTGAGCGGCGGATTACCGTGGCCAAAACCAAGGCTTTTCGCAATCGTAGCGAGTACGATGCCCAGGCGCAGCAGTTGGCGACATGGCTCCGGGAGCGGAACAATCAGCGCAACGTTCATCTTATCGTCTTGGAAAGCTTCATCGATCCGACATTGTTTAAAAATGCCAAGTTTACCCACGATCCGCTGCATCCAAGCTTCCGGAAACTGTTTGCGAAAAATTGGGGATTTTCCCTCTCGCCGGTGTTTGGCGGAAAAACTGCCCAGGCCGAGTTCGAGGCTCTTTGCGGGGTGCCAGCCTTCGGCGAGATGACCGGGGTGGAATTCAATAGTTTCACCGGTTCGGCCGCCAACTGCCTGCCCGGTGTTCTCGAGAAGGCGGGGTATCAAACCATGGCCTCCAATGCCTATAATCCCAACTTTTTCAATACCCCGAATGCCTATAAGGGACTTGGTTTTGCTCAGATGTACTTTCCACGTGAATACGGTGGCAACGGTTCCACCTATCTCCATAAAGGCGATACCAGCGGTGAACTGGGCTACATGTTCGATGGCGACTTTTTTGCGCAAAATCTCGCTTTTATTGCCCCGCTTCTTCAATCCCCCGAGCACAAACCCCTGTTCAATTACCTGCTCACCATCTTTGGCCATGTGCCCCATCAGCTCAATAAGGATAAACGGCCGCTGGTGCTGAAAATGCGCTCAACTTTCAAAGATCAGTTCCTGGAGTGGGCTGCCAACCAGATCTATTACCGCTCCCAGGCCGTGGCAGACTACGTGACCCAATTGATGGCGCTTGATCCCCAAGGACTGATTATTCTCGTCAGCGATCATCTGCCACCGGGTCAGTATGGGCTCACCAGCTATCAGAAGCTGCGGTATCTTGACGGCAGTGAGGAGAGTATGCACATGAACCGGATCATGATTGTGGAGGCGGGCAAGGTGAAAAAAAATGTTACCATCCACCACTACGATATCCCGGCCCTGATCATGGACTCGATCACCGATGGAGCCTACTGCCGGGAACACAGCTGTGGGTTTGCCCAGAATCGACTGCTCGATGATCGTGCAGCCCGCCATAACGATTATATGCGAGTTATGGCCCACACCTCGGAGTAGGGCTCGAGTGAAAACCGATTGTTTGCAATATCTAAAGTGGAGTCGTCAATTTGAGCCCCACAATACCTGCAAGCACACAGGTCAGGCTGAGGAGTCTGGTCCAGTGTATCGGCTCATTGAAGAGCAGAATCCCCAGGAGCACCGTCCCCACCAATCCCACGCCAACCCAGACCGCATAGGCCGTTCCCACCGGTATTGTTTTCATTGCCACGCCCAGGAGAACAACGCTGAGGATCATGGCAGATACGGTGATCGCAGAGGGCCAGAATCGA
This sequence comes from Desulfobulbus sp., assembly GCA_028684915.1. The sequence goes on from JAQUEZ010000204.1 coordinate 2,590, forward strand.
CTGAATCCATGGGTATACTTCAGTCCAATGGCCCAGAGGATCTCAAGCAGCCCTGCTATGATGAGAAGAAACCAATCCATGTGACCCTCGTACATAACAAAAAGTAAAAAACTGTTTTTTTCATCCTCGTGAAGAGCCTTGAGAAGGGCGTTTCGATCGTGGTAACATGCTGATTTTTCTGCCTCCTGTTCTCGTTATTGTATTTTTACGAAGTTGTATTTACCCGCTCGATGCGAATTTGGTGCCTCTTCACGCGGTGAGCCCTTAGGTTTTTCCATCCCCTGCTCAATCCCTCTCCTGCTTATCTCCAAGGCGGTGAGCTTGTATCTCGTTTTTTAACGCTCTGATTTTAAAAGGATGAGTTTTCATTCCTTGTGCTTGTCATGTTTGTCGTTCTCGTAAAAACTCTCGAGAACGACGTTTTGAGCCTCGTGACATGCTGTATTTACGTTACGTAAATTCTCGGAAATCGACTTTTCGCGTCGTTGTCATTTGTTTCCAATTTTTTACCTGTTTGTTTTTTCTGCTGATCTTTGCAGACATAATTGTCGTTTTCATAAAGGCTTGTTGATCCGTCCCCGGCTGGGTAACAAGCGTAACACTTTCTATCTACACATTTTTTATGGATGTGGAGAATTTTATTCCTAGTCGGTACGTTTTTTGTATTTTGTAGGAAGATTATATTAAAAGTTAATAACAATCAACGGAGGACAAAGAATGAAGTTTGGCTATAAAATTATGCTCGGTGTGGTCATGCTGTTGACGGTTTCATGTAATATCTACGCGGAAACGCTGAAAATTGCCTACAGCGACTGGCCAGGGTGGATAGCCTGGGACATTGCTCAGCGAAAGGGATTTTTTAAACAGCATGGCGTCGAAGTGGAGTTGAAATGGTTTGAGTACATGGCCTCCATGGACGCCTTTGCCGCAGGTAAGGTTGATGCCGTTTGCGTTGCCAACGGCGATGCCCTGGTACTCTCCGCCTCCGGGGCCAAAAATATCATGATCCTGGTCAACGATTTCAGCAACGGTAACGATAAGATCGTTGCCAAGCCGGGCATCAAAACCGTGAAGGATCTTAAAGGCAAAAAGATCGGCGTGGAGCTCGGCGTGGTCAGTCATCTGCTGTTAATCAATGCGCTCACGGAAAACGGGATGACGGATAAGGATGTCATCCTGGTCAACGTGCCTACGCACCAGACCGCGCAGGTACTGGCCTCGGGTGATGTGGATGCCATTGTTGCCTGGCAACCCAACTCTGGGCAGGCCTTAAAGTTCGTGCCCGGTTCCACCGCAGTCTACACCAGTGCCAATGCCCCCGGTCTGATCTACGATACACTGACCGTATCGCCCGGATCCTTGATGAAACACCACGAGGACTGGAAAAAGGTGGTTGCCGCCTGGTATGACGTTGTCGATTACATGCAGAACCCGGCCAATGAAAAGGAGATGCTTGAAATTTTATCCTCCCGCGTCGACCTCAAGCCCGAGGAGTACAAGCCCTTTCTTTTGGGCACCAAAATTCTCACCCTCCCGGAAGCCCTGGCGGTATTCAAACCGGCAGACGGCATGGGCAGCCTCTATGGTTCCAGTGAAAATGTGAATACCTTTTTTGTTGCCAACAAGGTCTATACCGAGCCGGTCAAGGTAAAGAAAACCATCGATAGTTCTTTTACCAAATCCCTGAGCAAGTAAGCAAAAGGAAGAATTCCCATGCCCTGGTTTATCATTCAGAAGGCTCTGCCGCCGAGAAAACGGGCTGTGCTGATGTTGTTCTCGTTTGTGCTCCCGATTGTTCTTTGGTCGGTTGTCAGCTATGTGCCCTTTGTCTGGCATCCGATGATGGAGATCACCGACCCGGGCGAGAGCCCCTATCTGGAGAAAGGGCAGCTTATCAAACGGGACATTTTTGCCCAGGAGAACCAGCGACTGCTGGAGAATGGTGATGCATCAATTGCCGGTTTTCGGGTCAATCCGGTGTATCTGCCACCGCCGCATAAGGTGCTCGCGGCTGTTTATACAGCCTTCAAGACCCCTCCGCGTCGGCCAAGTGAACCCTGGTTGCATCAGAGCCTGGCTCACAGTATCCGGGTTGTCTTTTACGGCTTCCTCCTGTCCTCGTTGATCGGCGTGCCCCTGGGTATTTTTTGCGGCGTGTTTTGTTTCTTTTCAAAATTGTTTGAACCCTTTTTCGAGTTTTTCCGCTACATGCCGGCTCCGGTCTTCGGTGCCCTGGCTGTGGCTATTCTGGGGATCAACGATGGTCCCAAAATCGCGATTATCTTTATCGGCACCTTTTTTCAGCAGGTACTGGTGATCGCCAACACCACCAGGCAATTGCCGCCGTCTCTGTTGGAGGCGGCCCAAACTTTGGGCGCCAGGGGGGGAACCCTCTTGCGCAAGGTGGTGCTGCCAGCAATTGCGCCCTCGGTTTTTCTCGATATGCGTATCCTGCTCGGTTGGGCCTGGACCTATCTGATCGTGGCGGAGGTCATCGGCACCAGTACCGGTATAACCTGGTTCATCACCCAGCAGGCCAAGTATCTGGTCTATGAAAATGTCTATGCCGCCATTCTCATCATCGGCGTGATCGGCCTGGGAACGGATATGTTTCTGGCCTGGATCGGACGCAATATTTTCGTGTGGAACGGGGGTAAACGCGGCGCATTTTTCCAGTTTCTCCATGAGTTGATCACCGGCCCCTGGGACGAGACATTCACCTTTGTTCAAAAGAGAATAGAACGCAATGCACGCAATAGAACTGCCGAGTTATAAGCAGCAAAGTCCAAAGGTCGCTGATCGGTTCATCCGCCTCAAACAGCGCGAAGTTATCATGGAGACCGAGGGTATCAGTCGTATCTTCTCAACCGAAAAAGGGGAGGTGACCGCACTGGAGAATGTCTCCTTCAAGGCGTATCGGCGTGAATTCCTCTCGGTGATTGGTCCTTCCGGCTGCGGCAAATCGACTCTTATCCGGATCCTTTCCGGGCTGGATCAGGCCACCTCCGGCCGGGTTCTTTTGGATGGGAGACCGGTTGCCGAACCAGGGCCAGAGCGGGGCATGGTCTTTCAGGGCTACACCCTTTTTCCCTGGTTGACGGTGAAGAAGAACGTGATGTTCGGCCTGGAGGTTGCTGGCAAGGGTCGGGCCACAGCAGAATCCGAGGCCCTGCAGTGGATTGAGATGGTGGGGCTGGATGACTTTGCCAACCACTATCCCTCCCAGCTTTCCGGCGGCATGAAGCAACGTGTGGCCATTGCCAGGGCCCTGGCCAATCAACCGCGGGTGCTGTTGATGGATGAACCCTTTGGTGCCCTTGATGCCCAGACCCGGGCCAGGATGCAGTCGTACCTGATGCAGATATGGCGTAACGTCGACATCACCATCATCTTCATCACCCACGATCTGGATGAGGCTGTGTATCTCTCGGACAGGATCCTGGTTCTTGATGCCCACCCTGGCCGGGTGCGTGAGATGGTGGAGGTCCCGGTGGAACAACCCCGCTCACCGGCGCAGCACCTGAGCCCGGAATTTTTGGCAACGAAAAAACATATCGAGCAGCTCATTCATCCGGAGAGCGAGATCGAGGACAGCCTGCCTATGATCCGGCTGACGCAGGTGCAGGATGACATTTTTTAATAGGGTGGAGTGGAGCACGAGGTGCGACAACCAATGAAGCGGAAAATTAAAACCGACAAGGTGCAACGGATCAGCGTTTCCCTGCCCGACAGCCTGACCCGTGAACTGGATCAACTGGTGGATGAGGGGATCTACCTCAACCGCAGCCAGGCCGTGGCGCAGATGGTTCGCAACAGTCTGCTCGACATGCATCGCCAGCAGGGAGACCAGATCATGGCCGGGACCGTTACCCTGGTCTACGACGAGTCGCGGCCTACGCTACGCGCCCAACTGGTGCAGATCCAGCGCAAACATATCGACACGGTGATTTCCTCACTCAACGTGCTGCTGGAAAATCACCATTCACTGGAGGTGTTGCAGGTCCAGGGACCGGTGCGCACCCTGAACACGATTGTTCAAGAAATTCGGGCATGCAAGGGAGTGGAGAGCTGCAAAATCGCGCTGACCACCACCATCATGCCCCCCATTCATGGTCCGAAAGGAGAAGAGGATGCATCAGTCTGAGAAGAAAACAGTCTTGTATGAAAAAGTCGTTGCCGGTGGATGGAACTGGTCCCACATCGTCAAGCGGGGCACCGCCATCCGCATCGAGGATATGGAAGGCGGGGCCAATGTTTCGGCCCTGTTCTACAACGGAGCCAACACCAGCGAGCGCTACAACATGGGGGACACGTTGAAGATTCAACATATTTCTTCCCTGCATAAATACCATTGCATCTACTCGGATATGGGACGAATCCTCATGTCGATTGTCGATGAGAGCCTGGGGTGGCACGACGTGATTTGCGGGGTTTCCGATGCAGCACTGATCGAAAAACGTTTCGGTCAAAAAACGTATCAGGAGGCGCACAACGATTTTTTCCGTAATGGCTACGATTCACTCCTGATCGAGATGGCCAAGCACGGCCTGGGGCGGCGGGATTTCACCGAGACCATCAATTTTTTCAGCAAAGTTGCTGTGGATGCGGAGGGCAATTTGGCCTTTCAGGAATCGTATTCCCGGCCGGGTGATTTTGTCGAATTACGGGCGGAGATGGACACCTTGCTCGTGCTCGATGCTGGGATGCATCCGCTCAATCCCTCGCCTGCCTATCTGCGTAAGCCGGTGCGGATTACGATTTTTCCCTGTGCACCGGCAAAGGGTGATGACCCCTGCCGTCTGTTCTGCCCGGAAAATGAACGCGGCTTTATAAATACCGCCGACTATTACTGCTAACTTGTTGGATCGCGAGGAAAGATCATGCAGCAGACACTGAAACAAAGTGCACTCAATCCGGAGCAGGCTCGTTATACCTATGCCATCCCTGCAGGAGATGGCTGGATGTATCCGCTCAACAAAGGTGAGATCCTGCGTATCACCGACCTGCATGGCAACCAGGCGGTGGACACTCTCTTTTTCAATGCCACCCGTACCGAGGAACGCTACAACGCCGCCAACACCATGCGCGAGCAGTCCAACGTCTATATCACCACTGGTACAGAGATCCGTTCCAACGACAACAACGTTATGCTCACCGTGGTTGCCGATACCTGTGGCCGCCATGATACCCTGGGCAGTGCCTGCTCCTGCGAGAGCAATACTGCCCGTTACGGTTTGGAGAAGCGCTATATGCACTCCTGCCGCGATATCTTTATCAAGGCTCTGCTGGACTGGGGCCAGGGCATGGATAAGCGGGATCAGGTCTGCAATATCAATTTTTTCATGAATGTGCCGGTCAATCCGGAGGGTGGTTCCAACTTTGAGGACGGTATCTCCGAAGCTAACAAATATGTGGAGTTGCGGGCGGAGATGGATGTGCTCGTCCTCATCTCCAACTGCCCCCAACTCAACAATCCCTGCAATGCCTATAACCCGACCCCGGTGGAAGTCCGGATCTGGCCCGCATACGAATAAGGAAGAAAAACGATGTTTACCAAGGTGTTAGTTGCCAACAGAGGCGAGATTGCCTGCCGTATCCTCCGCACCCTTCGCAATATGGGGATTGGATCAGTTGCCGTATATTCCGAGGTCGATGACCACGCCCGCCACGTGCTCGAAGCAGATGAGGCCTACTTGATTGGGTCGGCTCCGGCTGCGCAGAGCTATCTTGACGGAGAAAAGATCCTGGCTATTGCCAGGGAGTGCGGAGCCGAGGCTATTCATCCGGGCTATGGCTTCTTGAGTGAGAATGCCGAGTTCTGCCGCCGGTGTGAGGAGGAGGGGATTGTCTTTATCGGTCCCACGGCCCTCCAGTTGGTCGATTTTGGTCTCAAACACCGGGCGAGAATGTTGGCCGCCACCTTTGAGGTGCCTTTGTTGCCGGGCTCGCCCCTGCTGGCAAGCGTCGAGGAGGCCCAAGCCCAGGCACAGCTGATTGGCTATCCGGTGATGTTGAAGAGCAGCGCCGGTGGCGGTGGTATTGGCATGGCCCTTTGTTCTACGGATCAAGAGCTGCTTGAGGCCTATGACCGCATCCGGCGGCTTTCGGAAAACAACTTCAACGACACCGCACTCTACTTGGAAAAGTTCATCGAGCATGCCCGGCATGTGGAGGTGCAGATTTTTGGCGATGGGCAGGGCAGGGCGTTGGTACTCGGCGACCGGGATTGCTCGGTGCAACGGCGCAATCAAAAGGTGGTTGAGGAAACCCCGGCGCCGGGACTCTCCGAGGCCTTGCGCCAGGATCTGCACCAGACCGCCAAGCGACTGGCCCAAGGGGTCAGCTACCGTTCCGCGGGCACGGTGGAATTTGTCTATGATGCCGATGCGGCCACCTTCTATTTCCTTGAAGTCAATACCCGCCTGCAGGTAGAGCACTGTGTCACCGAAGAGGTCTACGGTGTCGATCTGGTGCAGTGGATGGTTGAACTCGCCGCAGGCGTTGAGCCGGATTTTGCCGTTGCAACCAAAAATCCGCAAGGTGCGGCGATCGAGGTCCGGCTCTATGCCGAGGATCCGGGCAAAAACTACCAGCCGAGCTCCGGTGTGCTCACCGAGGTTGTCTTCCCCCAGGACATTCGTCTGGAGAGCTGGGTGGTTCGAGGAACCGAGGTTAGTGCTTATTACGATCCGCTCCTGGCGAAGTTGATCGTTCACGGCCCGGACCGGGACGCCGCTGTGCAAGCATTGCAACGGGCTCTGGCCCAGACCAGACTTGCCGGACTGGAAACCAACCTGCTGCTCCTGCGTCAAATCGCTACCTTGCCTGCCTTTGTGCAGGGGCAATACACCACCCGAGTTCTCGACGGGCTTGTTTACCAGGCGCCCACCATCTCGGTTGATCTCCCTGGCATGCAAACCACGGTGCAGGATTACCCCGGACGGCAAGGCTATTGGGCGGTCGGGGTGCCGCCTTCCGGACCGATGGATAGCCTCAACCATCGGTTGGCTAACCGCATCGTTGGTAACGGTGAAGAGGCCCCAGCCCTGGAAATGACCGTGCAAGGCCCAACCTTGACCTTTCATGTGGACGCGGTCATCGGACTGACCGGCGCCGATATGAACGCCACCCTGGATGGCAAGCCGGTGGAACGCTTTCAGCCGGTTGCGGTGCAGGCCGGGTCTGTGCTCAGGATGGAGGTGGCCAAGGAGGGACAACGGGCCTACCTTGCTATTCGCGGTGGATTTGATGTGCCCCCGTACATGGGGAGTCGGGCAACCTTTACTCTGGGTAAGTTCGGTGGACATGCCGGTCGCAGTCTCAGGGCCGGTGATGTGTTGCGCATCGGCACCGAGATCGTGCGTGAACCGCAAGTATTGCCCCCTGCGCACCGGCCGCAATTTCCCTCCACCTGGGAGATCGGGGTGCTCTATGGGCCTCATGGCGCCCCGGATTTCTTCACCGAAACCGACATGGAGAGCTTTTTTGCCACCGACTGGGAGGTACATTACAACTCCTCGCGTACCGGCATCCGCCTCATCGGGCCCAGCCCGCAGTGGGCGAGGTCGGATGGAGGTGAGGCCGGTCTCCATCCCTCCAATATCCACGATAACGCCTATGCCATCGGCGCGGTCGATTTTACCGGTGACATGCCGGTCATCCTTGGGCCGGACGGTCCGAGCCTCGGCGGTTTTGTCTGCCCAGTGACCGTGGTTCAGGCCGAACTGTGGAAGGTGGGCCAGTTACGCCCCGGTGACCGCATTCGTTTCAAACGACTCACGCTCAAGAAGGCCGAAGAGCTGGAATCCCGGCAAGAAACCTACATTCATAGCCTTGCTTGCCCTCTGGAACTGAGCCCGGGTGATCAGCAGTCCGAATTGGAACCGGCCATTCTTGCCGAGGCCCGCCATCATGGGGACAAGGTGGTCTATCGGCGGGCCGGGGACAAGTATCTGCTGATCGAATATGGTGAGCTTGAGCTCGATCTTCGTTTGCGGCTCCATGTGCATGCCCTAATGCTGGCGATGGAGAAACGGCAGCTCACCGGTATCATCGATATCACGCCGGGTATCCGTTCACTGCAACTGCATTACGATAATCGGATTTTGCCGCTGACCGAGTTGCTGCACCTCTTGGAGACGCTTGAGCAGGAGATCGCCGGATTCGAGGAGTGGGATATCCCGGCACGGACTGTTTCTCTTCCCTTGAGCTGG
>JAQUEZ010000541.1 GCA_028684915.1 Desulfobulbus sp.
CTCTTTACGACCTCGCCCCATTCCCACTGCCCCAAGAACCTCCGCGCCCCCAGATCATTGCGACCATGCCGGACTATGAGCGTTATGCCTATTCCGACAATGGGATTTCCCCTCGAGGGATTCCTGGGTATGGAGAAGGATTGGTCTGTGTCGATAGTGATGAACATGATACTCAAGGCAGGATAACCGAGGATTTCGTTACCAGGATTGCCATGGTCGACAAACGCATGGCCAAAGCGGAATTGTTGCGTACTAGACTCGCCATACAGCCCCGCTTATATGGACCGGACAATTATCGTTGCTTACTTGTCGCCTGGGGTTCAACCGGGCCTGCAATCAGTGAAGCTCTTGGTAAGATTGCTCCTGCAGACACAGCCTTTCTCCACTGCATCCAGGTTTACCCCCTACCGGATGGTGTAGATGCTTACCTGCAGAGAGCGGAGCGAATTATTGTTGTAGAAAACAATGCCACCGGCCAATTTGCACGACTGTTACGCGCAGAAACCGGATGTACCATCGCGGACCAATGGCTGAAGTATAATGGACTGGCCTTTAGTGTCGATGAAGTAATCGACCTGTTGCAAAAGGAGGTAAACAGATGAGTCAGGATACCTGGATCAAACGGGACTGTGACATTGCCTGGTGCCCTGGATGCGGAAATCATGGTATCCTTAAAATCCTTGGCGACACCTTGACCGAGTTGGACCTTGATCCCTTACAGACGGTTCTCGTTTCGGGTATTGGCCAGGCGGCCAAGATTCCGCAATATTGCAACGCGCACTTTTTTAATGGACTGCATGGCCGAGCCCTGCCACCTGCCACCGCTATCAAAATGAGCAACCCTCGCCTGACAGTCATAGCTGAAAGCGGCGATGGCGACATGTATGGCGAGGGGGGCAATCATTTTCTCCATTGCATCCGCCGCAACCCGAATCTTACCAACATCGTCCATAACAATATGGTGTATGGTCTGACCAAGGGGCAGGCCTCTCCCACCAGCCGCCAGGGATTTGTGACCCCCTTACAGGTCAACGGGGTTCTTGCCGAGCCCTTCAATCCGCTCTCGGTGGCTATTGCCCTTAATGCCTCCTTTGTCGCTCGGGCCTATGTCGGTAACCCCGAGGCAACTCGGGCAATCCTCAAGGCAGCTATCGAGCATCGCGGTTATGCCTTGGTGGATATTCTCCAACCTTGTGTCACCTTTAACAAACTCAATACCTACCAGTGGTTCGCTGAGCATACCAAGCCACTCCCCAAAGACCATGATCCCAGCGATAGGAATCAGGCCTTTGCCCGGGCCTGCGAAGAGGAGCCGATGTACCTGGGTATTTTCTACCGCCGAGAAAAACCTGTTTTCGAAGAGCAACTCGCGGCCTACGCCCAAGACCAACGGCCTCTGTTTGAACGTCGAGTTGATCTGGACAAACTGACAGCGAGCATCCGGGCGTTTGGGTAATCTACTTTTCGCACGACCTAAACGTGTAAAGCCGTGATCAAAATTAATCGCCACATTTGTACGTTTTTTCTTTGGGAATCTTCTAGATGTAGCCCCGATTTCTTGGACAAAATCAAGGCACGATTAAGATGGATATCGGTAGTCTCAATCTGATTTGTGTAGGCAGGGCTTGAAGTTATTCCAGATGAGAAGTAGTGGTGCTGATACGATATCCTTGACCAGTCTGAGAAGAGAATCGAGTAGGCGATTGTGAGATACCAACGCAAGCACAACAATTCCCATATCGTTCCCCGGTTGGCTGATGCTGGCTGGGGAATTTTTTTAGAGAGATAGATGTTCAGATGCCAGTTGATTGGCTATTTTTGAGCGGAATTGCTCTGCCGACATTTTGACACAGGAGGGCTATAGGATAGAGAAATGCTAGCCCCCCAGTATCGTATAACCATAAAAGTTTATTTGAGTTTCATTGAATTCATTTTATCCAGCATTTTTACCTTGGTTTCAAGCATCTCTTTCTCTATCTTGGCCAGATCCTGAGGCGAGGATTTAGGATCGTGCATCGCTTCCATGTATTCGAATCTGAGGTCATACATTTTTTTACGCAATTCTTTTGTCTCGTTATAGAATTGTTCGCGCTGTTCAGGGGTCAATTTATACATCATCCCCATGCCACCGCCGTAACCCATCATGCCGCCACGGCCCATCATATGGCCATAACCATACCCCATCATGCCGGGACCCATTTCATATTCATCCATCATGGTATCTGCTGAATTAGATGTGTCGGTGGCACTGTGAGCATCAAGTGCAACTGTGCAGATCCCTAAAAACATGGCTGCAACTATTGCCGTGGTTCTGAAAGTTTTCTTCATGTTGACACCTCCTCACATTCACAAGATTTTGATTTCACACCTTCATTGGTCCTGGTTTTAACAAAAAGATAGGTTCTGCGAATTAAACGGCTAAAACGCATCAGTTGAAAAAGCCCAGCGCAAATAATTTTATACTTCTATCAGAACTCCTGATCTCGAGAGATTTTGCTACGATACCAATTCGTAAAACAGGCGGAGGTCGGTGCCTGGAAACGTCGTTCGCGTTGCGTTCAATTCCTCGAGGAGATGCAGAATCGTTGCACTGC